>DASWRT010000087.1:0-12088 GCA_036403035.1 Allostellaceae bacterium | reverse complement strand
GTTGCGTCGGGGCGAGGCATGGTTAGGAGCGGCGGCGAAGGCGATGCGAGCCCATCGGCGAGCCGGCGCGACGCTTCCATGCCTCGCCCCGGCGCAACCCGGAGGGACGCGGTGTCGCAGATCATGACCGGTAGTGTTAGGTGCTCTAAGCTGCGCCCAAGATGCGTACGCGCATGTCCCACGGAGTATCACCCTTGAGTCGATTCCTCGGCCTTCGCGCCGGAACCCGCGGCGATTCCATCCCGTCGGCCGCAGCGCCGCGCCGCGCGGGCCGCGCCGTGCTGTCCATCCTCACGGTCGCAATGCTGCTGACCGGCGCTCCGCTCGATGGCGGCGTCATCGGCGGCGCCGCCGCGCTGGCGCGCCCTGCCCCGGACGGCTTCGCCGACCTTGCGTCCAAGCTGCTGCCGGCCGTCGTCAACGTCTCCACCACGCAGACGCTGAAAAGCCCGGACCGCGCCGGGCCGCGGGCCGGCCCCGACGTGCCGCAGTTCCCGCCGGGCTCGCCGTTCGAGGAGTTCTTCCGCGACTTCTTCGACCGCAACATGCCGCGCGGGGAGCCGCGCGGTCAGCAGCAGGACGCGCATCCGCGCCGCGCCACCTCGCTCGGGTCCGGCTTCATCGTCGACCCGTCCGGGCTCGTGGTGACGAACAACCACGTGATCGCGGACGCCGACGAGATCACGGTGATCCTGCACGACGACACCAGCCTCAAGGCGGAGATCGTCGGCAAGGACACCAAAGCCGACATCGCGCTGCTGCGGGTGAAGACGGACAAGCCGCTGCCGTCGGTCAAGTTCGGCGACAGCGACACCATGCGGGTCGGCGACTGGGTGCTGGCGATCGGCAACCCGTTCGGCCTCGGCGGCACCGTTACCGCAGGCATCCTGTCCGCCCGGTCGCGCGACATCAACGCCGGTCCCTACGACGATTTCCTGCAGACCGACGCATCGATCAACCGGGGCAATTCCGGCGGGCCGATGTTCAACATGGACGGCGACGTCGTCGGCATCAACACGGCGATCTACTCGCCGTCGGGCGGCTCGATCGGCATCGGCTTCGCGATCCCAGCGGCGCTCGCCAAGCCGATCGTGGCGCAGCTCAAGGAGTACGGCCGCACCCGCCGCGGCTGGCTCGGCGTCCGCATCCAGGGCGTCACCGACGAGATCGCCGAGAGCCTTGGCCTCGACAAGCCGCACGGCGCGCTGATCGCCAGCGTCAGCGACAAGGGACCGGCCCAGGTCGCCGGCATCCAGCCCGGCGACGTCGTGCTGACCTTCGACGGCAAGGAGATCACGGACATGCGCCGGCTGCCGCGCGTCGTCGCGGAGACGCCGATCGAAAAGACCGTCAAGGTCACGGTCTGGCGCAAGCGCAAGGAGCAGACCTTCGACGTCAAAGTCGGAGAGCTTCAGGACGACGAGCAGCAGCAGGCGTCGCTGACGCCCAACACGCCCACCCCGCCGGCCGCACCGGCGGCTACGGTGAAGGCGCTGGGCCTGTCGCTGGCGCCGGTCACGCCGGACCTGAAGCAGAAATTCTCGCTCGCGGACGACGCTGCCGGAGTCGTCGTGACGGAAGTCGCGAACGATAGCCCGGCAGCCGAGAAGAACCTCCAGCCGGGCGACCTCGTCGTCGAGGTCGCGCAGGAGGAGGTGAAGAGCCCGGCTCAGCTCGCCGCGAAGATCGACGACGCCCGCAAGGCGGGCCGCAAGTCGGTGCTGCTGCTGGTCGACCGCAAGGGCGAGCTGCGCTTCGTCGCTCTGCGCATCGATCAGAGCTGACCGGAACGGGTCGGGACTGCGGACGGCGGCTGCTCCGCTTTGACGGCGGTACGGAGCAGCCGCTCGAACCGTTCAAGCCGTACGGCCGCGGCCGGCGACAGAGAGAATACCTGACAGGCGCCCTGGGAGCCGGTCTGCCGCCCCGGCCCGACCTTACGGCGTGACGATGTCCTCGGCGCGGTAGCCCTGGGCGTAAAGGAGCCCGGTCAGGTCGCCGTGATCGATCCGGGCGCGGGCGCGGGCGGCGACCGCGGGCTTGGCGTGGTACGCGACGCCGAGCCCGGCCGCCTCGATCATCGGCAGGTCGTTCGCGCCGTCGCCGACGGCGAGCGTATCGGCGAGCGGCAATCGATGCTGCGCCGCCAGATGCTTCAGCGTCTCCAGCTTGGTCTCGCGCGTCACCACCGGCGGTACGAGAAACCCGGCGATCCTGCCCTCCTCGACCGGCAGGTCGTTCGCGACGGCGACGTCGAAACCGAGCTGGTCCCGCACGATGTCGGTGAAGCACCGGAAGCCGCCGGAAACGAGCGCCGCCTTGGCGCCACCGACGCGCCGCATCGTCGCGACCAGCGCGGCGGCGCCGGGCATCAGCCGGATCCGCTCCGCCGCGTCGTCGAGCGCCGATGCCGGCAATCCCTTCAGCAGCGCCACCCGCGCTTCCAGCGCGGCGACGAAGTCCATTTCGCCGTTCATCGCCTGCCGCGTGATCTCGGCTACCGGTTCGCGCAGCCCGAGATAATCGGCCAACTCCTCCAGCATCTCGTTCTCGATGATCGTCGACTCCATGTCGGCGACGAGGAGCCGCTTGCGCCGGCCGGCGGTGCGCTGCACGACGCGGTCGATCGGCAGGCCGCCGAGCGCCTCGCCGACCGCGGCGTCCGCCTGATCGAGGTCGAGACCGTCAAACAGCACGTCGCACGCGATCCCCGGCGCGAGCCAGTCGACTGCCCCGACCTCGGCGCCGAGCGCCCGCAGCCCCCGCCGCACGGCACCGAGCGCGGCATCAAGGCGAGACGCGCCCGCGGGCGCGGCAATGAGGGTGACGACACTGTTCGACATGTTGCGGGTTATCGGGGAGCCGGGGACGAAACACAAGCCGCATGACGGGCGGGCGGGATCGCCCGAGTGATGCTAAGAGCACCTCCCTTGAGGCTGTGAGTGTGCCCGGCATGACCATCGGAAAGATCGTCGTCATCGGCGGCCCGACCGCAAGCGGGAAGTCCGGTCTGGCGCTCGCGGCCGCCGAGGCGTTCGGCGGGACCGTGATCAACGCCGACTCGATGCAGGTCTATCGCGATCTGCGCATCCTGACGGCGCGGCCGGCGCCGGAGGACGAGGCGCGCGTCCCGCACCGGCTCTACGGCGTGCTCGACGGCGCCGAGCTGTGCTCGGCCGCGCGCTGGCGGGCGATGGCGCTCGCCGAGATCGAGGCGGCCGCCGCGGCCGGACAGCTGCCGGTCGTCGTCGGCGGCACCGGCCTCTATCTCAGGGCGCTGACCGAAGGGCTCGCCGAGATCCCGCCGGTGCCCGACGAGGTCCGCGCCGCCGCTCGCGCGCTCCACGCCGAGATCGGCGGCGCGGCCTTCCGCGAACGGCTCGCCGCGCTCGACCCGGCCGGCGCGGCGCGGCTGCCGCCCGGCGACACGCAGCGCCTGATCCGCGCCTACGAGGTGGCGCTGGCGACCGGCCAGCCGCTCGGCGCATGGCGCGACGCGGCGCGACGCGGCGCGCAAGAACGGCGGCTCGACGCCGAGATCGCGACGATCGTGTTGCAACCGCCGCGCGGCCCGCTCTACGAGGCCTGCGACGCGCGGTTCGCGGCGATGGTCGAGCAGGGAGGCGGCGCGCTGGAGGAGGTGCGGGTGCTCGTCGCGCGCGGGCTCGATCCGAGCCTGCCGGTGATGAAGGCGGTCGGCGTGCGCGAACTGGCGGCCTGCCTCGCCGGAACGCTGCCTCTCGCCGAGGCGGTCGCGCGGGCGCAGCGCGAGACGCGGCGCTACGCGAAGCGCCAGACGACATGGTTCCGCCATCAGGCTCCGGCGGGCGCGAAGATGATCGATGAGCAATTTTCGGAACGTCTTAGACCCATATTATTTTCATTTATTCGTCAGTTCCTGTTGACCCGTACAACGTCCGGCAATTAGGGTGAAAGTCCCCGTGACCAACGCGGATGAATGAAACGCCGCCAGAGCGCGGCGAAAGCGGATGAATGAAACGCCGCCAGAGCGCGGCGAAAGGAGTCTCTTTGCATGTCGTCCGAGCAGTCTCTTTCCGGCGCTGAGATCGTCATCAAGTCCCTGGTCGACCAGGGCGTCGACGTCATTTTCGGCTATCCCGGCGGCGCGGTACTTCCGATCTACGATGCGCTGTTCAAGCAGAACTCGGTACGGCACATCCTCGTTCGCCACGAACAGGCCGCCGTGCACGCCGCCGAGGGCTATGCGCGTTCCACCGGCAAGGTCGGCGTGGTGCTGGTGACGAGCGGTCCCGGCGCGACCAACGCGGTCACCGGCCTCACCGATGCGCTGATGGATTCGATCCCGGTGGTCTGCCTGACCGGACAGGTGCCGACGCACCTGATCGGCAACGACGCCTTCCAGGAGGCGGACACCACCGGCATCACCCGGCCGTGCACCAAGCACAACTACCTCGTGAAGGACGTGAACGATCTGGCACGGCAGCTCCACGAGGCGTTCTATGTCGCGCGCAGCGGGCGGCCGGGTCCGGTCGTCGTCGACCTGCCGAAGGACGTGCTGTTCGCGCCCGGCGCCTATACGCCGCCCGAACACGTGAAGCACCGCACCTACAAGCCCCAGGTGGTGCCCGACCGGGCCCGGCTGGAGCAGGCGATCGAGCTGCTCGCGTCGGCAAAGCGCCCGCTCTTCTACGGGGGCGGTGGGCTGATCAATGCCGGCCCCGAGGCGTCGCGGCTGTTCTCCGAACTGGTGCGCCTCGTCGACGCGCCCTGCACGCTGACGCTGATGGGGCTCGGCGCCTTCCCGGCCTCGGACCCGCATTTCCTCGGCATGGTCGGGATGCACGGGACCTACGAGGCGAACCTCGCGATGCATGGCTGCGACGTGATGGTGAACATCGGCGCGCGGTTCGACGACCGCGTGACCGGGCGCCTCAACGCCTTCTCGCCGCAGTCGAAGAAGATCCACGTCGACATCGATCCGAGTTCGATCAACAAGAACATCCGGGTCGACGTGCCGATCGTCGGCGACGCCGCGAAGGTGCTCGCGGAGATGCTGGCGATCTGGCGCGAGCGCAAGCTCCAGACCGAGCGCAAGGCGATGCAGGCTTGGTGGCGGCAGATCGACGAGTGGCGCCGCCGCGACTGCCTGCGCTACCAGCGCACCTCCGAGGTCATCAAGCCGCAATACGCGATCGAGCGGCTGTACCACGCGACCAGGGACCGCGACGTCTACGTCACCACCGAGGTCGGCCAGCACCAGATGTGGGCGGCGCAGTTCTTCAAGTTCGAGGAACCGAACCGCTGGATGACCTCGGGCGGGCTGGGCACGATGGGGTATGGACTGCCGGCGGCGATGGGCGTGCAGATCGCGCATCCCGACGCGCTGGTCGTCGACATCGCCGGCGAAGCGTCGATCATGATGAACATCCAGGAGATGTCGACGCTGGCGCAGTACCGCCTGCCGGTGAAGGTCTTCATCCTCAACAACGAGTACATGGGCATGGTCCGGCAGTGGCAGGAGCTGCTGCACGGCGGCCGCTATTCCGAGAGCCACTCGGCGGCGCTTCCCGATTTCGTGCGGCTCGCCGAGGCGTTCGGCGCCGTCGGCCTGCGCGCGACGCGCGTATCCGAGGTCGACGACGTGATCGCCGAGATGCTGGCGGTCGACAAGCCGGTGATCGTCGACATGTGCGTCGACAAGTTCGAGAACTGCTTCCCGATGATCCCGTCGGGCGCCGCGCACAACGAGATGCTTCTCGGCCCCGAGGACGAGGCTGAGAAGCCGATCTCGGAAGAGGGCATGGTGCTGGTATGACCGGCTCGCCCGCCGCCCCCTCGCGTCGCTCCGGCCGGGCACGGCCGCGGCAGGCGTAGGGCAGAGCGGGCGCGCCGCTGCTGGCGCCTGCGGACCGGATCGTCCGTCGTTCGTTCCGCCCCGGCGACCGACTGCCGCCGCCTCGCGCGGCCGTCCGTCACCGGCCGGTTCGCGCGCCCGCCCGCCCGCCGGCCGGTTCGCGTTCCGACCACTCCGCCGAGACCGACAGAAATGACCCTCCCCATCGAGAGACATACGATCGCCGTTCTGGTGGACAACGAGCCGGGCGTGCTGGCGCGCGTCATCGGGCTCTTCTCCGGCCGCGGCTACAACATCGAAAGCCTGACCGTCGCGGAGACGGACCGCGAGAAGAGCGTATCGCGCATCACGATCGTCACGTCCGGGACGCGGATGATCATCGAGCAGATCAAGGCGCAGCTTTCCCGCCTCGTTCCGGTCCATGCCGTCCGCGACCTCACCGACGAGGGGCCGTTCGTCGGGCGCGAGATGGCCCTGGTCAAGGTCGCCGGCGCCGGCGAGAAGCGGGTCGAGGCGCTACGCATTGCCGACATCTTCCGCGCCCAGGCGGTCGATACCACGACGGAGAGCTTCGTCTTCGAGCTGACCGGCTCGACGGAGAAGCTCGACGCCTTCATCGCCCTGATGACGCCGCTCGGCCTCGTCGACGTCTCGCGGACCGGCATCGTCGCCATCGCGCGCGGCATCCGGCAATTCTGAACGAACAAGAAGGAGTTCTCGAAAAATGCGTGTCTACTACGATCGCGACGCCGACGTGAACCTGATCAAGGGCAAGAGGGTTGCCATCGTCGGGTACGGCAGTCAGGGCCACGCCCACGCCAACAATTTGCGCGACAGCGGCGTCAAGGAAGTCGTGGTCGCGCTTCGGCCCGGCTCGGCGACCGCGAAGAAGGCGGAAGGCGCCGGCCTACGCGTGATGTCGGCGGCGGAGGCCGCGAAGTGGGCCGACGTGGTGATGGTGCTGACCCCGGACGAGCTGCAGGCGCAGATCTACCGCGAGGATATCGGGCCGAACCTGAAGGACGGCGCCGCGCTCGCCTTCGCGCACGGCTTCAACATCCACTTCAAGCTGATCGAGGCGCGGCCGGACGTCGACGTGTTCATGATCGCGCCGAAGGGGCCGGGCCATACGGTGCGCTCCGAGTATCTGCGCGGCGGCGGCGTGCCCTGCCTCGTCGCGGTCGACCAGAACCCGTCGGGCAACGCCCTGGAGATCGCGCTTTCCTATGCGTCGGCGATCGGCGGCGGACGCGCGGGCGTCATCGAGACGACGTTCAAGGAGGAGTGCGAGACCGACCTGTTCGGCGAGCAGGCCGTGCTCTGCGGCGGCGTCACCGAGCTGATCACTGCCGGCTACGAAACGCTGGTCGAGGCGGGCTACGCCCCGGAGATGGCCTATTTCGAGTGCCTGCACGAGATGAAGCTGATTGTCGACCTGCTCTATGAGGGCGGCATGGCGACGATGCGCTATTCGATCTCGAACACCGCCGAGTACGGCGACTACACGCGCGGCCCCCGCGTCATCAGCCCGGCGGTGCGCGAGGAGATGAAGCGCATCCTCGACGACATCCAGTCCGGCCGCTTCGCCCGCGACTGGGTGCTGGAGAACGCGGCCGGACAGGCGAGCTTCAAGGCGATGCGCCGCCGCTCCGCCGAGCACCCGATCGAGCAGGTCGGCGAACGGCTGCGCGCGATGATGCCGTGGATCGCGCAGAACCGGCTCGTCGACAAGAGCAAGAACTGACGGCGCGGACGATCGCGGCGCGGGGGGTGCACGCCGTCGCCCCGCCCCGGTCGCCCGCCAGTCGGGGCCGACGCTCCGTGGGAGAGACGGAGCGCCGCGCCGCATCCCCGCCGATGATGCGTGCCGCCGCCGCGTTACACCGCGGCTGACGACGCTTCGATCATCGCGCCGCTGAGCGCCGCATAGGCGGCAGCCCATGCGTCCTTCACTTCGTCGGTGAAGGCGTCCTTTCCCAATCCCTGTTCGAGCGTCCACAGGAGCGCCGCCCCGACGACGGCGTAATGGGATTCGACGACGCCGTACCGCACATGCCGGCGGGCAAGCTCCCTCACGTCTTCGATCACCGTCTCCAGCCGGTCGAGCGCATCGACCACCATTGCGATCGCGGCCATCAGCTTCGCGCCTTGCACCTTCATGTCGCCGCTGAAGAGCGGCCGCACGCTCGGCGCCGTCGCGAACAGCCGGTCGTAGAACAGCGAAGCGGCCTCGGTCCGGATCGGAAGCACCGCCGCGAAGCTCCGGCGGACGAGTTCGATCTGTCGTGGGGTCATTTCAACTTCCTCTCACTGCTGCACGGCCGACGGAACAAGCATGAAGTGTACCAAGCCGGATGCTCGTGCGAGAAGCGGCGGCTGGTCGTGCTTGTCTTCGCGGTCTTGCGGGCCGGCGCGGACGTGCCGTCGACCGCGGACGGCGGCGCGTGACGCCCGGCCGGGCGGGAGAGGAGGAGATGGAGACGGGGACGGCTACGCCACCTTGAGCGCCTGGCAGGCTTCCTCGACCTGCGTGAAGGACGGCTGCGCTTCCGACGGGACGTGCTGGCGGCCGAGTTCGACCGAGACCTGCGGCGCGTGCCCGTGCAGGTACGAGACGATCGCGTTGCGGATCACCTCGTAGAACTTGCCGTCCGCCTCGTGGATCTGCTTCGACCGGTTGCCGAGCGGGCCGACGATGCCGTAGGCGAGCAGGACGCCGAGGAAGGTGCCGACCAGCGCGCCGCCGATCATCGCGCCGAGGATGGCGGGCGGCTGGTCGATCGAGCCCATCGTCTTCACGACGCCGAGCACGGCCGCGACGATGCCGAGCGCCGGCAGCCCGTCCGCCATCTGCCCGAGCGCCTTCGTGCCCTTCAGGCTCTCGTCGTGATGCTTCTTGAGCGATCGCTCTATCGCGTCCTCGACGACGTGCGGGTCGTCGACGCTCATCGAGATCATCCGGAAATTGTCGCAGATCAGGTCGACGGCGAAATGGTCGGCGAGGATCTTCGGGTACTGTTGGAAGATCGCGCTCTCGCCCGGCTTCTCGATGTGCGGTTCGATCGCCATGAGGCCCTTCTGCTTCGCCAGCTTGGTCAGGGCGAACATCAGGCAGAGGAGGTCCTTGTAGTCCTCCGGCTTCCAGCGCGGGCCCTTCATGATCGCCGAGATGTCCTTGGCGATCTTGCCGAGCACGCTGGGCGCGTTCCCGATGACGACGGTGGCGATCGCCGCCCCGAGGATCGTCCCGCCTTCGCCGGGAAGCGCGTGCATCACGATGTCGAGCTTGCCGCCGGTGACGAGATAGATGCCGAAGACGAGAACGAGCAGGATGCCGATGCCGCCGAGATTGATCATGACGTGCCGCTTCCTTCGAGGACTCAACTGGGCGGGCGGACGCGCCGTCGACATGGCCGACGGCCCATACCGCGCGGCGGCACGAGTTCTCCGGTGCGCTCGCCGCGTCCGAGAGATTTGTTCCGGCAGCCTTAAGAAAGCCTTGCGCCTCCGCCGGGCCGGAGGGCGACAGCGACGGCGGCGCGTCGAATGGCTGATATGCCGATCACGCGCGCAGCGGAACGGCGGCCCGCCGCGCGGGTTCAGTCAGTACGGCGAACACTTGTGCGGAGGCACGCATGACCGCGGACTTTCTAACCCAGATGGCCAATGAATGCCGCCGGATTGCGGCGCAGGCCGAGACGCCGGGGGTGTCGACGAAGATGATCCTCCGGGCACGCTCCTACCTCGACGCGGCGCGCGACGCCGCCCCGGCGTCTCTTGAGCACCGGATCATCCCGCACGTCGGCGAATACCGGCGGGACTGACGGCACGTCCTACCAGGACGGAAGCGGCGGCGGCGCGCTCGCTAGTGCGGATTGCGGTTGGGTTTGGAGCCGCATCACGCGGGTTCCCCCACCCCGACCCTCCCCCGCAAGGGGGAGGGAGAAAAGCTGAGCGCGTTCAAAGTCCTCCCCCCTTGCGGGGGAGGGTTGGGTGGGGGACCCGGCAAGATGCCGGGCGGGCCGTTCCAAGCTCGATCGAAAACCGATCTAGTCGGAGCGTCCCGCCGCTATCGCTCGCTGACGATCGTGTCGATCGCGGCGAGCAGCGTGCCGACCCGGAAAGGCTTCAGGAGATAGGGAAAGCCGCTCGCGTCGAGCAATTCGGCGCGGGCGTGGTCGCCGGTGACGAGCAGCACCCGGCAGCGCCGTCCGCGTGCGTATCGCGCCACGAACAGCCCGTCCCCCTCGGCGCCCAGCAGCAGATCGGTGACGACGAGATCGTACTCCTCGCGCGTCAGCCTGCGCCGCGCCTCGGCGGCATCGGCAGCGGCATCGATCCCGTACCCATGCTCGTCCAGCGCGTTCTTCAGCAGCTCGCGGATGTCGGGATCGTCATCGACCACGAGCACGCGCCCTTGCTTGGCCGCCGCCATACCCTCCACCACTCGCTGAAGTTCCTATAAACCAGCAGCGGCATGGGAGCAGGATTCGGCAACCTGCGGTGGTGGCAAAGATGGGGCGCGCGGCTGCCGCGGCAGCCCGCTCTATACGCGCGCGCCGGCTATCCCAGCAGATCCCGGTACTCCGCGTGGCGGCGGATCCAGAACGAGGCATAGCTGCAGAAGGGCACGACCTTCAGACCCTCGGCGCGGGCCTTCTCCATGACGCCGCGCATGAGCCGGCCGGCCGCGCCCGTGCCGCGGAGCGGCCGCGGCGCCTCGACGTGCCGGATGTACAGCGTCGAGCCGTCGCGGCTATAGGTGGCGAAGACGACCTGCCGGTCGACCTCAAGCTCGTAGCGGCTGCGCGCCTGGTTGTCCGTCACCTCGTCGGTCATGTCGTCGACGACCTCCCGAACCGCGCTCACAGGATGAACTTCGACAGATCTGCGTTCTTCGCCAGATCCGACACGCGGGTCCGCACGTAGTCCGCGTCGATCGAGATCACCGTGCCGGCGGCCTGATCGGCGGCGGTGAAGCTGATCTCTTCCAGCAGCCGCTCCAGAACCGTGTGCAGGCGGCGGGCGCCGATGTTCTCGACCGAAATGTTGATCTCCTCGGCGAGGCGCGCGAGTTCGTCGATCGCCTCATCCTTGAAGTCGAGCGTGACGCCCTCGGTTTCCATCAGCGCCTTGTACTGCTTGATCAGGCTCGCCTCCGGCTCGGTCAGGATGCGCCGGAGATCCTCGCGGGAGAGGGCGCTCAGCTCGACGCGGATGGGCAGGCGCCCCTGAAGCTCCGGCAGCAGGTCCGAGGGCTTCGCGAGATGGAAGGCGCCGGACGCGACGAACAGGATGAAGTCGGTCTTGACCGGCCCGTGCTTGGTCGCGACGACCGTGCCCTCGATCAACGGCAGCAGGTCGCGCTGCACGCCCTCGCGGCTGACGTCGGCGCCGACGCGCTCGGAGCGGGCGGTGATCTTGTCGATCTCGTCGAGGAAGACGATGCCGTCCTGCTCGACCGAATGGATCGCCTCGCGGGTGACGCGCTCCTGGTCGAGAAGCTTCTCGCTCTCCTCGGCGATCAGCACCTTGTAGCTCTCGGCGACGGTCATGCGCTTCGGCTTGGTGCGGCCGCCGCCGAACGCCTTGCCGAAGATGTCGCCGATATTGAGCATGCCCATCTGCGCGCCCGGCATGCCGGGAACCTCGAAGGTCGGCATGTTCGGCATCACGTTGTCGGCGACCTGGATCTCGATCTCGCGGTCGTCGAGCTGGCCCTCGCGCAGCATCTTGCGGAATTTCTGCCGCGTCTCGGCGCCGGCGTTCTGGCCGACGAGGGCGTCGAGCACGCGATCCTCGGCATGCAGTTCGGCCTTCGACTCGACCTCCTTCCGGAGCCGCTCGCGGGTCATCGCGATCGCGATCTCGACGAGGTCGCGGACGATCTGCTCGACGTCGCGGCCGACATAGCCCACCTCGGTGAACTTGGTCGCCTCCACCTTCAGGAAGGGCGCCTGGGCGAGGCGGGCGAGGCGGCGCGCGATCTCGGTCTTGCCGACGCCGGTCGGGCCGATCATCAGGATGTTCTTGGGCTGGACCTCCTCGCGCAGCTCCTCGGGCAGCTGCTGGCGGCGCCAGCGGTTGCGCAAGGCGATGGCGACGGCGCGCTTGGCGTCGTTCTGGCCGACGATGAAGCGGTCGAGTTCGGAAACGATTTCACGCGGAGAGAAGTCGGTCAACGGAAATACTCTTTACAAAGACTCGATGGTGACGTTGCGGTTGGTGTAGACACAAATGTCGGCGGCGATA
>DASWRT010000086.1:0-46944 GCA_036403035.1 Allostellaceae bacterium | reverse complement strand
GCGTGCGCGTAGTCGCAGGCGAACCGGGCGAACGGCGCGGCATGCCGCCCGAGCACCCGCTCGATGTCGTCGGTCACCGCGGCGAAGCGCCCGTCCTCCGCTGAGCGCCAGATCGAGACGAACGCATCGGCCAGCGCCTCCCGGACGCCCCGGTTCATGACGACCCGCTTGAAGTCGCCGCAGCCGACGCTGGCGACGCCGATCTCGCGTCCGGCGGCGGCCGAGAGATGGCGTGCGATGTCCGGGGGGGCCAGCACGTCCGGCCCGGTCAGCGTATAGGTGCGGCCCTCGTGCCCCGGCTCGGTCAGCATCGCGGCCGCGACCGCCGCGACGTCGCGGGCGTCGACCAGCGCCACCCGCATCCCCTCGATCGGCAGATGGACGGTTCCGCTTTCCCGGACGTCGGCGGCGAGCCACAGCAGGTCCTGCATATAGAGCGCCGGACGAAGGAAGGTGTAGGAGATGCCGGCCGACTCGATGCGGCGCTCCGCCATGCCGTGCCACTGCGTGATCGGGCCGGTCGACTTGATGTCGGCGGCGATGACCGACAGCTTGACGAGATGACGAAGCCCGGCGCGTTGCGCCGCCTCGATGAAGTTCGTCTCGTAGCGGACCTGCTGGAGCGACGACGGCGGCAGCAGGAACGCGCGCTCGACGCCTTTGAGCGCCGCGTCGAGCGTCTTGGGAACCGCGAAGTCGCCGAGGACGAGGTCGACATCGAAGGACCGCAGCGCCGCCGCCCGTTCCGGATTGCGGACCATCGCCCGCACGTCATAACCGGCGGCGGCGAGCCGCATCACGAGCTGATAGCCGACCGTTCCGGTGGCTCCGGTGACCAGGATCACGTTTGCGTCCCTCCGCGCGGAACGACGGAAGCTGCCGCTGCCGTCCCGCCATGCTCGTCGTCTTGTTCTTAAAGAGATAGGCACGGCGGTGGTTAATCAACTGTCACCGCCGTCGTGCCGTCCTATTTCTCGGCCATCTCCCACACCCCGTCCCATGCTTCGCCCGGCGGGTGCTGTTGATAGTACCGGCAGCGGTTGAGATAGACGAGGGACGGACCGTCCTGCGGCACGAGTTCGAGCACGGTCGCGAACGAGTCGATCGCGCCTGCCCAGTCGCGCTGCTCGTACCGCCGGAGGCCGCGCTCGAACGTTTCGATCAGGCGCTCGATCGCCGGAACCGCGTCCTCGGCATGATAGTAGTCGAGCGATTCGAACACGTCGGCGGGCTTCGCCTTGCCCTTGACGCGCAGCCGGTCGACCCGCCGGAGAAGCTTCGCCGAGCGGGTGCCGCGCGCCGTGGTGCCGTCGAGCAGGATCGGTGTCCCGTAATGCTTGGTCGCGCCTTCGAGGCGGGACGCGAGGTTCACGCTGTCGCCGATCACCGTGTATTCCAGGCGCTTCGCCGAGCCGATGCTGCCGGCGAGCACCTCGCCCGTGGCAAGCCCGATGCCGATGTCGATCGGCGCCAGACCCTTCGCCGCCCGCTCTCCGTTGAAGCGGCGCAGCGCTCGGATCATCTCGTTCGCGACGCGGACCGCGTTGTCGGCGTCGTCGGGGGCTTGGAGCGGCGCGCCGAAGCTCGCCATGATGGCGTCGCCGATATACTTGTCGAGGATGCCGCCGTACCTGAAGATCACCTCCACCATCTCGGTGAAGTACTCGTTGAGCATCGTCACCGTGTCGCGCGCGGTCATCCCCTCGGCGATCGTGGTGAAGCGGCGGATGTCTGAGAACAGGACGGTGGCGACGGTCGACGTGCCTTGCAGCACCTCCTCGCCGCCATCGAGCAGCTTCTCGACGACTTCCTTCGCCATGTAGCGGGACATCGTGCCGCGCATCCGCTTCTCGCGGGTGATGTCTTCGAGGATCAGCATCAGGCCGATCATCGCTCCCTCGACGTCGAACAGCGGCGTCGTCGTGAGATTGACCGACGCGCGCCGGCCGTCGGCGGACTCGAGATCGGTGTCGGCCTGGTAGTCGCTGCCGCCGCTCTCGGCCACGGTGCGCAGACTCCGCAGGATCCACGGATTGCGCGCCGCGAACACGGTTTCGGCCGGCACCGAGGCGAGCTGGTCGGCGGCGACGCCGAGGATGCGCTGCGCCGCCTCGTTGACCTTGATGACCCGCATCTCGCCGTCGAGCGTGATGACGCCGTTCGACAGCGACTTCAGGATGCTCTCGTTGTAGTTCTTCAGCGCCAGCACGTCGGCGAAGAGCTGGGCGTTCTGGATCGCGATCGCGATCTGCGCCGAGAGCCCCTTGAGCCGCCGCTCGTCGATCTGCGTGAACGGGCCGCCTCGCTTGTTCAGCACCTGGACCACGCCGACCGCGACGCCGCTACGGTCGAGCACCGGCATCGCGAGGATCGAGCGGGTGCGGTATCCGGTCCGCCGGTCGACCTCCTGGTTGAACCGTGGGTCGGCGTAGGCGTCTGGAATGTTGAGCAGCTCGCGGCTGGAGAAGGCGGCGCCGGCGATGCCGGCGGTCGCGGGGATGCGGATCTCCTTGGCCGCGGTGCCTTCGGCAACGCGCGACCACAATTCGCCGGTCTTCGGGTCGTGGACGAACAGCGTCGAGCGCTCGGCGTCGAGCAGGCTGGTCACCGCGGTGACGATGCGCCCGAGGAGCTGGTCGAGATGCAGCTCCGACGAGATCGACTCCGTCACCTCCAGCAGCTGCTGCTCGTCGTTGTGCGCCCGCTCCAGCCGCTCGAACATCTGGGCATGCTCAAGTGCCGCCGCGGCCTGTGCGGTGATCGTCTCCAGCAGCGCGAGGTCGTTGTCGTCGAAACCGCCGTTATGCTTGTTCAGCACCTGGGTGACGCCGATCGCGTGGCCGGCGCGGTTGCGCAGCGGCACGCACAGGATCGACTTGGTGCGGTATCCGGTCCGCCGGTCGACCTCCTGATTGAAGCGCGGGTCGGCATAGGCGTCCGGAATGATCTCGGCCTGACCGCTGCAGAACACCGCGCCGGCGATGCCGGCGTCGCGCGGGATGCGGATTTCGGCGATCAGGTCGCCGCGCGCGACGCGCGAGAAGAGATGCCCGGTTTCGGCGTCGTGCAGGAACAGCGTGGCCCGGTCCGCCTCCAGGCTCTCGGTGATCAGGTCGATCAGCCGCGGCAGGAGCGTGTCGAGCGACACCGACTCCGAGGCGCCGACAACCTCCAGCACCAGTGAGAAGCGGCGCAGCAGCGCCGCCATCTGGGCGGCGATCTCGGTCGGCACCGGGCCGGACGCGAGCGCGCACTGAAGCGCCGCCGCGTCGCGGTCGGTCAGCGTCCCCTTGAAGACGCGGTCGAGTATGCCGTTCGTTTCAGCGATATCCATGCGGTCAATGTTCGATGAGCGGCAAAACAGACCGGCTTGGCAAGTGGATTCAGCGAATCATCCGCTTCGGACCATACAAAATCAATAGAAAGCAGGAGACGCTTCGATTACCGGTGGAGAAAAGAAATGCCGGCCGCAGCCGCGCAGACGGTCCGTGCCGTCGCCGCTCCTCTCATCCCGCCTCGCCGAATACCCGGCGGAAGATCGTGTCCACGTGCTTGGTGTGGTAGGCGTCGTCGAACAGCGCATCGAGCGCGGCTGGCGACAGATGTTTCGCCACCTCGGCGTCGCGTTTCAGGAGGTCGATGAAGCGGTCCTCGCCGCGCCACGCCGACATCGCGTTGCGCTGCACCGCCGCATAAGCGTCCTCCCGGCTCATCCCGGCCTGGGTGAGCGCGAGCAGGACCCGCTGCGAATGGACGATGCCGCCCAGCGATTCGAGGTTCTGCCGCATCCGCTCGGGATAGACGACGAGCTTGTCGACGACACCGGTGAGCCGCGCCAGCGCGAAATCGAGCGCGATCGTCGTATCCGGCGCCATGATGCGCTCGACCGCGGAATGCGAGATGTCGCGCTCGTGCCAGAGCGCCACGTTCTCCATTACCGGCGTCACCGCGGCGCGGACGACGCGGGCGAGGCCGGTCAGGTTCTCGGTCAGCACCGGGTTCCGCTTGTGCGGCATCGCCGACGAGCCCTTCTGACCCGGCGAGAAATATTCCTCGGCCTCGCGCACCTCGGTGCGTTGCAGGTGGCGTATCTCGACGGCCAGCCGCTCGATCGACGACGCGACGACGCCGAGCGCGGCGAAGAACGCGGCATGCCGGTCGCGCGGGATCACCTGCGTCGAGACCGGTTCCGGCTTCAAGCCCATCTTCTCGGCGACATGCGCCTCGACCGCCGGGTCGATGTTGGCGAAGGTGCCGACCGCGCCGGAGATCGCGCAGGTCGCGATCTCGTCGCGCGCCGCCTCCAGCCGCCGCCGGTTGCGCTGGAACTCGGCATAGTGCCCGGCCAGCTTGAGCCCGAAGGTCGTCGGCTCGGCGTGGATGCCGTGGCTGCGTCCGATCGTCGGCGTGTCCTTGAACTCGAAGGCACGCCGCTTCAGCGCGGCGAGCAGGCCGTCGATGTCGGCGAGCAGGATGTCGCTCGCCTGCTTCAGCTGAACCGCGAGGCAGGTGTCGAGCACGTCGCTCGATGTCATGCCCTGATGGACGAAGCGCGCTTCCGGCCCGACGAACTCGGCGAGGCTGGTCAGGAAGGCGATCACGTCGTGCTTCGTCTCGCGCTCGATCTCGTCAATGCGCGGGATGTCGAAGCCGCCGCGCTCCCACACCGCGCGGGCGGCGCTTTCGGGGATCACGCCGAGCTTGGCCTGCGCGTCGCAGGCGTGCGCCTCGATCTCGAACCAGATGCGGAAGCGGTTCTCCGGCGCCCAGATGGCGCTCATCTCGGGGCGGCTGTAGCGTGGGATCATCGGCGTCGGTCCGTGGAGAAGCAGGGCGGCCGACGCTTAGCCCAGCGATGCTCCGGACGCAACTCCACGCGACATGGCCGCGCGCAGACTGGTTCCGCGTGCGGCGTCGGTTCGTCCGCGATGCCGTTGGCTCAGCGGCGCGGCGCCTCCGTCACCAGCTTCCAGCGTCCGTCCGGAAGCCGGCATGCCATCCCTTCGACGCTGCGCTCCTGACCGGTAATGCTGGTCGCCGACGTGTAAGGGCGGCAATCCGTCATATCGGCGGTACGGCTCGGTGCGCCTGCCGAGCCGGCGAGGCTGCCCATCGGCGGCGCCGGCGGCGGCACGGGGACCGGTGTGTTCGCCTGGGCGACGGTCGGCGGCAGCGACGGCAGTGCCGATACGGACGAGTCGCCATAGGCCGGACGTTGCAGCGGCGGCGGCGGAGACGATGAGCCGGCGCCCGGTTCGAGCGGCGGCAGGTCGCTGGCATCGATCGGCGGGCCTTCGCGTGACGATGCCGGGGCTGTCGCCGTCGATGGCGTAAGAGGCCGCGGCGGCGCAGCGCTGTATCGTCCCAGCGGCGGCGGGGCGACCGATCGCTCCGCTTGGCGCGGCTCGACGACCGGCGGCCGCGAGGCGAGACGGGTCGGCGCGCGCGAGCGCGGCTCGGCGGCCGGCGCTTTCTGCGCGACGGATGGCGGACGTTCGGGCTGCCGTGCCGCCGTGGCGGCGGGAGGTGTCTGCACCTCGCCGTTCCTGCCCGACGGCTGCGTGTCGGCGGCGGGTACGGCCGGAGCGGGCGCGGGCGCCGCCGAAGCGGATGCGGCGGGCTCCGCCGGGGCGGGCGCTGGGGCTGCCGGTGCCGGTGTCGGAGTTGGTGGCATCTCGGCCGGCGCCGCAGCCGCAGCCGCAGTGCGCTTCTCTTCCTCGTGCTGAGCCGGCTCGGCGGCGGGTAGCGGCGAGGGCGGGGCGACGGCGACCGTCGATGGCGGGCTCCGCGGCGGTGTTTCCTCCGAGACCACAGGTTTCGCTGCCGGTTCCGTTGCTGCGGTATCGGCCGGTGCCGGAGTCGCCGCTGCCGGCGGCTTCGCGTCGGCCGTTGCCGTATCGCTCGGCGTCGATTGCGATGGCGGCGCTTCCGTCGGAAGGGTGATCGACGGTGCCGTAGGACCGGCGCTCGCCACCGTATCGCTCGTCGCGGCGCCATCGTCGTTCGCCGGAAGCAGGTGATTGATGCCGCCAAGGCCGAACACGCCGCCGGCCACGAGCAACGCGACTGCCGCCGTCGCGCCGAGCAGCCACCCGCGGCGGCGCCGTGGCCGCAGTGCCTCCTCCTCCGGCGTCGGCTCGAACATCGGACGGTACGCGTCAAATCCCTGCGGTCGCTCGTGCCCCTCGGTGACGGGAGACGCTGTGCGGGAAGTCCGGGCCGTGGCGGCGACGTCAGGGATCGGCCGCGACGCCCGTTCCGCGGCAAGTCGGACCGCCTCGCCGACGTTGGGCTCCGGGTAGGCGGCGGCATGTACTGTGCTGCCGCGGTTCTCGCTCTCTCCCGGTGTGATGGCGGCGAAACTCGGCTCACCCGCAGTCGGCGGCTGCGCCTCGGTCTCCGCTGCCGTTACCGATTCGCCGTCATCGGGGCCGATCAGAAGATCGCCGAGCGCGTTCGCCCAATCGCCCGGCTCGACGGTCGGCGTCCCCGCTGCTGCGAGCGCCGCATCTATCTTCGGCTGGAGCAGGAAGCCCGGTTGCGGCGGAACGGTGACATGCGCGATCGGCAGATGGCCGGGAAAGAACTCGTGGAAACGCTCCGCGACCAGCAACTCCCGGAAACGGCTGGTTGCCCGCTCAGCCGTCGTGCCGGCGTCGCCGCGGTCGAGATCGATGAGCGCGATACCGCGGTCCGGATGCATCGCGACATAGTCGATCACGACTTCGTCCGGAGGGTTGCCGATAAGCAGCTCGCTCAGGACGATCCAGACGGAATCGAGACGCGCGAGTTCCGCTTCGGCATGTTCCCGGACGGCGTCGGCTTTACCTCGACGGCCGTCCAGAGTAAGTTCGGGGGTCTCCGACATGCACGGTAAACGCCTCCGCCGCGGAATCTTTCCATCGCCGCCCGAAGTTTTTTCCGGGCGATGGAACCCGCAGTGCCCGCAGGTTGTTTCCGCCGCCCGGTCCGGCAGGGCCTGCTCGGGATACGTTCTTACGCGTCCGAGCGACGGAGCCGGTGCAGCCGCAACCCGGTGAGCATCGCCATCGCGAAGGCGCCGGCGGTTGCGCAAACCAGCACCGGCAGCAGCCAGTCGAGCCAGGCGAGCGGCCCCAGCAGATACAGCATGTCGTCGAAGTCGAAGCCCCAGACGCCGGAATAGGCCTTGCTGCCGTCGTTGCGCTGCCGCTCCAGCATCTCCGACCAGTAGCCGCAGCTCAAGAGAGAGCCGGCGGTCAGGATACCCAGCGCCGGCGCCCAGTCGCCGAGGGGAGAATGACGCAGGCCGATCCCGATCGCGACGAAGAAGGCCGCGTTGACCAGCTCGTCGCAAATGTAGTCGTAGGTGTGGCCCCAGGCGCTGCTCTTGCCGCTGACCCGCGCCAGTTCCCCGTCGGCGCGGTCGAGGAACGCCGAGACCACCCATACCACGCCGCCCCAGATGTCCCAGCTGCGCTCGCCGATCGCGAACATCGCGCAGGCTGCAAGGCCGGTGACGAGGCGGAGCGTCGTCAGATGGTTGGGGGTGATCGGCGTGTCGACCAGCGGCAGGATCGCCAGCCGAGCGATGCGATGTGTCCAGGACGTGCCGACCATGTTGTCTACGAGGATCCCCCTAATTCGCTTATCGCTGCCGTTCTCGCCGTCGCCGGCTGTGCTGCCGCCGCGCCGTTGAGATAGCGGCGGCTCTCGGACCATTGCCACGCCGCCAGTGCCGGCAACCCAAGCACCACCTCGCGGAACCGCTTCACGAGAGACAGCGCCAGGGCCAGCTCGGGCGGCAGTCCGAACAGGCTCAGTACGACGATGTAGCCGCCCTCCTGCACGGCGAGCGCGCCGGGCACGAAGAAGCCGACGCTCTTCAGCGCCTGACCGAGGCTCTCGATCACCAGCGCCTGCGCAAGATCGACCGTGTGGCCGAGGTAATAGAGCGCGAGCCACACCTCGGCGCCGCCGAGCAGCCACGAGAGGCTGTGATGCCAGCCGGCGCGCAGCAGCGCGCCGCGCCGCCGGTACATCGCGAGCACTGCGTCGTGCAGCCCGGCCGCCTCGGCGGCGCCGAGCCACTGCCATTTCCGCGCCATCGCCAGCAGCAGCTTCTCGACGAGCCGCAGCAGGCCGAGCCGCTGCGCCATGACGAAGCCGAAGGCGGTGCTCGCGGCGATCACGATGCCGATCACGGTCCATTCGATGATCTGATGGTCGTCGGCGTAGGTGATCAGGAGCGCGAGGCCGAGGATGGTGAACAGGATCTGCGTGATCATCTCGACCGTGAGGTCGATCGTCACGCTGGCGCCCGCGACGGCGAGCCGGACGCCGCGATGGGCGAGGAGGCGCGCGCCGACCACCTCGCCGCCGATCTGCGCGACGGGGAGCAGCGCATTGACGCCCTCGCGGATCCAGCGCAGCCAGACGAAGCGCAGAACCGGTTGCCTGTCATGGTACGGCATCACGCTCCGCCACGCGGCCGCCGAAAACCAGGTCTGCACGAGATGGAACAGCGTGACGTAGGCAAGGCCCCAGCCGGCGTTCCACACAGTGCGGCCGACGCTGCCGATGTCGTAATAGGCCAGGAGGGCGCCCAGCGCGCCCAACCCGAGAATGATGCTGGCGATCATGCCGATGCGGAGCGTCGACTTGGTGTGCCGGCGCGGCAGTCCTTTGCCCGATGACGTCATGCCGTTGCGCAATCGGATGGCAGGCATGAGAAAACGGGCGAGCCGGCCGCGCGGGCGACCTTCCCAAAAGGCCGACTCTTCATTGCAACCTCAGCGGTCCAACCGTACATTGCACTTTTTTGAACTTAGCGAAAACATTATGGAACCTCCACTATGTCCCTGATCCGGGCGGCCTGATGCAAGCGGTTCTTCTCGTCGCCGGCGTCGGTCGGCGCCTCGGCGCGACGCATGACGGGCGGCCGAAGGTGCTCCTGCCGTTCGGCGGCAAGACGCTGTTGCAGCGCCACATCGAGATCCTGGGAGCATGCGGGGTCGGCGAGATCGTGCTGGTGGTCGGCCATCGCGCCGACCTGATCGCCGCCGAGCTGTCGCGGATCGGAACGCCTGCGACGCCGCGGGTCCGTCTCGTCGCGAACCCCCGCTATACCGAGGGCAGCGTCGTGTCGCTGTGGACGGCGCGGGACGCGTTGCGCGATGCGGACGCCGGGCCGACCCTGCTGATGGACGGCGACGTGCTGTACGATTCGCGGCTCCTGGTCCGGCTGCTCGCTACCTCGCACGCCGATTGCGCATTGCTGGACCGTAACATCGAGCCCGGCGACGAGCCGGTGAAGCTCTGCATCGACTCCTCGGGCCGGATCGTCGACTTTCACAAGAAGCCGGTCGAGCAGGGGGCGTGGCACGGAGAATCGGTCGGCTTCTTCCGGATCTCGCCGGAGACCGCGCGCGCTCTCGCCGAGCGGGCCGATGCCTATGTCGCCGATGGCCGCGCCCACATGGAGTATGAGGAGCCGCTGCGCGACGTGATGCTCGCCGGCGGGTCCTTCGGTTTCGAGGACGTCACCGGACTGCCCTGGACCGAGATCGACTTCTCCGAGGATGTGCGGCGAGCGACCGACGAGGTGCTGCCGCAGCTCCGCGAGACGCGGGAGGCGGCATGATCCGTCGCGGCCACGCTTTCGGCTCGCCCGTTTTCGCCGCGGCGGACGGGCAGGGGGGCTCAGCCCGCCCACTGTCCGTAGGACCGGCCGAACGTCTTCGGTTCGAGCGCGACGGCTTTCTCACGGTCCGTGGCATGTTCGACGCCGCGGCGATGGCCGCCCTGACCCGCTGGACGGACGAGCTGGCGGAGGCGCCGGAGGTGCCGGGGCGCCACTGGGTCTATCACGAGCAGAGCGTCCTCGATCCCGCCCGCAAGGTGATGCAGCGGATCGAGAATTTCTGCCCTCACCACGAGGCGTTCGACCGCTTCGTCTGCGGCGGCGAGATCATCGCCTGCGTCGCCGCGCTCCTCGGCGAGCCGGCGGTGCTGTTCAAGGAGAAGATCAACTTCAAGATGCCCGGCGGCGCCGGCTTCAAGCCGCACCAGGATCAGCAGGCGGGCTGGGGCCGCTACGCCCCGTTCTTCGTGACGGCGCTGGTCAGCATCGACCCGGCGACGCTGGAGAACGGCTGCCTGGAGATCGCCGGCGGACGCCACAAGGAAGGGTTGATCGGTGAGGAGTGGAAGCCGCTCGACGACGCGCAGATGGCGGGGATGGACTTCACGTCCGTGCCGACCGAGCCCGGCGACGTGATCTTCTTCGACAGCTACGTGCCGCACCGCTCGTCGGAGAACCTGACCGGGCGGCAGCGCCGGGTGCTCTACCTCACCTACAACGCCGCCTCGGCCGGCGACCACCGGGCGCAGTACTACGCCGACAAGTACGCCAGCTTCCCGCCCGATATCGAGCGCGAGCAGGGCAGGAGCTACGTGTTCCGGGTGTAGGCTGCCGGCCGCCGCCTACAGCAACCCCATCGTCCGCAGGCTGGTGTGCCCGCTGCGGCCGATGACGATGTGGTCGTGCAGCCTGACGCCGAGCGGAGCAGCGGCCTGCGCCACTTGCTTCGTGATTTCGATGTCGGAACGCGACGGCGTCGGATCGCCCGACGGGTGGTTGTGCACCATGATGATCGCCGATGCGCCCAGTTCCAGTGCCCGCTTCACCACCTCGCGGACATAGACGGGCGCCTGATCGATCGTGCCGCGCTGCTGCCGCTCGTCCGCGATGAGGACGTTGCGGCGGTCGAGGAACAGCAGCCGGAACTCCTCGACCGCGGCATAGGCCATCGTCGCCGTGCAGTAATCGACGAGCTTCTCCCAGGAGGCGATCACCGGGCGCTCGTGCAGTTCGGCGCGGACGAGGCGACGCGCCGCCTCGCGCACCGCCAGAAGCGTCGCGACCGCCGCCTCGCCGATACCGGGCACGCCCAGCAGCGCCTCGCGGTCGGCGCCCACCGCGTCGGCGAAGCTGCCGAAGCGGGCGATCAGCGCCTTGGCGAGCGGCTTGGTGTCCTGCCGCGGCAGCGCCGAGAACAGCAGGAACTCCAGCAGTTCGTAGTCGGGGAATCCTTCGGCGCCGGCATCCAGCAGCCGCTCGCGCAGCCGCTGCCGATGCCCGTGAAAGTGCGGTTTGTCCGATCCGTCGGCCAAGTGCGTCCGTCAGGCGACCGAGTAGGGCGGCTGGTGCAGCCCGGCCGGCGAGAGCGTGAAGATCTCGACGCCGTCCGCCGTCACCCCGACCGTGTGCTCGAACTGCGCCGAGAGCGACCGGTCCTTGGTCACCGCGGTCCAGCCGTCGCTGAGGATCTTCACCTCGTGGCGGCCGGTGTTGATCATCGGCTCGATCGTGAAGAACATGCCCTCGCGCAGCACCACCCCGTCGTTCGGCGTGCCGAAATGCAGGACCGACGGCGCATCGTGGAAGACCCGGCCGACACCGTGTCCGCAGAAGTCGCGTACGACCGAGAAGCGGTGCGCTTCCGCGAATTGCTGGATGGCCGCGCCGATCGCGCCGAGGCGCACGCCCGGCTTGACCACGGCGATCCCGCGCATCATCGCCTCGTACGTCACCTCGACGAGCCGCCGCGCCTTCAGCGGGATCTTCTCGCCGACGAGATACATCCGGCTCGAATCGCCGTGCCAGCCGTCGAGGATCGGCGTCACGTCGATATTGACGATGTCGCCTTCGACGAGCCGCCGGTCGCCGGGGATACCGTGGCAGACGACATGGTTGATCGAGGTGCAGATCGAGCGCGGGAACCCGCGATAGTTGAGCGGCGCCGGGATGCCGCCGTGATCGAGGACGAAGCCGTGGCAGAGCCGGTCGAGCGCGTCGGTGGTCACGCCGGGCTTGACGTGCGGCGTGATGAAGTCGAGCGTCTCGGCGGCGAGCCGTCCCGCCTTGCGCATTCCCTCGAAATCCTCCGGCGTGTGGATCCGGATCCGGCCTTCCTCCGGGTCCGGCCGTTGCGCCGGGCGCTGGCGGGCCGTCGTGAACTGCATTCCATTACCCTCTTCGGCGACGGCGAAGCCGCGCCATCGTGACAGGTCGTTCTTGAGCTTCAGCATAATTAAGATCGAGTGCCGGCCGCAGCAACACCATCGCATCCGCCACGCTTAGAGCACCTGACAAGACCGGTTGCGGCCTGCGTTGCGCCGGAATGAGGCATGGTTACATGGTCAGGAGCGTCGGCGAAGGCGATGCGGGTTCATCGGCGAGCCGGCGCGACGCAGCCATGCCTCATCCCGGTGCAACCCGAAGGGACACCGTGTCGCAGAATACAACCGGTCTTGTCAGGTGCTCCTAGGGTGACGTAACGATCGCATCCGGGCAACACCATTGAACCGCACCGGCGAATCGGCCTATGAAGTCGAATCGTCATCTGGCCGGCCGCAGCATGGATACCGAAAAGCCCGTCACCGCCTGCCTGCTGATCATCGGCAACGAGATCCTTTCCGGACGGACTCAGGACGCCAATCTTTCCTATATTGCCAAAGGTCTCAACGAGGTCGGCGTCCGCCTGATGGAGGCGCGGGTGATCCCCGACGTTGCCGAGACGATCGTCGCGACGGTCAACGAGGTCCGCGCCGAATTCGACTATGTCTTCACAACCGGCGGCATCGGGCCGACGCATGACGACATTACGTCGGAGTGCGTCGCACGGGCGTTCGGCGTGCCGCTGATCCTGCATCCCGAGGCGAAGGCGCTGCTGGAGGCCGGCTACAAGCCGGGCGAGCTCAACGAGGCGCGCCTGCGCATGGCGCATGTGCCGGAGGGCGCGGCGCTGGTCAGGAATCCGGTGTCGCGCGCTCCGGGCTTCCGGATCGGCAACGTCTTCGTGATGGCCGGCGTGCCGCAGATCATGCGGGCGATGTTCGACGGGATCCGGCATGAGCTGAAGGGCGGCCGTCCGGTGCAGTCGCGCACCGTGGCCTGCCACCTCGCCGAAGGGACGCTCGCCAAGGATCTCGGCGAGGTGCAGGGCCGTTATCCGGATCTGGAGATCGGTTCCTATCCCTTCTATCGTCAGGGACAGTTCGGCGTCAGTCTCGTGCTGCGCGGCACCGATGCGGCCCGCCTCGACGAGGCGGCCGGAGACGTTGCGGCGATGATCCGCCGGCTCGGCGGCTCGCCGATCGAAGAGACCGCGACGTGAGCTGCCGTCCGCCGCGCCGTGTCCGCGACAAGGGCGACCCGCCGGGGTCGCCCTGCACGGCGGCGGTGCGGCAACGGCGGACCGTCGGCGGCGCGGCGGCTTGGAGGCGTGGCGAAACTGGTAGACGCAAGCGACTTAAAATCGCTCGCCGACAGGCATACGGGTTCGAGTCCCGTCGCCTCCACCACCGCGCGCCGCCGCCGTCGGCGGCCGGCGCGGCGGTGACGCCGCCGTGAGCGGCCAGACCGTCGTCATCATCGACGACCGGATCACCAACCTGAAGATCCTGGAGCGGCTTGCGCAGTCGCTTGGCGACGTGACGGTCCGCACCTTCGGCGACCCGCACGATGCGCTTGCCTTCATGTCCGCGCATCCGCCGGACCTGATCGTCACCGACTTCCGCACGCCCGACCTCGACGGCGCCGAGTTCATCCGTCAGTTCCGCACGCACGCCGCCTGCGCCGACGTGCCGGTGATCGTGATCACCGCTTACGAGGACCGGGATCTGCGCTACCGTGCGCTGGAGGCCGGCGCCACCGACTACCTGCTGAGCCCGGTCGACCACCACGAGTTCCGCGCCCGCTCCCGCAACCTGCTGACGCTGCGCCGCCAGCAGATCCTGATCAAGCGCAAGGCGCTGTCGCTGGAGGAGCAGATCGCGGTCGAGGCGCGGCGGCACGAGGATGCGCTGCGCCAGAGCCACGAGCGGCTGCTGCGCGTCATCGACGCCGTCCCGGTGATGATCAGCGCGACCGATCCCGACGGCCGCTTCGTCTTCGTCAACCGCTGCTACGCCGCCTGGATCGGCAGTCCGGCCGCCGCGGTGATCGGGCGCACGCCCGTCGAGGCGCTGCCGACCGACCACACCCGCAAGATCATGGAATTGGACCGGCGGCTCCTCGCGGGCGAAGTCGAGCCGGCGAGCTTCGAAGAGGAGGTAATCGGCCGCGACGGCGCCCGTTCGGTGCTGCTGACGACCAAGACCGTGCTGAACGACGCCGGTGCATCGCCGCTCGTCGTCACCGTCTCGCTCGACATCACCGAGCGCAAGCAGGCGGAGCTGGCGCTGATCGCGGCGAAGGATCTCGCGGAGATCGCGAACCGCAGCAAGACCGAGTTCCTGGCGAACATGAGCCACGAGCTGCGGACGCCCCTGAACGCGATCATCGGCTTCTCGCAGGTCATGGCGAGCGAGCTGCTGGGGCCCGTCGGCACGCCGCGCTACATCGAATACGCGACCGACATCAGCGGCAGCGCCGAGCATCTCCTCGGCATCATCAACGACATCCTCGACGTCTCGAAGCTGGAAGCCGGCAAGCTGGAGCTGAGCGAGGAGGTCGTCGATGTCGGCCGCGCGATCCGCGACCTGCTGCATCTCGTCGAGGAACGCGCCCGCGGCAACGACGTCATCATCCGGACCGACATAGAGCCGGGCCTGCTGCCGCTTCGCGTCGATCGCCGCAAGCTGAAGCAGATCCTGCTCAATCTCGTCACCAACGCGGTGAAGTTCAGCCATCCCGGCGGCGTCGTCGTGATCACGGCGGCGGTGGTCGAGGGCCGCATCGTCATGGCCGTCGCCGACGCCGGCATCGGCATGGACGAGTCGGAGATCGAGACCGCTATCAGCCGCTTCGGGCAGGTGGCGAGCGCTTGGAGCCGCAAGCATGCCGGCACCGGGCTCGGCCTGCCGCTGGCGATCGGCCTCGTCGAACTGCATGGCGGCAAGCTGACGATCGAGAGCCGCAAGGGCGAGGGCACCCGCGTCGTGGTGATCTTCCCGCCCGACCGCACCGTCCGCGAGCGCGCGGCCGCTGCGGCGCCCGTTGCCCACGAAACGAGCTTCGCAGCGGCGAAACCTCGTAGCGTTTAACGCCGGATTGAAGTATCCCTTAGTTAATCAGAATTACTGTATCACTACCGGACCGCATGCACGTCGAGAGGCCGCAGCACATTTCCGTCTTATGTCTATGACGGACCGGTTGATTATCGTCGACGGGCGGCGGGACGCGGAACACGCGGCGGCTGAGGCCGGGCGCTGGCCGCTTCTGCCGGCGGCTTTGCTGGCCGGATGCGGCACGATCGCCGTCGTATCGGCGCTGCTGCTGCGTCTTGCAACGGCCGATGGCAGCGACCTCGCCGCCGTTGCGAATGTCGCCCTGCCGGCCCTCCTCCTCTCACCGCTTGCCGCCGCCTTCATCACCAGCCTGCGCGGGCTGCCGAATCTCGCCGCGGCCTTCGCGCGCAGCCGCCGCGGCGAGGCGGTGCATGCCGTGCTCCGCGTCGCTGCCGCCTCCGTCGCCTTCGCCTATGTCGCGATCGCTGCCGGCGGAGCAGGGGCGCCGCCGCGGAGCCCGCTCGCCGGCGCGGTCGCGGTCGCGGGCATCGCCGCCGTCGTGGCTTGGCTGTTCCTCGCCCACCTGATGCTGCGGCCCGAGGCGTCCGCATTCCGCCGCAATGCCGCGTTGGCGTGCGAGGTCGGGCTGCTCTCGATCTTTATGCATCTGGGCGGCGCGGTCGCGACGCCCTGGTACGCGCTCTACATGCTGATTGCCTGCGGCTACGGCGTCGCCGCAAGCGGCTGGACGCCCGCCGTTGCGGCGGCGCTCGCCGCGGCGGGGTTCGCCGCCGTCGTCGCGAGCACGCCGTTCTGGCTCGCGCAGCTTCCGCTTTCCGCCGGCCTCGCCGCGGCGCTGCTGCTCCTGCCTGTCGTCGCGATCCGGATGGTGCGCCGCGTCGCGGCGGCGGAAGCCGATGTGGAGCGCGCCGAGGCTTCGAAGGTCCGGCTTCTCGCGGTGCTCGGCCACGAGCTGCGGGCGCCGCTCAATACGGTGATCGGCCTCGGCGGACTGCTCGGAAACAGCCCGCTGGAGCCGGAGCAGCGCGACTTGCTCTCGGCCACGCAGCTCGCGGCGCGCTCGCTGCTCGACCTCGCCGCCGACATCGAGACGCTGGCAGAAGTCGAATCGGCCCGTCTGCGCGCCGACCCCGAGATCTTCCAGCTCTATGAGCTGGCGCACGCCGCGGTCGCGATGCTGCGGCCCGAGGCGACGGCGAAGGGCCTGCGCCTGACGCTGCGCATCGATCCGGGGATGCCGCCGGTGCTGCGCGGCTGGCCGCAGCAGATGCGGCAGATCCTGACCAATCTGCTCGGCAACGCGATCAAGCTCAGCGACCATGGGCGCGTCTCGATCGCGCTCGACGGCGTCCCGCTCGACGGCGCCGCCGCCGCCGTCGGCAGCGGCGGCCGGATCGGTCTCCGCATCACCGTCCGGCACCGCGCCGAGGGGCTGACCAGCGGTGCGCTGGCCAAGCTCTTCGACCTGTTCGTCCAGGCCGACATCTCGATGACCCGCCGCCGCGGCGGCACCGGTCTCGGTCTCGCGATCGTCAAGCAACTCGCGACTCTCCTCGGCGGCGAGATCGCGATCGAATGCGCCGATTCCGACAAGGGCGCCGCCTACATCGTCACCATCCCGGTCGATGTCGACCCGGCGGCGAACGGCCGCGAGCCCGACCTGCGCGACCGCCTCGTCCTGATCGTCTCGGATGACCGGACGCTGCCGACCGTGCTGGAGCCGCGGCTGCGCGCGTGGCATGCGGCGGCGCGCTGGATCGACCGGCCCGAGGAAGCGTTGCGCCGGCTCGATTCCGGCGCTGAGCCGATGCCGGCGGCGATCGTGCTCGACGGCCGGCGCGACGCCCTCGGTGCGCTGAGTTTCGCGCACCAGCTGACGCAGATGATTGCCGCGCCGCCGCCGGTTCTGTTCGTTGCCGATCCGGCATGGCGCGAACCGGTGCTCGGCCTCGCGGACAATCTCGTCGCCGCCGTCGTCGCGTGGCCGTTCGACGACGCCATCCTCGCCAACGCCTTCCGCATCTTCCCGACAATGCCGCAGTCGGGGGAGGGCGGCTCCGGCGCCGGATGGACCGGGGCCGCCGCTGGCGGCGGACTACGGACGCTGCGCGTGCTTCTCGCCGAGAGCAACGGGCAGCATCGCCGTATCGTGCAGCGCATCCTGGATGCCGCCGGGCACGAGGTCGACATGGTCGAGAGCGGCGAGGAGGTCCTGCGGGTGCTCGACGCCGCTTCCGCCGACCTCGTGCTGATCGATGTCGGCCTGCCAGGCCTGAACGCGCTCGACGTGACGCGCCTCTATCGCCTGTCGCACGGCGAGGGGCCACGCCTGCCGATCGTCGGCCTTGCCGCGACTGCGAACGCCGAGACCGAGCGTCTGTGTCGCGAGGCCGGCATGGACGCCCTGCTGGCGAAGCCGGTCGAGCCGGGCGAGCTGCTGGCGATGCTCGACCTCACGCTGAAGTCGGTCGGCGGCGGCGCGGGCGCATCGGCGTCGCAATCGCCTGCGGCTCCGGCCGTGGTGACGCCGATCTCGTCCCACCCGAAATTCGCGCCGGATGCGGCCGGCGGGACTCCGGCTCCGGCCGCCTCCCCCGGCGGCGCGGCGGCGGCGCCCGGCGTGATCGACGATGCGGCGATCGAGGCGTTACGGGCCCTCGGCGCCGGCAGCGACTTCTTCACCGACGTGATCGAGACGTTCCGCAAGGATGCGCGCCATATCCTCGATCTGACGAAGCGCGCTGCCGCCGCCGGCGACGTCCGCGCCTTCCGCGAGCACACGCATTCCCTGCGCAGCAGCGCCGCCAACGTCGGCGGCGCGCGTTTCTGTCAGGCGCTGACCACGATGAACAACCTGACCGCGCGGGATCTGCGCGGTCAGGCGGACGAGCTGATCGACCGTCTCTACGGCGAGTTCGCCCGTCTGGAAAGTGCGCTCGATCAGAAGCTGCGGGAGACGGGGAGCGACTGACCTTCCGCTGCCTCCGTCACGCCTCGTAGCGGCCGAGGCGGACGGCGGTCTGGCCGCGCGAGAGCCGCGGCGACGGCATGATCAGCACACAGTCATCGTACGGCGTACGGACTTCGTGATCGCCGTCGCGGCCAAGCAGCGTGCCGGCCTGCGGCAGTACTTCCATGCCCTTGAAGTCGCGGACGAACTCGAACCGGTCGCTGGCGATCGTGACGGCGTCGGTGACGCGGATCACGCGCTGCTGCGGCGATGGACCCGCCGCGCCGTAGCGCGCGGCGGTGGCTGCCTCGATCATGCCGAGCGCGGCGAGGAACCGGAATGCCGTTTCGATCGCGAGGTCGGCGGCGCGCTGCTCCCAGTGTTGTCCGCATTCGGCGAGGAGCGCCGCCTTGGGCGATCCGGCATCCCCGAACCCGCCATAGTCGCGCACCCGCCGGCCGGACGCGTGGCCGGCATCGCGGACGATCGTCGCCGGCACGCCGACCCGGCGCGCCAGATCCACCGACTTGTCGAGCAGTCCCGCCATCATCAGCGGCTCGGTCGCGTGCTGCATCGAATGGATGTCGAGCAGGTAGTCGACCGTGTCGATCAGCGGCCGCATCTGCCGGGCGCGCGCAAGCTCGGTGCTTTGGCGCGGCCCGTCGAGCGTCGCCTCGTCCCAGACGCGGTTGAAGTCCTCGTCGATGAAGCGCGAGGCGGTGGGCGTGCGAGGGTCGAAGGCGCGGTACGCCGCGACGTTGGCGAAGCCGAGCGTCAGGCGGCCGCGGTGCGGCCGGATACCCTCGCGCAACAGCAGGTCGACGGCGATCGCCCCGCACAGCTCGTTGCCGTGGGTCACCGCATTCACCATCGCGTGCGGTCCCGGCCGGCCGCTGTCCCAGGTCGTGACGTAGTCGATGCCCGTGTTGCCGGCGCGGTACGGCTCGATGTCCGGCGCTGTCAGCTTGACGGGATAGGTGTCCTGGGCCACGAAGTCAGCTTTCCGATGCGGGCAATGTGCTTTTCTAGAACGTAGTAGGTCCGCAACAAAGGCAAATAGCCGCTAGCCGCGTACGTGCTCAGTCGAGGAGCCGCAGCGTCCGCAACTCCTCGCCCAGCGGTCCTGCGCCGGTGAAGCGGATCGCGTGGAAACCGAGGGAGGCCGCCGCCGCGACGTTGGCCGGAGCGTCGTCTATGAAAACGGCGTCCCGCGGCGCGATGCCGAACCGCTCCGCTGCCAGTCGGAAGATCCGCGGGTCCGGCTTCTTCAGCCCGACCTCGCCGGAGACGACGATATCGCGGAAGCGGTCGAGGAAGGCGAAGCGGCGCCGGGCGACCGGGAACTTCTCCGCCGACCAGTTGGAGAGCGCGTAAAGCGGCGTGTCGCGCCGGTGCAGTTCCTCCAGCAGCTCGACCGTCTCCGCGACGGGTCCGCGGATCATCTCCTCCCAGCGCAGATCGTAGGCGGCGATCCGCTCCGCCTCGTCGGGGTGGCGGGCCTGGAGCATCGCGACCGCCTCGGCGAAAGGGCGGCCGGCATCCTGCTCGTCGTTCCATTCCGGCGTGCAGATCTCGCCGAGGAACCGCTCCATCGCCGCCGCATCCTCGAAGATCTTGCGGTAGAGGTATCGCGGGTTCCAGTCGACGAGCACGCCGCCCAGGTCGAAGACGACGGCCAATGGCGGCGCTGCGGACAGCGCGGCATCACGCACCGGCGGCGGTCCGGTCGGCAAGCCGCCGCAGGAAGGTCTCGCACTGCGCGATCTGCTCGACCGCGATGAACTCGTCCGGCTTGTGCGCCTGCTCGATCGAGCCGGGGCCGCAGATCACCGCCGGGATTCCGGCCTGATGGAACAGGCCCCCCTCGGTGCCGAAGCTGACCTTGCCGGTCGCGTTGGCGCCGGTCAGCGCCAGCACGAGCTGCGTCACCTCGGCGTCGTCGCGGGTGTCCAGCCCCGGAAAGGCCGCGATCTCCGTGAAGCCGAAGCCGGTCTCCGGCCGCACCGCCCGCATCTCCGGCAGCACATGCTCTTCCGCGAAGCGCGCGATCTCCTCGAACAGCGCTTCCGGATCGTCGCCGGGAACGTAGCGGAACTCGAAGTCGAAGCTGCATTCCTGCGGCACGATGTTGAGCGCCGTGCCGCCCTTGATGACGCCGGTGTGGACCGTCGTGTAGGGCGGCACGAAGCCGTCGTCGAACGGGCCATGCTCGCGCTTCCGTCGCGCCATCCCCTTGATGTAGGCGACGACCTCGGCCGCCGCCTCGACCGCGTTGACGCCTTCGTGCGCCAGCGCCGAATGGCAGGCGAAGCCGTGCACCGCGCAGCGCATGCTCTTCTTGCCCTTGTGGCCGGTGACGGGGCGCATCTCGGTCGGCTCGCCGACGATGCAGGCGCGCGGCTTGACCTCGCGTCGCGCCAGCTCGGCGAGCAGGCCGCGCACGCCGATGCACCCGACCTCCTCGTCGTAGGAGAAGGCGAGGTGGATCGGCATCCGCAGGGTGCGCGCCTTGAATTCCGGCACCAGCGCCAGCGCCGCGGCGAGGAAGCTCTTCATGTCGGCGGCGCCGCGGCCATATGCCTTGCCGTCGCGTTCGACGAGAGTGAACGGGTCGCTGCGCCAATCCTGCCCGTCGACGGGTACGACGTCGGTATGGCCGGACAGCACGATCCCGCCGATATCGGGCGGCCCGATCGTCGCGAACAGGTTGGCTTTGCGCCCGGCGGCGTCGTAGACGAGTTCGCTGGCGATGCCGTGGCCGTCGAGGTAGTCGCGGACGAACTCGATCAGCGCGAGGTTCGAGCCGCGGCTCGTCGTATCGAAGGAAACGAGTTGCCGCAGCATTGCAAGGCTGTCGTGCGGGATTGCGGTCGCCAAGGCGGCACCTCTCCGGTTCGACGGGGAACGGCGGCACGCCGGTCCTTCGGGGCGCCGTTCCGCATTCATCTGTCAGCAAGATATGAGCCGGCTGGCGATGGCACCAGACCGGCTTTCGAGCATCCCAGCCGATCCGGCCGGCTCCCGTCGCCGCTCGACCCGTCGCCTGCGGCCGGACTGCCCCTTCCATCCGCGCCGCCGGCACGCTATGCCGCGAGGCGGCGCCCGCGCTCCGCCAGGTCGCCCCGGCCAAGACTCCGCCCACCATCTCAACGATACGTCGGCTGACCGCGCCATGACCGAGACCATCCCCGGCATCCTCTTCCACAGCAACGCCGAGGCGGCGGAAGTCCCGCTCGTCTTCGACTCGCCGCACAGCGGGACGATCTACCCCGAGGATTTCCGCTTCGCCTGTCCCTTCGAGGTGCTCCGCACCGCCGAGGACACTTATGTCGAGGAGCTGTACGGCGCGGCGCCGGCGCACGGTGCGACGCTGCTCGCCGCGCTCTTCCCGCGCAGCTATCTCGACGTCAACCGCGATGTCGCCGACATCGATCCCGACCTGCTCGACGGCCCGTGGCCGGGACCGCTGAGTCCCGGCGAGAAGACGCGGCTCGGCCTGGGACTTGTTCGGCGCCTCGCCAAGCCGGGGATGCCTGTTTACGACCGCAAGCTGAGCGTCGCCGAGGTGCAGGCGCGGATCGCGCGCTGCTACGAGCCGTACCATGCCGCGCTCCAGGCCGCCTGCGACCGGCTGCACCGGAAGTTCGGCGCCGTGTGGCATGTCGATTGCCACTCGATGCCGTCCGAGGGCAACGCGATGTCGACCGACCCCGGCGCCTGCCGTGCCGACTTCGTGCTCGGCGACCGCGACGGCACGACCTGCGACCCTGCGCTGACCGATTTCGTCGGTCGCGTGCTGCGCGGCCGCGGCTACTCGCTCAAGGTCAACGATCCGTACAAGGGCGTCGAGCTGGTCCGCCGCCACGGCCGCCCCGCGGAGGGACGCCACAGCCTTCAGATCGAGGTCAACCGCGCCCTTTACATGGACGAGAAGACGCTGGTGAAGACCGCCGGCCTCGACCGCCTCAAGGCCGACATCACGCACCTGATTGAAGCCCTCGCCGGCTTCGCCGACCCGAAGCAGGTGCGGGAATAGGAGGGAGAACTCTTCTTCCCAGAAGAATGTGAATCTGAGATCGGGCGATGATTGGGGATCGGGAAATTAGAGAAAAAGGAACTCTCACACTCTAACGCGAAGGACGCAAAGTGGCCGCGACGGGCGCAAAGGATTTATTGCGCGCCTGCGGCGCGCGGGAACTTCGGACGCCGCGTCCTCCGCCTTCGCCCTTCACGTTGAGGCGTTTCTTTCTCCCATCCCCCCGATTCCTAACTATCCCCCCGATCTCCGATTCAGGTTCTACTCAGGGGCCGTGGCCACATGCGCGGGCTGGTGAATCACGCGTATGGCCGTTGGCGTCATTTTGCGGGAAGAGGGAGTTCCTTAGACCGCGGTCACGTGGTTCCGGAACGCGATCGGCCCGGCGATGTCCGGCAGCGGCTCGATCCCGCCGCCGGTGCCGCGCACCGTGACCGTGCCGTAGTCGAGCAGCCGGCCCGGCATCGACTGGTCGACGTCGATGCTCTCGACCTTGTCCAGGCTCATCTCGGCGGTGTGCCGGCTGAGCAGGCCGGTCTTGTAGACGATGCGCCGGTTGGTCGCGACCAGCTCCGTGCTCCATCGCCTGAGGAAGGCGCGCAGCCACCAGCCCAGCGCGAAGACCGCGAGCACCGCCCCGACGATGAACAGGATCAGCGGCAGGTAGGCGTTGCCGCGCGACGACGCTTGCTGCGCCGCAACGATCGCGATGACCGCCAAGACGGCTAGGCCCGCGGCTGGCAGGTAGACGTACCAGTGCGGTCCGGTACGGTAGACGACCCTCTCGCCCGGCTGGAGGATGCTCTCGACGTAGCTCATGCCATCCGCGTCCGTTCGCCGATCCTTGCTCTGGAGTGCTGAGAGCCTGACGGGATAGCCTCTCAGGCGGAGAACTGCTCCTTCAGCACGCGCTCCTCGAGGTTGTGCTCCGGGTCGAACAGCAGCGTGCAGGAGATGGTTCGGATCTCACGGACATCGACGCGCACCACGTCGCGCACCTCGGTGAAATCGGCGGTGGCGCTGACGCTGCGCTTTTCCGATTCGAGGATCTCGAACACGACATGGGCGGAGCAGGGCAGCAACGCGCCGCGCCAGCGCCGCGGCCGGAACGGCGTGATCGGCGTCAGCGCCAGGATCTGAACGCCGAGCGGGATGATCGGACCGTGCGCGGAAAGGTTGTAGGCCGTGCTGCCGACCGGCGTCGCGATCAGCACGCCGTCGCCGTTCAGCTCCTCGATACGGACGACGTCGTCGACCGAGATGCGGATCTTTGCCGCCTGCCGGCTCTGGCGCAGCAGCGACACCTCGTTGAAGGCGAGCGCCCGGTGCAGCGTGCCGGCGTGGTCGCGCGCCGCCATCTCCAGCGGGTAAAGCCGGACCGGCTGTGCCGCGGCGAGGCGCTCCGGCAGCCGATCGGGATTGTACCCGTTCATCAGGAACCCGACGGTGCCGCGGTGCATGCCGAAGATCGGGATGCGGAGGTCGAGATAGCGGTGCAGCGTCTCCAGCATGAAGCCGTCGCCGCCGAGCGCGACGATGACGTCGGCCCGTTCGGGCGGCGCCGACGGATAGCGCGCCGTCAGATCGGCGAGCGCATCGCGTGCCGTCGGCGTGTCCGCGGCGACGAAGGCGACGGCCTGCGTCACGTCACCCGCCGGTGACGCTCATGTGCCGGGCCACGGCTGGTCGGTTGTGCCGGCGGTCGATGATGAAATCGTGCCCCCGCGGCTTGCGGCCGATCGCTTCCAGGATCGCATCCTCCAGCGGCCCGTCGCACTCGGCGCGGCGCAGCGGCGTCCGCAAGTCGGCGGCGTCCTCCTGGCCGAGGCACATGTACAGCGTGCCGGTGCAGGTCAGCCGCACCCGGTTGCAGCTCTCGCAGAAATTGTGCGTGAGCGGCGTGATGAAGCCCATCCGCTGCCCGGTCTCGCGAACCGTCGTGTAGCGCGCCGGACCGCCGGTGCGGTAGTCGCTCTCGTCGAGCGTCCAGCGGCGCTGGATCTGTGAGCGCAGGACCGAGAGCGGCAGGTACTGACCGAGGCGTCCATCAGAACCGCCGATCTCGCCCATCGGCATCACCTCGATGAACACGAGGTCGAAGCCCTGCTCGCCGCACCACGCGATCAGCCGGTCCGCGGCCTCGCCGTCGTTGATGCCCTTGAGCGCCACCGCGTTGATCTTGACCGCGAGCCCGGCGCGCTTCGCCGCCTCCAGCCCCTCCATCACCTGCTCCAGCCGGCCCCAGCGCGTCAACGCGCGGAACGTCGCCGGGTCGAGCGTGTCGAGCGAAACGTTGACGCGCCGCACCCCGCACGCGGCGAGTTCGTCGGCGAACCGGGCGAGCTGGCTGCCGTTGGTGGTCAGCGTCAGTTCCTTTAGGGCGCCGCCGTCGAGGTGCCGGCCGAGCGAGCGGAACAGGCTCATGACGTTGCGCCGGACCAGCGGCTCGCCGCCGGTCAGCCGCAGCTTCTCGACGCCCATGCGCACGAAGGCGCTGCACACCCGGTCCAGCTCCTCCAGCGTAAGGATCTCGGACTTCGGGAGGAACGTCATGTCCTCCGCCATGCAGTAGACGCAACGGAAGTCGCAGCGGTCCGTCACCGAGACCCGCAGATACGTCACCCGCCGTCCGAATGGATCGATCATCTCCGCCCGTCCCGGTACCGCCGGACCGCCCGGCGAACTAGCGCGCCAACGGCACCCTAGGTGCTCAAGTGTCGGCAGGCGGCTGCGATGTCAAGATGCGTGCGACAGGCGTTCAACGGCCGAGCGCCGCCGCGGCGTCCGTTTCCCGGAACAGCGGCAGGCGGACGATGAAGCGTGAGCCCTGCGACGGTTCGCTCTGCAGCAGAATGTCGCCGCCCATCGCGTGGGCGAGCTGCCGCGATATCGCAAGGCCGAGTCCGGCACCTTTGCTGCCGGCGCGGATCTCGCTGCCGGGCACCTGATAGAAGGCGTCGAAGATCCGCGGCTGGTGGTCGGTGTCGATGCCGATCCCGGTATCCCATACCGCGATGTCGATCGTCTCGCCGACGACCCGGCTGACGTCGACGCCGATCCGGCCGCCCGACGGCGTGAACTTGATCGCGTTGGTCAGCAGGTTGACGAAGATCTGGCGGGCGCGGACCGGGTCGGCCTTGAGCAGCCAGTCTCCGGTGATCTGGACCGGCCCGATATCGATGCCTTCCTGTTCGGCGCGCATCGCAATGATCGAACGCGCCTCGGCGATCAGCAGCCGCGCGGAGACCGGGCGCGTCGCAAGCGGCACGTGCCCGCCTTCGAGTCGCGCGGCGTCGAGCGCGCTGTCGATCAGTTCGGCGAGATACTGGCCGGCGTTGCGGATGTCCTGGACGTAGTCGCGGTAGGCCGGCGGCAGCGGCCCGCGGATCTCGCGCAGCGCCGCATCGGAGAAGCCGATGATCGCGTTGAGCGGCGTCCTCAGCTCGTGGCTCATCATCGCGACGAATGATGTCTTGCGCTCGCTCGCCGTGCGCGCTTCGTCAAGCTGGGCCTCGAGCCGTGCAACGTGCCGCTTCGCCTCGGCCAGTTCCGCCGCGAGCTGAGCCGCGAGGGTACGGTCGGCGGCCGGGACGGCATGGTCGTTCCACCCGAGCGCAGGCGGGTAGCCCTGCGATACCGGGTCGACCGTCGCGGCGATGGACGTCGATGTCTTGTTCATGCCTGCGAGGAGTTTTGCCGAACGGCGAGTCTGTCGCTCGGCTGGCGCGCGTCTACCGCGTGCAACATGCGCTCCCCTCGGAGTTGCCCAAAAGGTGATTTCGCTGCCATTGTACGACAGCGACGTCCGGCGACAAGCGATAAAAGGGAGGAAGACCGGAAGGGGGCCGACCGAGTCGCTCCGATCCGCGCCGTTCCGGCCCTTGCGGCGCGCGCGCCGCGCCCCCATCATCGCTCGCGTGCAGGAATTTACCGTACGACCCGACCCGGAAGACGCAAGGCTGACCAGCCGCGTCGCCGGCATCGACCACGAGGGCCGCGAGGTCGAGACCTCGGTCGTCGTCGAGCGGCCGCTCACCCTGTTCCTCAACGGGCAGGAGATCGTCACGATGATGACGATCGGCGACCATCCGGACTGGCTCGCCGTCGGCTATCTCATCAATCAGAACATGCTGCGCGCCGACGACCGGGTCACCGGCGTCGACTACGACGACGATCTCGGCACCGTCGTCGTCCGGACCGGGCGCCGGACCGATTTCGAGAAGAAGCTGCGCAAGAAGACGCTGACCTCGGGCTGCGCCCAGGGCACGGTGTTCGGCGACCTGATGGAGAAGTTCGAGGAGGTCCGGCTGCCCGACGATGCCGTCCTCCGCACCTCCTGGCTCTATGCGCTGACCCGTAAGATCAACACCGCGCCGAGCCTCTACCTCGCGGCCGGCGCGATCCACGGCTGCGTGTTGTGCGAGGAGGACCGGCCGCTCCTCTATATGGAGGATGTCGGCCGCCACAACGCGATCGACAAGATCGCCGGCTATATGCATCTCAACGGCGTTTCCCCTGAGGGCAAGATCTTCTACACGACCGGCCGGCTCACCTCCGAGATGGTGATCAAGACCGTGCAGATGCGGATTCCGATCCTCGTTTCGCGTTCGGGCTTCACCGCCTGGGGTGTCGATCTGGCGCGGCAGGCCGGCCTGACGCTGATCGGCCGGGCCAAGGGCAAGCGCTTCGTCGCGCTGTCCGGCACGCACCGCATCGTGTTCGACGGCGACCCTGCCGCGGTCGGCGAGGAGGCGCCGGGTCATCGGCGCAAGGCCGGCCGCGGGGAGGGAGAGGAGGACGCGGCGTGAAGGTCGCTGGAATTCTGCTCGCCGGCGGCCTTGCCCGCCGCATGGGCGGCGGCGACAAGCCGCTGCGCCGGATCGGCGGCGCGACGATCCTGGAGCGCGTGATCGCGCGCGCCCGGCCGCAGGTCGCGCCCGGTGCGCTCGCGCTCAACGCCAACGGTGATCCGGCGCGCTTTGCTTCCTTCGGGCTGCCGGTCGTGCCGGACGGCGTCGCCGGCTATCCGGGTCCGCTTGCCGGCGTTCTCGCCGGCCTCGATTGGGCGGCCGAGGCCGTGCCCGGCTGCTCGCACGTCGCGAGCTTCGCGACTGACGCGCCGTTCCTGCCGGCCGATCTCGTGGCGCGGCTGGCCGGCGCGGTCGCCGACGGCGGCGCCGATATCGCCTGCGCCGCGTCGGCCGGGCGGGCGCACCCCGTCTTCGCGCTCTGGCCGGTGCGGCTGCGCGACGACCTGCGGCATGCGCTGGTCGACGAGGACGTGCGCAAGGTCGACGTCTGGACGGCCCGCCATCGCCTCTCCGTGGTGGAGTTCCCGGCGGAGCCCTGCGACCCGTTCTTCAATGCCAACCGCCCGGAGGATCTCGCCGAGGCGGAGGCGTTGCTGGCGCGGGGCGAGGGCGGTATTTGAGACCGCAGGTCTGACCGTTCGCGACGCGCGCCGCCCCATGCCCCGGACCGGACAGGAGATGACAGGGAGCGGCAATGCTGCTGCGGAAGCCGCGCGCCTCGATGTGCTGCTCAATCCGCTTTTCGGCGATGAGTACGAGCTGGTCGAGGCGCGCCGGGTGAGACGCTTCGGCGGCGAGCTGGTCGTGCTCGATGCGCCGTACCGCTCGGACTATCTGCGCTATCTCTGCTCGGTCGGACGGGACGGTGCGACCGTTTCCCAGCAATCGGCGATGAGCCTGCTGCACCCTGCGAAGCTCGTCTTCCACTACGAGCGGCTGATGGCGTCGAGCTTTGCGCTGGTCCCCTCGACGCCGGCCGCGCCGCTGCCGCGCTCGGCGCTGCTGCTCGGCCTCGGCGGCGGCGCGATGCTGCGGTACGTCGCGAGTCATCTCCCGTCCTGCCGCGTCACCGTCGTCGAGCGTGAGGCCGCGATCGTCCATCTCGCACGCCGGCATTTCCATGTCCGCAGTCCGGTGGTCGTCGCCGACGCCAGGAAATTCGTGGCGGATGCTGTCGCTGCGCCCGGCGAACGCTACGACGTGATCCTCGTCGACCTCTACGATGCCGGCGGCGCGGTGACGGCCGACGCGGACTTCTGGACGGGCTGTCTGGCGCTCCTCGCGCCGGGCGGCTGCCTTGCGGCGAACTGGGCGGATTTCGCCGACTCTGATCGCTACCGGCCTGCCGCGGAGCTGCTCGGCGCGCAGATCTCCGGCACCTTCTATGCGACTCCGCGCGGCTTCAACGACAATCTCGTGCAGTTCTGTCCGACCGATCCGGGCGCGACGCTCGCGGTGCTGCCGGACCGGCTTGCCGCCTTCGAGGATCGGCTGCGCCTGCGCCGCCGCGCCTGGCGGATGCTGGAGCGGGATGTCCTGTCCACGACCTTTCCGGAACCGCCGTCGAACCGGGCAGCCGACCGTCGCCGACGCCGGCAGCGGCTCTCGGACCACGGCGGCTGACGCCGGTTCCGGCGAGAGCCGCAGCTTCTATCGGGGACGGCGGTCAGTGGCGGCGATGCCGCCCGCGCTTCCGGATCCGCGCCGGGATCCGCACCGGAGCCGGGCCGATCGCGAACGCTTCGCCGAGCCACGCCGCGGCGCCTATCAGCAATGCCAGTACCATCTCAGCCTCCGAACCGATATCTGGGTAACAAGCCGTCGACGGCGGAAATTCCAGCGCTCAGCGCTGATGCCCGATGTCGACCGGTTCCAGGCGGATCACCGCGGCGTTGATGACGACTTTCCCGGCATGCTCGAAATTGACTGTCACCCGTGTGCCGATCACGGACTGGATCTGGCCGACGCCCCAGTCGGGCTCGGCCGGGTGCCGGACGCGCTCGCCGGGAACCAGGTGTTCGGTCATGACGTCTCCTGTTATCCGGTTATCGGATCGGGCGATCGAAAGGCGTGTTGCCTCTATGAAGGCGGACCGCCATTATCATAAGTGGCCCGCCAAACGAGCCCGAACATTGCGTGAGGGCACGCACCTGCAAGCGACGGAATAGATGCGCGTTGCCGTTGATTTAAGGGTTCTGGAGCTCCTCTCCGCCCGACTCTGCCATGAGCTGGTAAGTCCCGTCGGTGCAATCAACAATGGCGTTGAGCTGCTCGGCGAGGATGATCCGGAGTTCGTCAAGGATGCCGTGGAGCTGATCGGGCAGAGCGGCCGCAAGGCCGCCCGCCGGCTTCAGTTCTATCGCTTCGCCTACGGCTCCGGCGGCAGTGGCGGTCCGGACGCGCGGACGCTCGCGGCCGGGCTGTTCGAGGACGGCAAGATCGAAAGCACTTGGTCGCCGGAGGCGGCGACGCTGCCTCTCGACTGGCAGAAGCTTGCGTGCAACCTCGTGCTGGTCGCTGCGGACTGTCTGCCGCGTGGCGGCACGATCGTCGTCCGGCCGCTGCGCAACGGCATTTCCGGCATTGAGGTCAAGGCGTCGGGCGATGCGGTTACCGCGAGCCCCGAGATGCGCGTTGCGATCGGGCCGGACGCTGCGGTCGACGAGCTGACCTCGCGCACCGTCCAGCCCTATTTTACCGCGCGGCTCGCCGAGCAGCTCGGCGCCCAGCTCACGGTCGCGCTGGCGCCCGGCGGCGAGCTGATGCTGACCGCGTCGGCAGGTTGATCGGAACCGGCGAGAAACCTGCAAATCCTCTCAACTTCTACGCTAACTCCTCCTTAATCCATTCGCCTTAGCGTCGTCCCATGCCTTGAGCGGACTGACGCAGCCGCCGCGGCAAGACCAATCTGACGGCTGGGAATAGCGATGGATGATCTGCTGCGCGACTTCCTGACGGAAACGACGGAGAACATTGCGGTTCTCGACCTTGAACTGGTCAGGCTGGAGCAGAACCCCGAAAACCCGGATCTGCTCAGCAACATCTTCCGTCTGGTGCATACCATCAAGGGTACTTGCGGGTTCCTCGGCCTGCCGCGGCTCGAAGCGGTCGCGCATGCGTCGGAGAACGTTCTCGGCAAGATCCGCGATGGCGAACTGCCGGTCTCGGCTGCGGCGGTCAGCCTCGTGCTGGAGTCGCTCGACCGGATCAAGTGGCTGATGGCCCAACTCGAAGCGAACGAGGTCGAGCCGGAAGGCGACGACACGAAGCTGATCGTGACCCTCAACGCGCTCGCCGATTCCGTCGGCGCGGCGGCGCCCGGTCCGGTCGTGGTCGCCATGCCGTCCGCTGCGTCCCTGCCTGCGCCGGCAGCGGTCGAATTGGTCATGGTGTCCGAGCCGGTCCCTGCCGCGGTCGAAGAGGTGGTCGAGACGGTCGCGTCGCCGGCCGCCAAGGCGGCGATGGCTGCCGCGTCGTCGCCGCCGCCACCGCCCGCGAATGCGAACGGCGGCGCCGGCAATGGCGACGCCAAGGAATCGGCGATTGCCGGCCAGAGCATCCGCGTGAACGTCGATCTGCTGGAAAACCTGATGACGATGGTCAGCGAGCTGGTGCTGACCCGCAATCAGTTGATGCAGATCCTGCGCACGCAGAAGGAGAGCGAGTTCGCCGCGCCCTTGCAGCGCCTGTCGCTCGTCACGACCGAGCTGCAGGAAGGCGTCATGAAGACGCGCATGCAGCCGATCGGCAACGCCTGGTCGAAGCTGCCCCGCCTCGTGCGCGACCTCGCGCTCGAACTCGGCAAGAAGCTCGACCTCAAGATGTTCGGCGCCGAGACCGAGCTGGACCGTCAGGTCCTGGAGATGATCAAGGACCCGCTGACGCACATGGTGCGCAACTCGGGCGACCACGGCATCGAGCCGCCGGCCGACCGCGTCGCTGCCGGCAAGGTCGAGACCGGCACCATCACGCTCAACGCCTACCACGAGGGCGGCCACATCATCGTCGAGATCGCCGACGACGGCCGCGGCCTCGCGATCGAGAAGATCAAGCGCAAGGCGCTGGCGAGCGGCCTCACGTCAGAGGCCGATCTGGCGACGATGTCGGATCAGCAGATCCAGCAGTTCATCTTCAAGCCCGGCTTCTCGACGGCCGCGCAGGTCACCAGCGTGTCCGGCCGCGGCGTCGGCATGGACGTCGTCCGGACCAACATCGAGAAGATCGGCGGCACGATCGAGCTGAAGACCCAGGAAGGGAAGGGCTCGACCTTCATCATCAAGATCCCGCTGACGCTGGCGATCGTCTCGGCGCTGATCGTCGAGTGCGCCGGCGAGCGGTTTGCAATTCCGCAGATCAGCGTGGTCGAGCTGGTGCGCGCCTCGGCGCATTCCGAGAACAAGATCGAACGGCTCAACAATACCGCGGTGCTGCGCCTGCGCGACCGGTTGCTGCCGCTCGTCTCGCTGCGCGAGCTGCTCCGGCTCGGCACCGACGAGGCGACGGAGGCCGCCGCCGCCAGCGGCGAGGCGTTCATCGTCGTCGCCCAGGTCGCCGCTTACACGTTCGGCATCATCGTCGACCGCGTGTTCGACACCGAGGAGATCGTCGTCAAGCCGGTGGCGCCGCTGCTGCGCGACATCACGATGTTCTCCGGCAACACGATCCTCGGCGACGGCAGCGTCATCATGATCCTCGACCCGAACGGGATCGCCGCATCGACCGGCCGGATCTCGATCGACGAGCACGCGGTGCGCGATCAGGCGGCGGCTGCCGGCGTCCACAGCGCCGGCCAGGACGAGCGGTCGAGCCTACTGCTGTTCCGCGCCGGCGAGGGCGGACCCAAGGTCGTCCCGCTGTCGCTGGTCGCGCGGCTGGAGGAGATCGACCTCGCCCAGGTCGAGTATTCGAACGGCAAGCCCGTCGTGCAGTACCGCGGCAAGCTGATGCCGCTGGTGCCGATCGACGCCGAGGCGGAGATTGCCGCCGAGGGCCGGCAGCCGGTGCTCGTCTTCGCCGATCACGAGCGCACGATGGGGCTCCTCGTCGAGGAGATCATCGACATCGTCGAGGACAAGCTTTCGGTCGAGCTGGTGTCGGAGCGGCCGGGCCTGCTCGGCAGCGCGATCATCGCCGGCAAGGCGACCGACGTGATCGACACCGGCTACTACCTGATGCAGGCCTTCGACGACTGGTTCAAGACGCGGACCGAGAGCGCCTTCGGTTCGGCCGAGCCGGTCGCCAGGCGGGTGCTCCTGATCGACGACAGCCCATTCTTCCGCAACATGCTGGCGCCGCTCCTCACCGTCTCCGGCTACGACGTCACCACCGTCGACTCGGCGGATCGGGCGCTCGGCCTGTGCGACGCCGGGGAGGATTTCGACGTCATCATCTCCGACATCGAAATGCCCGGCATGAGCGGCTTCGAGTTCGCCGCGATGGTTCGCGAGTCCGGCCGCTGGCGCGAAACGCCGCTTGTCGCGCTCTCCTCGCATGCAACGGATCGCGACCTCCATCGCGGGCGCGAGGTCGGTTTCACCGACTACGTCGCGAAGTTCGACCGCGACGCCCTGCTGCAGTCGCTTTCCTCGACGCTCAACGCCCATCGAAAGGTTGCGGCATGACCAAGGACCAGACGCCGCCGCAGTCGGCGGCGGCTCGCCGCCCGTTCAACGACTCCGGCGCGCCGCGCGATTTCGTCTCGGTGGCGATTGCCGGCCAGCTCTTCGGCATTCCCGTCCTGCAGGTGCAGGACGTGCTCGGGCCGCAGCGCATCACCCGAATCCCGCTGGCGCCGCCGGAGATCGCCGGCTCGCTCAACCTGCGCGGCCGCATCGTCACCGCGATCGACGTCCGCACCCGCCTCGGCCTGCCGAGCGATCCGGCGAAGCGGACGCAGTCGATGAGCATCGTCGTCGACAATTCCGGCGAGCTGTACAGCCTGCTCGTCGACAATGTCGGCGAGGTGCTGAGCGTTCCGGCCGACGCGTTCGAGCCGAACCCGGCGACGCTCGACCCGCGCTGGCGCGAGGTCTCGGCCGGCATCTACCGGCTCGACGAGATGCTGCTCGTCATCCTCGACGTGAGCCGCGTCCTCGATCTGTCGACCGCGCTCGCGGCGGCGGCGGCGGCGCCGGCGCGTGCCGATGCTGCCTGACGCCGGGACGGCGAAGCAGCGGCAGGGGCGGCGCCTCCAGCGGCGCATTCGGAGCGGTGAATGAAGTCTTGTCTTATCGTCGACGACTCCCGCGTCGTCCGTAAGGTCGCCCGGCGCATCCTTGAGGAACTCGAGTTCGCGATCGAGGAGGCGGCGGACGGCCAGATCGCGATTGAGGCATGCCGTCGCCGCATGCCGGACGCGATCCTCCTGGACTGGAACATGCCGGTGATGAACGGGATCGAGTTCCTGCGCTCGCTCCGCGGCATGCGGGGCGGCGACGCGCCCGTGGTCGTCTTCTGCACGACCGAGAACGACATCCAGCACATTCAGGAAGCGATCGGTGCGGGCGCCAACGAGTACATCATGAAGCCGTTCGACAGCGAGATCCTTCAGGCGAAATTCGCGCAGGTGGGCCTATTGTGAGCGGTGGCGCTCCGCCGAAGCCTGCATCGGCGGCCGCCGGTCCGGCCGGCCTTTCCTCACCCTCTTCCTCTCCCGCCTCGCCCGCCATGCTCCACCCCTACCGGGTGATGATCGTCGACGACAGCGCCGTGATCCGCGGCCTGCTCGCCCGGACCATGGAGGCCGAGCCGGATATCAGCGTCGTCACGACGGCGAGCGACGGCCGCATGGCGGTGAACGCGCTCGGCCGCTACGACGTCGAGGTCATCGTGCTCGACATCGAGATGCCGGTGATGGACGGACTGACCGCGCTCCCGCTTCTGATCGAGGCGAAGCCGGGCGTCCAGGTCATCGTCGCCTCGACACTGACCCGCCGCGGCGCCGATATCAGCCTCCAGGCGCTCGCCGCCGGCGCCGCGGACTACCTGACCAAGCCGACCGCGAGCGCGCTGTCCGCCGCCGCCGATTTCCGCCGCGACCTCGTCGCGAAGGTGCGGGCGCTCGCTAGCGCTCGCCGCGGCACGACGCACGAGCCGGCGCCCGCGCCGGCTCCGCCGTCCGCCGCCACTGCCGCGCGAAACGGGCCAGCGGCCGCAGCTTCGCCTGCCATCGGCCGTTCAGGGACAGCAGCGAGGAGTGGCGCCCCCGCGCTGCGACCGGGAACCGCGCCGGCGCGCGAGCGGGCGCCGCTGGTACTGCGCCCCGCCGCCGCCGCCGTCGCGCCGGAGGTGCTGGCGATCGGCTCCTCGACCGGCGGGCCGCAGGCGCTGTTCACGCTGCTGGGCGCACTGCGCAACGGCGGCCTCAATCACCTGCCGGTCCTGGTGACGCAGCACATGCCGGCGACCTTCACGACGATCCTCGCCGAGCATATCGGCCGGGCGACCGGCTGGCCTGCGGCGGAGGCGGTCGATGGCGAGCCGGTCCGCCCCGGCCGCGTCTACATCGCCCCCGGCGATTTCCACATGGTCGTCGTGCAGAACGGCGCCGCGAGGACGCTGCGCCTCAACAAGGAGGCGCCGGAGAATTTCTGCCGTCCGTCGGTCGATCCGATGCTGCGCAGCATCGCCCAGTCCTACGGCCGCCATGCCTTGTGCGCGATTCTCACCGGGATGGGGCATGACGGCCTCGGCGGCGGTCGGGCGATCGTCGCCGCCGGCGGCACCATGATCGCTCAGGACGAGGCGACCAGCGTCGTCTGGGGCATGCCGGGTGCGGTCGCGACCGCCGGCCTTTGCAGCGCTGTGCTGCCGCTGCCGGAGATCGCGCCGTACATCCGCCGCGTTGCGCTGCGGTCCGCTGCATGAGGGACGACGATTTCGACTTCATCGCGCGGCTCCTGAAGGAGCGCTCCGGCCTCGTGCTGACGCGCGACAAGGCGTACCTGCTGGAAAGCAGGCTGCTGCCGGTCGCCCGCCGCCATGAGATGCAGACGCTCGACGCCCTCGCCGCCGCGCTGCGCGGGCGGCTGCCGACCTCGCCGCTCGCTCGTGACGTCATCGAGGCGATGACGACGAACGAGTCCTTCTTCTTCCGCGACACCAAGCCGTTCGACCAGTTCCGCACCTTCGTGCTGCCGCAGCTCCTGGCGGCGCGCGCCGCGACGCGCACGTTGCGGATCTGGAGCGCCGCCTGCTCCAGCGGCCAGGAGCCGTACTCCCTGGCGATGATCCTCGACCAGGAAAAGGCGCGGCTCGCCAACTGGCGCGTCGAGATCGTCGCGACCGACCTTTCGACCGAGATTCTCGACAAGGCCAAGGCCGGAAGCTACACGCAGTTCGAAGTGCAGCGCGGCCTGCCGATCCAGTTCCTGGTGAAATACTTCAAGCAGCACGGCGACCGCTGGGAGGTCGACGCGGCGCTGCGCTCGGCCGTGCAGTTCCGGCAGTTCAACCTGCTCGACGATCCGGCGTCGCTCGGCCGCTTCGACGTGATCTTCTGCCGAAACGTTCTGATCTATTTCGACCAGCCGACCAAGTCGGTGATCCTGGAGCGGCTGGCGCGCATCCTCGCGCCGGATGGCTTCCTCTACCTTGGCGGCGCCGAGACCGTGCTCGGCCTCACCGACAAGCTCCAGCCCGCCGCCGACAACCGTGGCATCTACGTTCCCGCCGCAACGGCGTCCAGGGCGCCGGTCAAGGCTGCCGTCTGACGCTCGCGGCCGTTCGTCGGGCTTTACCCATCGACCGTCGGCATAATACCAACGGCCGTTGAGCTTGACTCATCGGCCGTTGATTGAGCCCGTGCGGCGTTTGAGCAAAACCCGCTCGGCATCGGTCACCGACCGAGGCCGACGGTACAACGCGATACATTCCCTGAAACGCATCGAGCCCCGCGGCGCGCTTTCCGCCGCGGGGCTCGTGCCATTCCGGGAAATCTCGTTCAGGAAGCTTGGCGCTGCGGGATCTCCGAGGGGTTCGGGTCGCGCAGCACGTAACCGCGGCCCCACACCGTCTCGATGTAGTTCTCGCCGCCGGTCGCCTGCGCCAGCTTCTTGCGCAGCTTGCAGACGAACACGTCGATGATCTTCAGCTCGGGCTCGTCCATGCCGCCGTAGAGATGGTTGAGAAACATCTCCTTGGTCAGCGTCGTGCCCTTGCGCAGGCTGAGCAGTTCGAGGATGCCGTACTCCTTACCGGTGAGGTGGAGCGGCTGGTTCTCGACCTCGACGACGCGGCTGTCGAGATTGACGATGAGCTTGCCGGTGCGGATCACCGACTCCGAATGGCCCTTGGCGCGGCGGACGATCGCCTGGATCCGCGCGATCAGCTCGCGCCGGTCGAACGGCTTGGTCAGGAAGTCGTCGGCGCCGAAGCCCAGCCCCTTGATCTTGTGGTCCAGTTCGGCAAGGCCGGAAAGGATCAGGATCGGCGTCCGTACCCGCGCCGCGCGCAGACGGCGCAGCACTTCGTACCCGTCGATATCCGGCAGCATCAGATCGAGGATGATGATGTCGTAGTCGTAGAGCTTGCCGATCTCCAGCCCGTCCTCGCCGAGGTCGGTCGTGTCGCAGATGAAGCCCTCCGACCGCAACATAAGCTCGATGCTGGCGGCGGTTGCCGAATCATCCTCAACGAGCAACACGCGCATCAAGACCTCCGGAATGCGGTTAGCGCAAAGTAGTTTGCTTTTAATCAGTGTTGAGGGTACCGGTTAAAAATCCGTTTACGTCGCAGCTTTGACACGGTCTATGAAACCATCTTTTTCTATCGCCGGAGACTGCAAGTCGCGGAAAGCATAGACCCGGCTGCAACGGCCGCCGGCCGGAGGGCGTGTCGTGGTAACGTTAAAGTTGATAAGATGAAATGCACTCCGGTTGTTGCCGCGAGGCGGCAATTGGCCCTTTCGCCTGCGGTCGCGCCGCGGGTTCCCGGAGGGCGTGCCCGCGTTCCGCGATCAGTTTGTCACTTAACCCTAAGTTAAGGATGCTGGTGGCTTATTCGCGCCATCGTACGCATTCCGCATGTGCGTCTGCCGCCGCGAGCCGAAGCCGATCGACCGTGAACCTGTCCACGCTCCTCAGCGATCTCGACCGGATACCGGATGCGCGCCGCTACGGCCGCGTCACGGCCGTGCTCGGCATGCTGCTGGAGATCGGCGGCGTGCCGCAGACGCTCGCCGTCGGCGGCCGCTGCACCGTGATCGCGCGCGACCGGCGCCGTCTCCCGTGCGAGGTGATCGGCTTCCGCAACGGCCGTGCCCTGCTGATGCCGTTCGGATCGCTGGACGGCATCGGTCTGGGCTGCAAGGCCGAGATCGGCGACGGGCTCCCCGTCGTCTACCCGCACCCGCTCTGGCTCGGCCGCGTCGTCAACGCGATGGGCGAGCCGATCGACGGCAAGGGGCCGCTCCCGTCCGGCAACGCCGCCTATCCGTTCCGCAACCAGCCGCCGCCGGCGCACGCGCGGCAGCGCGTCCAGGGCAAGCTCGATCTCGGCGTCCGCGCGATCAACACGTTTCTCTCCTGCTGCCGCGGGCAGCGCATGGGGATCTTTGCGGGCTCCGGCGTCGGCAAGTCGGTGCTGCTGTCGATGCTGGCGCGCTACACCGCCTGCGACGTCAGCGTCATCGGCCTGATCGGCGAGCGCGGCCGCGAGGTGCAGGAATTCATCGAGGACGATCTCGGTCCCGAGGGCCTTGCTCGGAGCGTCGTCGTCGTCGCGACCTCGGACGAATCCCCGCTGATGCGCAAGCAGGCGGCCTATCTCACCCTTTCGATCGCGGAGTATTTCCGCGACGTCGGCAGCGACGTGCTGTGCCTGATGGACAGCGTCACCCGCTTCGCGATGGCGCAGCGCGAGATCGGCCTCTCGGCCGGCGAGCCGCCGGCCAGCAAGGGTTATACGCCGACCGTTTTCGCCGAGCTGCCGCGCCTCCTGGAGCGTGCCGGTCCCGGCGTCGCCGGCTCGGGCAGCATCACCGGCCTCTTCACCGTCCTTGTCGAGGGCGACGACCATAACGAGCCGATCGCCGACGCCGTGCGCGGCATCCTCGACGGCCATATCGTGCTGGAGCGCGCGATCGCCGAGCGCGGGCGCTATCCGGCGATCAACCTGTTGCGCTCGATCTCGCGGACCATGCCGGGCTGCAACGACGAGCGCGAGAACCTGCTGGTGACCACCGCGCGCCGGCATCTCGCGACCTACGAGAACATGGCCGAGTTGATCCGTCTCGGCGCCTACCGGGCCGGCAGCGACGCCGCGGTCGACGAGGCGATCGAGGTTCAGCCGGCGCTGGAGCGGTTCCTGTCGCAGAAGAAGGGCGAACGAGCCGACCTCGCCGGCGGCTACGACGAACTCGCCCGCGTCCTCGGCGTCGAAGGGTAAGAGCGGGCAGCGGCTATGAGCGCATTGGAGACCTTGATCCGCGTCCATCGCTGGCAGCTCGACGAGCGGCGGCAACAGCTCGGCGAGCTGGACCGTCTCGCCGACAAGCTGCGCCTTGAGCGCCGCCGCCTCGACGAGGAGGACGCCGCCGAGCAGCGCGCCGCCGCGCTCTCGCACGAGGCGAGCCTCGCCTATCCGAGCTACGCCGCCGCGCTGCGCGACCGCCGCGCCAAGCTCGACGCCTCGATCGCCGAGGTCGATGACCAGATCCTGCGCGCCCGCGACGCCCTCGCGGAGGCGTTCCAGGAAGTGAAGCGCTACGAGCTGGCCGCCTCGAACCGAGCGAAGCGGGCGCGCGACGCCTTGACCCGCAAGCAGACCATCGAGCAGGACGAGATCGCGCTTCAAATGCACCGGCGGAACCGCGCGGGGTGAGGGCGGGGCGGCGCCGGCCTGCCGCTCGCTGCCGGTGTCAGCCGTCCAACTCCGCGATCTGCATGGCGATCTTGCGGCGGATGGCGGGCAGGTGCCCGGCTGCTTCGAGCGCCAGGTTGCGAAGCTCCTGCCGGATGTTGCCTTTCACCGTCACGACGCGCGTCAGGCGGTCGGTCATCTTAACGATGCGCTCCGCCACCGGACGCCGCGCCGCCTCGTACCCGTCCAGCATCTTCTCGTCGGCCCCGCCGCGGATGATCGCGACGAACCGGTCGCCGAGGTCGCGCGCGTCCTGGATGCCGATATTCATGCCCTGTCCGCCCGCTGGGCTATGCACGTGCGCGGCGTCGCCGGCAAGGAACGTGCGGCCCGCGCGGAACTGCGCAGCCACGCCGTGGTGAATGCGGAACCGCGAGGACCAATTGACCGCGTCGATCCTGGCGGTGCCGCTTGCCGGCCCGCGCTCGTCGAGGACGGCCTGGAGATCGTCGCGCGTCGGATGTTCCGGCGCATCGTCCAGCGTGGCGATGAGGCGGTAGCGCCCGTCCGCGAACGGCACGATTCCGGCGATGCCGTGCCGCGAGAGGAAAAGCTGCATCTCCCGTGCCGCGAGCGGCCACTCCATCCGGACATCGCCGAGCACGAAGGATTGCGCGTAGGTCCCAGGCTCGAACGCGATGCCGGCCCGCTTGCGCACGAGGCTGTGATAGCCGTCCGCGCCGACCACGTAGCGCGCCCGAACCGTCCGGTCCGCGCCGCCGGCGGTCCGGACCGTGACCGCCACCCCATCGGCGTCCTGGTGCATGTCGACCGCCTCGTGTGTGCGGTGGACAGTGCCGCCCAGCTCCGCCAGCCGGCCGGCGAGGATCGCTTCCGTCTCGTTCTGCGGAATGACCAGTACATAAGGGTATCGCGTCCGGAGGTCGGTGAAGCTGATGCTCAGCAGCACCTTGTCGCGGTCGCGCGCGGTGAACTCCGGCACTTGAAGGCCGGCGGCGACCAGCCGGTCGCTCACGCCGATCCCTTCGAGGACCTCCAGCGTGCGCGCATGGACCGCTGCGGCGCGGGACGTGTTCTGCCCTTCCGCCACCCGGTCGATCAGTACGAAATCGACATTGCCCGCGGCGAGCGTGGCGGCGAGCGACAGGCCGGTCGGGCCGGCGCCGACGACCAGCACGTCGGTGGTTCCTGGTATCATGATCCGCACTCCCGCAAGTCAACGCTTGTTGACATTTGGCGTGCGGGTTGGATTTGTCAACGGGCGTTGACATAATCGTGGCGATGCCGCCAGCCAGCCCGCAGCGCCGCTCGCATGATACCAAGTCACGCATCCTCGCGGCGGCCCGCCGCCTTTTCGCCGAGGAGGGATACGAGCCGACCACCATCCGCGCGGTCGCCGCGGCGGCGAAAGCCGACCCGGCTCTCGTCATCCGCTACTTCGGCAGCAAGGAGGGCCTGTTCGCCGAGGCGGCCACGTTCGATCTGCGCATCCCCGACCTCTCGGCCGTTCCCCGCGAGGCGCTGGGCGCGGCGCTGGTCCGGCACTTCCTGACGCGGTGGGAAGGCGATCCCGCCGACAACGCGTTGCGCATCCTTCTGCGCGCCGCCGCGACCAACGCCACGGCCGCCGCCCGAAGCCGGGAGATCTTCTCGCAGCAGGTTCTGCCGGCGGTTTCCCGTGTCGCGCCGGCCGGCGAAGCGGAACGCCGGGCCGGACTGATCGCCTCCCAGCTGCTCGGGTTTGCGCTCTGCCGGTACATCCTCGCTCTTCCGGCCGTTATGGAGATGGAGCCGGAGACCGCCGTCGCGGTCCTCGGCCCGACCGTCCAGCGCTATCTGACGGAGCCGTTGGCGCCGGACGCGACCGGTTGATGCCGGTAGCTGCCGCCGCTTCCCCCTCCTCGCTGTCGCCTCGCGCCTGGAGGGACATGCTGCGGATCACCGCATAGGGGCTGAGAAGAAATAGAAGCACCCGTGGGGCTTCACGAATCTTTACCGGTGCGCGGCAGACTGTTTTCCGTCGGTCGGTTCGACGGCACAGTCACGGAGGGACGGCGTGCGCTACATCGAGCTTGAGGATCTCGATCACAACCGGAAGATCCACGTCAATCCGCTGCTTGTCTCCTGGATCGAGCGGGAGGGCGATGGGACGAAGCTGCATCTCGGAACGGCCGTGATCCGCGTCCCGCACCCGGTCGAGCAGGTCAAGGCATGGCTGGAGAGCGGCGCCGGCTGAGCGTATCGGTTCCGCTCTCGTCCCGTCCTGACGTGGCCGATCTCCGCGGCAGGGGCTCGTGAGGGAACGGTTTTTCACCGGGGAGTACGTAGAGAACTGCGGAGATCTGCGGAGGGATGATTCCTCATGCGCCGCAGGCGCGCAGCCGATTGCTCTGCGAGCCTCCGCGCCTTCTCCGCACCCTCTGCGGTAAAGGGGGAGCTTCTATTTTGCCCAAAGCCCTAGGCTCGGAGGTCGACCGGACGGCGGGCCGTGCTGCCGCCGGCACGGCGCAGCGGGGCAAAGGCGAGGGCGCCGGTGAAGCCGGCCGCGTCGAGCGCGGCGGTGAAGGTCTCGGCGAGGCCAGTCCGCAGCGCGGGCGGCAGCGCAACGCCGGTCCGCACGGTCAGCGCGAGGTGACGCCGCCCGGCGCCGCTTGCGCCGCTCGGCTCGCCCCGCCGTACCGCGCCGTCGAGCTGCACCGGCCCCAGCCGGCTCAGCTCCAGCGTCACGGCGAAGCGGCGCCCGCCGCGCTCGCCTCCGTCGTCGGCGCCATCGTCTCCCTCGGCGCCGCTCTCGCGCTCGCCGTAGGGGCGAGGCGGGTTCTCCAGCAGCAGCATGACCGGCGGCATCGGCGGCGTGCCGGCCTGAGCGGAGATGCCGCCGCTCCCCGTATCGTCGAGCACCGGCAGCGCAATCTCGATCCACCTCGCCGGCATGGCGGTACGGGAAGCTGCGGCGCTCTCAGGCAGGACCGCTGACGGCGAGGGCAGGGCCATCTTCGCCAGCGCCGCTGCAAGGTCGTCCCGCCCGCCTGCCGCCGCGATCCGGGCCAGGGCGGCGACCGGCGACGGCGGCTCGATCCTGGCGCCGTCTCCATCCGGTCGGTCGGCGGCGGCGTGCACGGCGATTGTGGCAGCGCCCAACGCCATTGCGGCGGCGAGTTGCACCCCGGAGCGCGGCGAGGCGAAGGCGCCGCGGATTTCCGCCGGCATGGCTGATGTCCCGCCGGCTTCGGTTGTCGCTTCTCTGTCGAGTAGCGCCAGCGCTGCCTGCACGAGGTCGGCAAGCGGGGAAGCAGTCGGCGATGCCGGAGCTGCTGCTGCGCTGGCGGGCTGCGTCGTTGCCTGGGGCAGCAACAGGGCGAAACGGACCAGGGTGTCGGCCGGCAGGGCGAGCGGCCTTGCCAACGCCCAGGTGCCCAGCGGCGAGGCGATTGCCGTGCCGGCTGTCGCTGCTCGCGCGCCGGTATCGGGTGCAGCGGCGATGGTGCCGGCGGTCGTGATCTCGATGCCGGCCGCCGATGGCGGCGCCGCGTCGGCCGACGCAAGCCTGATCTCCTCACTGCCGCCGGGCGGCGTCACCGCCAGCAGCCGCAGCATCGCCCGCATCCCCGGCCATAGCGCGACCGGCGGAACCGCGCCGTCGTTCCGGGGTGTATCGGCGTTGGGCAGGGCGAGCAGCGTAGCGGCGAGCGGCGCGGCGTCGCCGGCTGCTTCCGTCACTGGGCCGGCGCTACCGGCGTCCGGCGGCGGCAGGAGCAGCGCGAAGCGGACAAGGGTGTCGGCCGGCAGCGCCAGCTTCCGTGCGAGCGCCCAGGAGCCGAGCGGCGAGGCGATGACCGTCGCTGCCGCGGATGGCGTGTTGCTCCCCGCATCGCCCGGCGGCACGGCGACGATGCCGACCGTTTCCGGCTCGCCGCCGCTTTCGTCCGGCAGGGTCTGTGCTCCGGCTGCGGTGGCGGCGTCGCTGCCCGGCGGGGCGCCGGAGGGCGTGGGCGCGAGCGCGATCTCGACCGCGGCCCCGCCGGAACCGTCGTCCGGCGGCGTCACCGCGATCAGCCGCAGCATCGCCCGTGTCCCCGGCGGCAGTCCGGCCGCGATCGCCGCAGCGGTCGTTGTGACGGCGGTGGCCGCGTCGCCGGCGGCGGCGGGCGCGGGCGGCGGGGCCAGCAGCGTCGCGGGCACGGTGACGCTCTCGCCGGTCGCGACGACGGCCGCGACCTCCGCGACGGTCTGGGCCAGCACGGCTTCCGCCTCCGCCGCGATCCCGGCGGCAAGCACCGTGCTGCTCGCGGCGGTGCCGGTCGGTGTGGACGGAACGAGCGGCAATGGCGGCAGCGGCAGCGGGAGGAGCGGGTCCATGCGCCCTCGGTTCGGCCCTGGTTTATCGGCCCCGGTTCAATCGAGGCGGCAGACGGTCTCGGCGATCGCCTCGACGTCGCGCGCCGCGTCGCTGCTCGGGTGGCGCGTCAGCAGCGAGGTCTGCCGCCGGATCGCATCCTTCACCTTGTCGTCGCGGCGGACGATGCCGGCCAGCGGCGGCTCGAACTTCAGGAACTCCTGGCACGCCTTGCGCAGCGTGCCGTAGGTCCGCTCGCCGTCGCGCGGGCTCGCCGCCATGTTGACGACGATCCTGATGTCCTCGGTCAGGCCGTCGCGCGCCGTCACCTTGATGAAGGCGTAGGCGTCGGTGATCGAGGTCGGCTCGTCGGTCGCGACGACGAAGCAGGCGCGGGTCTGGCTGGCGAGGATCCGCACCGGGCGTTCGAGGCCGGCGCCGAGGTCGAGCACCACCCAGTCGTACTGCTGCGACAGCGCCTGAAGCTCGCTCCGCAGCGCCACCAGCCGGGTCAGCGGGATCGTGCCGAGGCTGCCCGAGCCGGAGCGCCCGGCGATGATGTCGAACCCGCCGTCCGGATAGGGCGCGGCGGCCTCGCCGAGCGCGAAATGCCCGGCGACGACCCCGGCGAGGTCGCGGCGCGGCGTCACGCCCAGCTGCACGTCGACGTTGGCAAGGCCGAGATCGCCGTCGAACAGCAGCGTCCGCTTGCCGGCTTGCGCCAGGGCGTGCGCCAGCGTGATCGAGAACCAGGTCTTTCCGACCCCGCCCTTGCCGGAGGCGATCGCAATCACGTTGCGCTTGCCCGGCAGCTTCATCGGACGGGAGGCGGAGGCAGCGGCGGCGGCGGTCGTCATGGCAGAACTCGCTCGGGCGACGTGGTGCGGTGCGGTGGAGTGTCGTGCGGTGGCGCGACGGCAGCGACGTCCGGCATCAGCAGCCGGGCGAGCGCCACCGGGTTCAGCGGGATGAGGCCGTCGGCGACGTTCGCGCTGATGCCGATCTCGGAGAAGCCGAGCCGCGCCGCCTCGGCGACGGCGAGGACGCTGCCGAGCCGCCGGACCATGTCGACGCGGGTGACGATCATCCGCCGGCAGCCGAGATCGGCGAACGCCTCGGCCAGCTCGACCGAATCGTAGAGGTCGCCGCCGGCCGGCAGCACGAGCACCGGCTCGGCGTCGGCCGCGGCGATGAAGGCGGCCAATTCGCCGCGGTCGCTGGCGTTGTACGGGTTGATGCCGGCCGTGTCGATCAGCGCGGCCGGGTCGCCCGGACCCGCCGACCGCGCGGCGGCGTCGGCCAGCACCGCGGCAAGCTGCGCCTCGCCGTCGATCCGGTGCAGCGGCAGCGCCATCAGCCGGGTGAAGGCTTCAAGCTGTTCGATGCCGCCGGCGCGCACCGTGTCGGTCGACAACACGCGGACCCGCCGCCGCCCGAGCACGGCGCGGGCGGCGAGCTTCGCGACGGCGATGGTCTTGCCCGCGCCCGGCGGCCCGACCAGCATCAGCGGCCGAGCGCCCCCGTCGCCGCTTAGGTAGGCGCGGCCGTCGAGCGGCTGGAACCCGAACACGGCGTCGAGGGCGCCGGCCATCGCCGGCAGCGGGTTCGCCGCGTCGAGCAGCTCCAGCGAGGCCATCAGGATCTTCTCCGCGAGCCGCGGCGGCGTGCCGTGCGCGGTCAGCGCCTCCGCAATCAACTCCGCGGCGTCGAGCGGCAGCGTGTCTTCGGAGAGCCCTCCGCCCGCCGCCACGGCGAAGTCGCGGGCGAGGTCGCCGTCATCGTCGTTCTCCAGCGCCGCGGTGACCGTCGCGGCGCCGTTGTCGGCGGTCTCGGTCGAGACGATGACGGCATCCGGCCCCAGCTCGCGGCGGACGAGCGCCATCGCGTCGGCGGCGGTGCGGGCGGTGAAGCGGCGAAGACGCATAGCGACGGCCTACGCGCCGGAAACTCCCTCCCCCGCCTGCGGGGGAGGGTTGGGGTGGGGGCAAGGCTTGTCAGGCGTCGCGCAGGCGGCATGCCCCCATCCCGGCCTTCCCCCGCGAGCGGGGGAAGGGGAGGCAAGCCGGATGTGTGCCCCAACGCCGCCCGTCATATCTGCGCCAGCGTCTTGATGCGGGCCTTCGGGTGGATCTCGTTCTGCGACATCACCACCGTCATCGGCCGAAAGCGCTCGACGATCGAGCGGACATAGGGGCGGATCGTCGGGCTGGTCAGCAGCACCGGCGCGTCGCCGTTCATCGCCAGCCGCTCGAAGGTCTGGCGGACGCCGGTGATGAACTCCTGGAGCCGGCTCGGCGCCATCGCGAGCTGCCGGTCGTCGCCCTGGCCGACGATCGCCTCGGCGAACGACTGCTCCCACTGCGGCGACAGCGTGACCAGCGGGATGAAGCCGGTGGGCGCGGTGTTGGCGTCGCTGATCTGGCGGGCGAGCCGGGCGCGGACATGTTCGGTGATGACGCTGACGTTGCGGCTGTAGCCGCACGCTTCCGAGACGCCTTCGAGGATCGTCGGCAGGTCGCGGATCGAGACGCGTTCGGCGAGCAGGTTCTGGAGGACGCGCTGGATGCCGCCGACCGAGATCTGCGCCGGGACGAGGTCGGCGATCAGCTTCTGGTGCGCCTTGTCCAGCTCGTCCATCAGCTTCTGCGTCTCGGCGTAGGACAGCATCTCGGCCATGTTGTCCTTGATCACCTCGGTCAGGTGCGTGGTGATCACGGTCTGCGGCTCGACCACGGTGTAGCCGCGGAACGTCGCCTCCTCGCGGTTCTGCTCGCTGGTCCACAGCGCCGGCAGGCCGAAGGTCGGCTCGATCGTCGGCTCGCCGGTCAGCGTGATCGGCTCGCCCCGCGGGTCCATCACCAGCAGCATGTTCGGCCGCAGGTCGCCGCGCCCGGCCTCGATCTCCTTGATCCGGATCACGTAGGTGTTGGCGCCGAGCTGAAGGTTGTCCTGGATGCGCACCGACGGCATCACGAAGCCCATCTCGGCGGCGAGCTGCCGCCGGAGCGCCTTGATCTGGTCGGTGAGCCGCGCCGCGCCGGGACGCTCGCCGTTGATCAGCGTCAGCAGCCCGTAGCCCAGCTCCAGGCGGAGCTGGTCGATCGTCAGTGCGTTGGCGATCGGCTCCTCGGCGACCGGCGCCGCCGCGGCGGTGCGCTCGGCCTCGGCGGCTTCGCGCTCCTCCGCCTCGCGCCGTCCCGAAAGCTTCCACGCCGCGGTCCCGGTCAGCGCGGCGAGGCCGAGGAACGGCACCATCGGAATGCCCGGCAGGATCGCCAGCGCCATCGTCAGGCACGAGCAGAGGCCGAGCGCCGCCGGGTAGGCGCTCAACTGCCCGAACAGCGCCTTGTCGGTCGAGCCGGCGGTGCCGCCCTTCGAGACCAGCATGCCTGCGGCGGTCGAGACGACCAGCGCCGGGATCTGCGAGACCAGCCCGTCGCCGACGGTGAGCAGCGTATAGGTCTGCGTCGCCTCGGCGAAAGACAGGTTCTTCTGCGCGATGCCGATCACCATGCCGGCGATCACGTTGATGAACGTGATGATCAGGCCGGCGACGGCGTCGCCGCGGACGAACTTCGATGCGCCGTCCATCGCGCCGAAGAAGTTGCTTTCGGCCTCGATCTCGCCGCGGCGCTTGCGGGCCGCCGCCTCGTCGATCAGCCCCGCCGAGAGGTCGGCGTCGATCGCCATCTGCTTGCCCGGCATGCTGTCCAGGCTGAAGCGCGCGGCGACCTCGGCGATGCGGCCGGAGCCCTTGGTGATGACGACGAAGTTCACCACCACCAGGATGATGAAGACGATCACTCCGATGATGAAGTTGCCGCCCATCACGAAATTGCCGAACGCTTCGATGACGTGTCCGGCGGCCTTCGTCCCCTCGTGGCCGTGGCTCAGGATGAGCCGCGTCGAGGCAAGATTGAGCGCCAATCGCAGCATGGTCGCGATCAGCAGCACGGTCGGGAAGGCGGAGAAGTCG
>DASWRT010000085.1:0-14127 GCA_036403035.1 Allostellaceae bacterium | reverse complement strand
CGCATGAGTTGAACCGTCGGCAAGAGGTGGTGGCGCGGCCCCTCTCCCGAAAACCCGATCGGCGCCTCGGAGTTCCTCGTTCCGCGAATGACGGCTCTGCAATCCAGGCAGGCGAGCGGGACGCCCGAATCGTGTCCCGCTCGCCGTTGTGCCGGCGGTTCAGATCTCGCCGCGCGACATTGCCCCGGAGATGAAGTCGGCCTGACGGATCGCCAGCGCGACGATCGTCAGCGTCGGGTTCTCCGATGCGCCGGTCGTGAACTGGCTGCCGTCGGAGACGAACAGGTTCTTGATGTCGTGCGTCTGGCCGTGCTTGTTGACGACCCCGTCGCGCGGGTTCTCGCTCATCCGGTTGGTGCCGAGATTGTGCGTCGACGGGTAGGGCGGGGTGCGGAACGTCGCGTCGGCGCCCACCGCCTGATAGATCGCCGCGCCCTGTTTGTACGCATGCTGGCGCATCGCGACGTCGTTCGGGTGGTCGTCGAAGTTGACGTTCGGGACGGGCAGCCCGAACTGGTCCTTCTCGGTCGGATGCAGGCTGATGCGGTTGTTCTCCTGCGGCATGTCCTCGCCGACCAGCCACATGCCGGCCATATGGTCGTACCGGTCGAGCGCGGAGGTGAATTCGCGGCCCCAGGCGCCGGGTTCCAGGAACGCCGCCATGAACGGGAGGCCGAGCGAGATCGTCTCCATCTCGTAGCCGCCGACGAAGCCGCGGCTGGGGTCGAGCCGCGATTCGTCCCGCACGATGCCGGCCATCGTCGTGCCGCGATACATGTGCACCGGCTTGCCGAAGGTCGCGTAGACCGACCCGGTCATATGCCGCATGTAGTTGCGTCCGACCTGACCCGACGAGTTCGCCAGCCCATCCGGGAACCGGCTCGACGCCGAGTTCAGCAGCAGCCGCGGGCTCTCGATCGAGTTGCCCGCGATGGCGACGGCGCGCGCTTTCTGGCGCTGCATCGCGCCGTCCTTGTCGGCATAGACGACGCCCGTCACCTTGCCGGACGCGTCATGCTCGATCTTGAGCACCTGGCTGTTCGGCCGGACCTCCAAATTGCCGGTCGCCTCGCCCTTCGGGATCTCGGTGTAGAGGGTCGACCATTTCGCGCCCGACTTGCAGCCCTGGAAGCAGAAGCCGATCTGCTGGCAGGAGCCGCGCCCGTCGCGGGGCTGCGAGTTGATCGCCATGTTGCCGGTGTGGAATTCCTTGTATCCGAGCTTCTGCGCCCCGGCGGCGAGCACCTTGAAGTTGTTGTTGCCGGGCAGCCGTGGGATGCCGTTCGTCCCGGTGACGCCCATCTTGTCTTCGGCCTTGGCGTAATACGGCTCCATCTCCGCGAGCGAGACCGGCCAGTCGAGCAGGTTTGCGCCCTTCACCTCGCCGTAATGGGTGCGGGCCTTGAACTCGTGCTCCTGGAAGCGCAGCGATGCGCCGGCCCAGTGGACCGTCGAGCCGCCGACCGCCTTGACGATCCAGGCCGGGAGGCCGGGGAAGTCCTTCGCGACGCGCCACGTGCCCGAGGTCGTGCGCTTGTCGAGCCAGGAGATCTTCGAGAACATGCCCCATTCGTCGTTCTCGAAATCGTCGATCTCGTGCCGGCCGCCGGCCTCCAAGCAGACGACCTTGACGCCCTTCTGCGCCAGCTCGTTGGAGAGCGTGCCGCCGCCGGCCCCCGAGCCGACCACGACCACGACGCTGTCGTCGTTCAGATCGAAACGCGCGACCATGTCCGTAGCCCTCCTCAGCTCTTGAGCCAGTCGATGTCGTCGAAGCCGCGATGGATGTATCCGCCCTCCTGCGCCGACGGTCCTTCGTAGCCGAACTTCGCCCACACCTCGGGCTGGTTGTAGAGGCCGGTGAGCATGTCGCCGCGCACCTTGGCGAAGAACGGCGTCGCCGAGATCGAGGACAGGAGCGCGGCGCGCAGCGTCTCGTCCGCAAGGTCCGCATAGCTCTTGGCGCCCTTCGCGGCGGCGAGCCGATCCATCTCCGCGGCGCCGTTCGTTAGCAGGTCGCGCAATGCCGGGTCCTTTGCGGCCTTGGCGTCATAAGGCTCGATCGCCTTGGCGTAATAGCTGTCGGCGAGGCGGTCGTGCGGGTAGAGATCGCGCGCCATCTGGATGAGCGTCCGCGCCGTATCCGGCGTCAGCGTGTTGAGGCTCACCGCCCAGGCGCCGCGCGGGTCGATCAGCACCGTCCCCGTGGACAGCGCGCCGATTCCGACCGCCGTCGCGCCGCTCGACTGCAGGAAGCGGCGTCGCGTCAGCCGCGTCCGTTTGTCCACCCGTCTCATCGCTTCCGTCCCTCCTTGGTGTTGTCGTTGGCCGTCGCGTTTTCCGGCCGTTCCTCGCCGGCTCCTTCTCCCGTCAGCGGTAGCGCCCGTGCCGTTGCAGCACCTCGACCTTGTAGCCGTCGGGGTCCTTCACGAAGAAGAAGCGGGCGAGGAGATCGTCGTTGCGCATGAACTCCTTGATCGGTGTCGCCTCTATGCCGAGCGCAGTCATCCGCCGGTGCTCGGAATCGAGATCGTCGACGGCGACGGCGAGGTGGCCGTAGCCGTCGCCGTGCGTGTAGGGCTCGGTCCGGTCGTGATTGATCGTCAGCTCGATCTCGAAGTCGGCATCGTCGTTCCGCAGATAGACGAGCGTGAAGCCGTCGAAGGCCAGACGCTCCTCGCGGTTCAGTCCGAGCGCGTCGCGGTAGAAGCGCTTCGACCGGTCTTCGTCAAGCACCCGGACCATCGCATGGATCAGCTTGGCCATCGCCTCCGCCTCCTAATCGCCCTTGGGTGCGGGGGCGGCCGTGCTGCTTCCGCCGGCGATTTTGAGGTAGTCGATGATCGCGGAGCGCACGGCCGGGTCGGCCTGCCGATAGGGCATGACGCTGCCCGGGACGAAGTGCGACGCATCGGTCAGCCATGCGTCCAGCGTCGTGTCGGTCCAGACCAAGTCGGCGTTCTTGAGCGCTTCGGAATACGCGAAGGCTTCCAGGCGCCCGGCATGCCGGCCGACGACGCCGTAGAGGTTGGGACCCTGGCGTTGCGCGGGCGTCGGCGAAATGACGTGACAGGTGCCGCAGTTGCGCTTGAACAGCGCCTCGCCGGAAGATGGCGGATCGGCTGCCGCAACCGGCTCTGCCGCGGCGAGCAGCACAGATATCAGGACGGCCGGACCCCACCGGTGGCGCCATTGCGAATCACGGACCGCCGTCGTACCGGTCTCCATGCGACGTCGCTGCATTGCGGGCTGCCCGCTCCGTTTCCTCCGTTGCAGCGAGGATACGAGGCGGCGGCGGCGAGGAGGCAGTATCGGGTTACTACACGGCTATTTTATTCCGCTTCATTCCGCGGCGATCGCCGCTCCCTGCGGCGGTCGCTGCCCGCGCATCTTGAGATAAAGCGTGCAGGTGACCCGCAGCATCGACGTGAAGTTCCTCACCTCGCCGTGCCAGTCCAGCACTTCGTCATAGAGCTTGCCGACGAAGCGCGGCGTCGACATCCCTTCGGCGGCGGCGATCTCGTCGAGGATCGTCCAGTATTCGGCTTCGAGTCGGATGCTCGTCGTATGGCCGCTGAGGCGCAGCGCCTTGGTGACGGGCGCGTACGAAGCGGGATCCTGGCTCGCAAAGAGTCGGCACATGGCGCCTTTCCTCCCGGTTGCCGGCCGGTGAGGCACGCACCGCGCCTCCCGCGGCCGGTTCTTCGCAACAACGCTACGCGCTTTCACCGCAGGCGACAATTCGCCTGTCGCGGCGAGCGGTTCCCGTGCCTGCCCGAAAAATATCATCAGTGCGCATGAAAGAGGCGGGCGGGGTGCCCCGTTATCTTTCTGTGGCGTCCTTCGCCGCTGAGTAAGGAGTGGACCGGTGTTTAGAAAATCGCTGTCCGGCCGGCGCCGGGCGTCACTGTTTGTCGCAGCCGCCGTTCTGTTCGGTGGTATCGCCGCAGGCAGCGTCGTGTCGCCGGCCCAGGCCGATGAGGGTTGGCGTCGCGGACGGGAGTACCACCGCGATGGAGATCGCCGGGAATGGCGCGGGCATGAATGGCGCGAACACGCACGGCGCGAGCACGAATGGCGCGAGCGCGAGCGCTGGCGGCGGGAGGCGTATCGCCCCCGCTATTTCGGGCCGCCCGTGATCTACGGGCCGCGTCCGCCCGTGATCTACCGGCCGCCGGTTGTCGTCGTCCCGTATTAACCGGTCCGCGGCGGCTTCGCCGGTTTGGCCTGCTGCTTGGCCGTCGGCGCCGGCGCCCGCTCCGGCTGCAGAGGCTCGACCTTCTTCTGGTAATCGGGATTTTCCAGGCGCAGGGAGGCCTCCTGCATGTCTCCGGGGACCGAGGCCGTCACCGTCGTGCCTCCCTGCCGCCACTGCCATGCCTCGGGTAGCTCCGTCGGCTGTCCATACTTCGCGATCAGCACCGCGCCGACCCTCGTGTCCCGGCGCAGCCGCTCGCGGCTGAAGAACGAGTAGACCACGCTGGTGATCCGCTCGCCGGCGGCCTCGGACGAGAACTCGACCTGAATCGCGACGCCGGCCTCGGGGAGGCACATCGCGACGTTGCCGGTCGGCGGTTTGCGGCAGTGGAGCGCCTTCGGCGCCGACGCGATCGGCATACCGATTCTCAGGCCGCGGATGTCCAATTCCACGGGAGCAGGCGCGGGAGCGAGGGCGGAAGCAGGGGCAGGAGCGCCGGCGCTAGCGCCGATGGCGCCGGGGATCAGGAGGAGCGAGGAGACGAGCAGGGCCCGGCGAAGCATGGCGCGACATGGGAGAAGGCGATCAACCTCTCCAACAATGACGATCTATGGTTGCTAAATCGTCAATCGTATACGCTCCATGCGTTAGGGAATGCCTCGCCGGTTGCAGTGCGCCCCGCGCCGCATGCGGAAGCACCCAACCGGACTGAATGTGGGCCGGTCGAGCACCCTTATGCCGGCGGTCCCTTCAGCTCGACCGTATTGCCGTCCGGGTCGCTGATATAGATCGATGGGCCGTCGCCTTCGGCGCCGTAGCGCGTCACCGTCTCGCCCGGCGTCACGCCGTGTGCGGCGAGGTGGGCGCGCAGCGCCGTTTCGTCGAACGCGGCGAGACGGAGGCAGACATGGTCGACGTTCGGTCCGTCCGGCGCGGGCGGACCGCCGCCCTCGCGGCCGAGCCTGCCGTCCAGGCTCACCAGATCGATCAGCGCGCTGCCGGCACGGAGTTGCAGCAGGCCCAACTCCGCCTGCCACTTCTCGCGCGAGCAGCCGAGCACGCCGCAATAGAACCGTTCGGCCCGGTTCAGGTCCGCGACCCGGAACACGACATGGTCGATGGTGCGGATCTGGATGGGGTTCATCACGGCTTCCTTTCGCCTCCCTTCCCCGTAACGGGCGTCTTTCGGATGGGCGTCCCGCGCCGGCCGTCCTATTCGCGGGCGAGGGCGCCCGGCTTGCCCGGCTGCCCGGCGGTGCCCGTCGCCGCGCCCGCACCGGTTCCCGGCGCTCCCGGCGGACCGCCGCTCGCGACCGCCGGCACGAAGAAGACGCGGGCGCCCTCGGCAAGCGTCCCGACATGGACGGTGACGGTGCTGCCGTCACCGCCGTTCCCGCCGCTGCCGCCGGCCTTCCGGCCGGTGCCGGGACCGCCGGGCTGTCCGTTGCCGCCCATGCTGGTGATGCAGAGCGCGCCGCTCAGCGTGCGGATGTAAATCTCGACTGGCGGCGCGTCCGTCCCGTTCCGCCCGTCCCGTCCGGCAGCGGCGCCGTCCGCCGGCGCGGTGCGGCCCAGCGCGTAGATATGGCAGCCGTCCGGTGCGGCGCCCAGTCCGCTCGCCGACGCCGTGCTGGCCGCCGCCGTTTCCGCTCCGGCGGCGTCACCCTTCGCCTCGATCGCGTTGACGCTGAGATAGAGCGTCGAGCGGATGATGATCCGGCCGCCCGGCTCGATGATGATCTTTTCGAAAGCGAGGTCGGTCGGGCGCAGCGGGTTGTCGATGACGAGCGGATGGTCCTTCGTCACCAGCACCGTCGTCTTCGCGAAATAGGACTGCGCGGCTGCCGGGGAGGGGAGCGCGGCGGCCATGATCGCGGCGGCGCTCCCGATCCCGGCAAGCAGGGCGGCGGCACGCAAGCGGGGAGGGGCCGTCCGTCTCCTCGATATCTGAGCGACGATCGTCCCGAGCCGCATGCGACCTCCCCGAGTTTGAAGCGGAGCGGGCGGGCGCCCGCTATTGAAGCCGCGACGAGTAGCAGTCCGGCCCGGGGCCGGGGGAGTCAAATCCTTCCGGTCCTCGGCGGGATCGGTTGCATCCGGTTCCGTGCCACACCTTTGTCACGAGTATTGACGATCGACACCGTTACTGTTCGCGCGGCTCGATAAACCGGTAGGGGGCCGGACATGAGCGACGACCTGAACCAACTTGTCCGCGCAACCTATAACAACGCGATGCTGGTGCAGCGCGACACTGTGGCGGCGTTCGACCGGGCGGTTCAGGTGCTGCTGCGACGGCGGCCGCTGCTCGCTCCGGCGGAAGCCCGCAAGGAAGTGGCGTTGATGCTCGCGGTGGAGCCCATCGAGCCGGCCGGCGGTTCGTGAGCGCCCTCTCGGCGCGGCGCATTTGAGCCAAATACGAAACGAATTGCGTCTTCCCGTCCTGGCCGCGCTGATACAATCCGTTCGTTCCCCGGCTGCCACGGACGAAGCCGTCCGCGCCCGGCCGGCTTTTCTGTTCGGGTATTCGACCGATGAACCTTTCCGACCGTGCGTCGCCTCCGGCGACGCTTCGTTCCGTTTCCGGCCGGCTGCGGCAGACGGATCCTGCGTCCTGTGCCGCCCGCCACCTCGCCCACGCGCTGGGCGAAGCCGGTCACGCTGCCGCCGCCGAGGAATGGCGGGAACGGCTGCCCGTGCGGCCGCCTGCGCCCGCGAGTTGAAACGAGCCGGCGGTTTCCGCGCCTGACGGCCAAGATTTCTTCACAATCTCATGCTATCTTCTACTTTGTCGCCGGGCTCCTGCAGCGGACTCCGCCGATCGACAAGGATCGTCCGGTCGGCCGGTCCACGTCACAACTGAAGGCGCGCCGCGTGCGCCCGCACACATATGAACTCCGTCCCCTGCTGACGGAGACTGAACGGAATCGCTATCACGCGATCCGCCAGACGTGTCTCTTCGACGTCTACCATCCTTGGATCCCTTACGACCGGTTTCACCCGGACGAACATGCCCCCGGCAACCATCCGCTGGGCTTCTTCGCCGACGGTGCGCTGGTCGGGACGATCCGCATCGATCTGAAGCCCGACGGCCGTGCCGTCTTCCGCATGGTCGCGATCGCCGCCGAGCGCCGCGGCCACCATCTCGGCAGCCGCCTGCTGTCGATGGCGGAGGACTATGCGCGGACGATGGGGGCAAGCGCGATCTGCCTCAATTCGGTGCAGCCCGCGCTCCCCTTCTACACCCACCGCGGCTATGCCCCGGTGCGGTGGGAGGGCTGCACGACCTGCCCGACATCGACCCCGGTGATGAAGCCGATCGGCAGAGGCAGCGCGCTGCTGCCGCCGGCCGGCATGATCGCCGCGGCCGGTGCCGAGGCGGCGAGGGCGGTCGCGATGGCCTAACGCCGCCGCCGTCACCGCCGCAGTTGCCGGACGGGCAGCGCCGACGGCCGATGAGCGTGCCTCATCGGCCGTCGGCGAGACCGGTCGTGCGCGCCGGTCAGGGATGCCTGTGGATCGGGTCGACCCACCGGACCTCCTCGGGCGTCTCCACCGGCTCGATGTCGAGGTTCACGGCGATCGCCTCGTTGTCGCTGCGCACGAGCACGCATTCCAGCGGCTCGTCGGTCGACGCATTGATCTCCTGGTGCGGGACATAGGGCGGGACGAAGATGAAGTCGCCCGGCCCGGCCTCCGCCGTGTATTCGAGATGCTCGCCCCAGCGCATCCGCGCCCGGCCCTTGACGACATAGATCACGCTTTCGAGCGCGCCGTGATGATGCGCGCCGGTCTTGGCATTGGGGTGGATGCTCACCGTGCCCGCCCAGATCTTCTGTGCGCCGACGCGCGCCAGGTTGATCGCGGCGGCGCGGTTCATGCCCGGCGTCTGCGCCGTGTTCGGATCGAGCCGGTCGCCGGGTATCACCTTGACGCCGTGCGTCTTCCAGTCGATCGGCTGATGCGCTTCGCTCATCGGTTTCCTCCTCGCGGCCCGTCGGATGCCTTCTCGCGTCCTTATACCCTATCTGCGGCTGACCGCGCTGTCGCAGATGGCCCTCTATCGCCACCGCTTATCGCGGATCGCGTCGGGCTCGCTATCTGAAAGTCTAGATTGGGGGTGATGTCGCACCCGTCGGCGACGCGCTGCGCCGTCGGATCCGATCGCCCTATCGACCCGCTCATGACGAGCGGCGCTATCGGAAAGGGAATAGAGAATAAATGAATACGCCTTTGCGGCGTATTCATCGTCGGCCCTGGATGATCGGAGATCCCCGCAAGGGCGGTCACGCCCGCCACTGATGGGGCGCCGTTGGGCGCGGGGAACTCCTCCTGCACCAGGAGAAATCGCTCACGCTTCGTCTCGTGAGATGGTCTGCCGGTGCGGCGGACGGCGGAGCCGCCGCAGCGTCGCCGGGCGGATCGTCCCTGCTTTGGCTGCGTTTATTGAGTGGCCGCGAGCCGGTGCCCAAATCGGCGCGTGTCAGAAGTCCCGCGGAACGAACGGGCGGACAACAAAATAATCTGTCTTACAATGACTAGAGTTCGACGAACCTTTGGCCTTTCTGCGGGATTTTCCGTGTCCGCAACCTGGTCGACTCAAATCACAACGGTGGAGAGTGGGGTGTCGATGACCCTTTTTAGGTGTCAAGGAAAGTCAATCGATAAAACCCTCTTGACGGAATTCCGCCAAAAGGTCAATTCTTGAAACAAGACGGTTGCGAAGAGCGGCCGTCAGGTCCGAAAGGACCCGCGGAATTTGAAGGGCAGCTTGCGCCGCGTCATCAATCGCTAAAGCGCCACGGAGCGATCCGTGGGCCCCTGTCGTCAACGGCATGGAGAGCCAGATGCGCTCTATCCTCGTAACTTGTCGAATGTGCTTCCGCAGCGCCGCCACTCATCGGCGCTGTAGCCCGACGTCCTGATCAGCCGACGCGCGGTCGCCGCGCGCCCATCACGACATTTTGGCACTCGGATCGCTGCCTCGGGCGGTGCTCCGTGCGGAGGTTCGTTTTATGAACGATGCATACGTCATCGAGACGCAGGAACGGACGGCAGGGATCGCCGTCCGCGATCACGACGGGTTCCGCTTCTACGCGTCGGACCCGGATTTCTATCGGATCGACAACCGTACCTTCCGTGGGCTGCGCGCCCTCCGCGCCGCGGTCGAGGGTTTGGCCGAGCACATCGCGACCGGACGTAGCCGTCCGGCTTTGCAAAAGCGCCTGTCCCATTCCGCGTTCCGCCGTCGCCGGCGGGCGCCGGCGGCGGCCTGAGGGCGGCGCGGCGATGTGCGAGCTTCTGGGCATGAGCGCGAATGTCCCGACCGACATCCGGTTCAGCTTCGCCGGGCTGATCCGGCGGGGCGGCGAGACCGGTCCGCACGCGGACGGTTGGGGCATCGCCTTTCACGAGGGCGGCAAGGGTTGCCGCGCCTTCCACGAGGTCGCGCCGAGCGCGCATTCCGACCTCGCCCGGTTCCTGCGTACCCATCCGGTGCGAAGCCGGATCGCGGTCGCCCATATCCGCCGCGCCAATCGCGGCCGGCTGGCGGTCGAGAATACCCATCCCTTCACGCGCGAACTGTGGGGGCGGACTTGGAGCTTCGCGCATAACGGCCAGCTTCGCGGCGTCAAGCGCCGGCCGCTCCGGCACTACCGCCCGGTCGGCACGACGGACAGCGAGCATGCCTTCTGCTGGCTGCTCGACCGGCTGCGCGTGCGGTGGACGCGTCCGCCCTCGGAGGCGGCCCTGTGCCGCGCCGTCCGCGAACTGTGCCGCGACCTCAACGGGCTCGGCACCTTCAATGCGCTGATCGGCGACGGCACCCGGCTCTTCGCCTTCTGCAGCACCCGGCTCGTCTGGCTGACGCGCCGTGCGCCGTTCGGCGAGGCGCACCTCACGGACGATGATCTTGTCGTCGACTTCTCCAAGGAGACCTCGCCGACCGACGTCGTGACTGTCGTCGCGACGTGCCCGCTCACCGCCAATGAAGCGTGGACGCCGCTGCTGCCGGGCGAGTTGCTGGTGTTGCGCGCCGGCGAACGGATTGCGGCCGCCGAGCCCGGCCGCGCGGCGGCGAAGCACGTGCAGGGCGCTGCTCCGGTCCTGCCGGCGGCGGCGGTCGTGCCTCCGCCGCCGCACCGCTGGGAGCCGCGTATCGTCGAACGCCCTTCCATGGGAGAAGCTGCATGACGCTGCCGCTGATCGCGATTACCGAAGCCGTGTCGTTCGATCGCACGCTCGGCGAGCACGGCGGCAATGCCCTCGTGCTGTTCGGGGCGCCGTGGTGCCGGCCGGCGCTGCGGCTTGCCGCCGTGCTTGAGGGCCTTCTGCCGACGCTGCCGATGCCGGTGCTTCACGTCGATGTCGACCGGGCGCCGTCTGTGCCGCCGCGGTTCGGCGTCTTCGCCGTGCCGAGCCTGATCCTGCTCCGCTCCGGGCTGGTCGCGGCCCAGCGCAGCGGCGAACTCCGCGCCGACGACGTCAAGCTGTGGCTGGAGGATCTTCTCGCCCCCGCATAGATGGGCGCCGCGCTCGGTAAATTTTCGTCTCGGCCCGGTCCGGCCGCACGCAACGGACCCGCGGGATTTGAGGGGCAGCTTGCACCGCGTCATCAAAGCTAAAGCGCCACGGATGAACTCCGTGGGCCCGTCACGCCAATTTGGGAGGTCCCCATGGCCAGTCTCGTCCGCGCGTCGTCCCGTTCCGTTGCTGCTTCCTCCGCCTCGCGGCGGCCGTCCGGCGTTGCCGGCGTGCCGACACAGCATCGCGCACCGCAGCATCAGCAGGAATGGGTCGGCCGCGTCGTCGAGGCCGCGGTGAAGTGGTTCGACCCTGCGAAAGGGTTCGGCTTCGTCACCGCCGACCCGCTCGGCGACGTCTTCTTTCACGTGTCCGTCGTCGGCGATCACCATCGCCCGTCGCTGCTCCGCCAGGCCCGTCTGCGCGTCCGCCTCGGGCCGGGGCCGAAGACGCTTCAGGTCGTCGAGATCATCGGCCGCCTGTCCGCCGACGACGGCGTGCCGTCTTTCGCGGCCGCTGGCACCGCGGCGCACCGCGCCGCTGCCGCCGTGCCGGAACCCTGCGCCTTCCCGTTCTGACCGTCCTCGCGGCGGCCGGTTTCGTTGCTGCACGGCCGGCGCGACGCGCGCCCGGCGTCGCGAGACGGTTGCGCGCCGCGCGGTCCGACGCAATAGTCGGGGCACCGCGTCAGAACGAACGGAACCGGCATGAGCGACGCAGCAGGCGAAGCGTCCAACAAGGAACAGAGACTCCACGTCACGACCCTCCTCGTCGCATCGCCGCGGGCGCTCAACAACGCGCTCGACGATCTGGGCTTCGTGGAGGACGACAACCGCGTCGTCGACCATGAGGGCCGTCTCGCCTTCGTCGTGTGCAGCCACGATCAGGATTGCGACGACCTGTTCGCGCTCGTCGCCGAGCTGGCCTCGCGCGGCGAGAGCTGGGAGCTGCTGTCGCGCATCGACGTCGGCGAGGCGCGGGTGATCTTCCAGTCGCTGGCGCGCCACCGCCCGGTCGAGGCGATCGAGACCGACTGGGTCTCCGACATGGACGAGCCGGAACAGGATCTTCAAGCCTTCGACCTCGACGGCGAGACCGGCGTCGCCGGGCTGCGCCGGGCGCTGCGCCGCCTCGACCCCGCCAACCTGTTCGTGACGGTGAGCGCCAGCGCGACCGGCCGCGCCACCGCCCGGATCGTGCAGCGCAACCCGCGCCGCGCCGTCGCCGCGGCGACCGCCGTCGACGAGGGCTCGCTGCGCACCGCGATCCGCGAGATCCTGCCGAGCGTGATGTTCGGCGTCGCGATGCGCCCGCCGGGCTGACCGCCGGCAGGGAAAACCGAGGCTACTCGCCGCCGCCCGCGCCGATCAGCGTCAGGATCACCTCGCGCCGGTGCGGTGCGCGGCGGTGCTCGAAGACGTAGATCCCCTGCCACGTGCCGAGCAGCAGCCTTCCGTCCGCGACCGGCACGCCGAGCTGTGTCGGCATCAGTGCGCAGCGGATATGCGCCGGCATGTCGTCCGGGCCTTCCTCGTTGTGCCGGTAGAGCCGCTCGTCTTCGGGCACCAGCCGCCGGAAGAACGCCTCCAGGTCGCTGCGCACGGTCGGGTCGGCATTCTCCTGGATCAGCAGCGACGCCGACGTGTGCCGGATGAAGAGGGTCAGCCAGCCGCGCGCGACCTGCGGCTGCTGCCGACGGAGCCATCCCGCGACATCGGACGTGATCTCGTGCAGGCCGGCGCCGCGCGTCTCGACCGTGATCCGATGCTGCGCGCACATGGTCATTGCCGATGCCTCCTCCTCCTCACCGTCAGCCCTCGTCCGGCCTGCCGTCCTGCCGCAGCCGCTTGACCCGGCTGCGGACAGCCTTCTCGCCGAGCCGCCGCTCCCGCGAGGCGCGGGTCGGGCGCGTCGGCCGCCGCTTCTTGACGGGCGTCGCGGCCGCCCGCAGCAGCTCGACGAGCCGCTCCAGGGCGTCGGCGCGGTTCTGCTCCTGAGTCCGGAAACGCTGCGCCGCGATCACCAGCACGCCATCCTTGGTCATGCGCCGCCCGGCGAGCGAGCGAAGCCGGGCGCGGATGCCGGGATCGAGCCCGGCCGCTTCCGGGTCGAAGCGGAGCTGCACCGCGGTCGCGACCTTGTTGACGTTCTGCCCGCCGGGACCGCCGGCGCGGACGAACCGTTCCTCGACCAGCCCGCGATCGAGCGTCCAGCCCGGCATCACCTCGATCGCCGTCTCGCCACCCGCCGCCGCCATCCCGCACGCATCCTTCGCTCCCGAGGGCGCCGGCCGCTGCCGGCGCCTGTCGCCGCCGCATCATAGGGGTGAACGGCGGCCGGGCGCGAGCGGGTCGCCGACGATGCCGATCTGCGCGGCGCCGGGCGACCGGCACGGCGCCGCGCAGATCGGCACGACGCCGGGTGAACGGACGGGGCATCGCTGGCGGGAACCGGCAGGCAATGAGCGTCGTTGCCTCTGAACCCCCGGCGGAGACCGGGGCGGAGAGGAACCATGTTGCGGAACGCTTCGCGATTGATCGGCCTTGCCGTCGAGGCGACGGACGGCGAGGTCGGCAGCGTCTCCGACCTCCTGTTCGACGACCGGCAATGGACCGTGCGCTGGGCGGTCGTTGACACGGGCGGCTGGCTTTCGGACCGGCAGGTGCTGCTCGCGCCGACGATGCTCGGCGAGCCGCCGCCGCCGGACAACGAGCGCCGGCCTTTCCGGGTCGCGCTGACGCGCTGGCAGGTCGAGCGGAGTCCCGACATCAGCAGCGACGAACCGGTATCGCGCCGGCACGAGGCGCAGCTCTTCGAGCATTACGGGCAGGAGCCGTACTGGGCCGGCGGCGACCCGTTTTCCGGCGTCGGGAACCCGCACTGGACGGCTGCGGATATGCCGGCGCCGACGGCGGAGCGTGACGAGCACCGCGCCGGCGATCCGCACCTGCGCAGCACGAAGGAGATCTCCGGCTATCTGGTCGAGGCGCGCAACGGCGATATCGGGGAGGTCGAGGATTTCCTGATTGATCCGGCCGCCGCTTGGACGATCCGCTACCTTGCCGTCGACGCCGGGCGGTGGTTGCCGGATCGACGCTTGCTGATCGCGCCGAACTGGCTTTCGGAGATCGACTGGCAGAGCCGCACGGTGCGCATCGACCGGTGCCTCCGGGAAATCAAGGAAGCGCCGGCCTACGATGCCGATTCCGCAATCGACCGCGCCTATGAGGATCGGCTGCATCGCTGGTTCGGCCAGCCCGGATACTGGATCTGAGCGCGGCGGCCTCTGAGCGCGGCGGCGGCGGCGGCATCCGGGGATGCTGACCGCTCAACCCGGAGTGCTCCGCCGGTCGGGGCAGGCTGTCTTTCCGGGACACGAGAAACCCATCGGCCCGGTCGATGTTACC
>DASWRT010000084.1:0-28643 GCA_036403035.1 Allostellaceae bacterium | reverse complement strand
TCCAGTATGCTTCGAGGAGCGGGCGCGGCGGCGGCTTGAGCCAGCCGAATCCGCCGCCGTCGAGGATCGCCGCCTCGGTCGCGTCGCAGAGGTCGGCGAGATCGGTGCCGCCGAAGGCGTTCAGCGCCTCGACTGCGGTGGAGACGGCGGCGGCGCCGCCGCCGTGTCCCGGTGCTCCCTGATCCGTCGTCATGGCCGCCAGCGCAGGAAGTTCGCGATCAGCGCGAGCCCCGTCTCCTGGCTCTTCTCGGGGTGGAACTGCGTGCCGACCATGTTGTCGCACCCCACGATCGCGGCGATTTCGCCGCCGTAGCGGACGGCCGCATGGACCATTTCCCGGTCGCGCGGCACGAGATGGAAGCTGTGCACGAAATAGGCATGCGCGCCGGATGCGATCCCGGCCAGGACCGGATGGTCCGGCCGGCGGATGTCCAGATCGTTCCAGCCCATATGCGGGATCTTGAGGCCGGGATCGTCCGGCCGCATCGCGACGACCTCGCCGGGGATCCAGCCCAGGCCCGCCACCGTCTCGAACTCCCGGCCGTATTCCGCCATGAGCTGCATGCCGACGCAGATCCCGAGGAACGGCCGGCCGCGGCGGCGCACCGAGTCTTCCAGCGCCTCGACCATGCCGGGCACCGCGTCGAGGCCGCGGCGGCACTCGGCGAAGGCGCCGACGCCGGGCAGCACGATCCGCTCGGCGCGGCGCACCGCGTCGGCGTCGGCGGTGACGCGGATCTCGGTGTCGGCGCCGGAAGAGACCGCCGCGCGCTCGAACGCCTTGGCGGCGGAGCGCAGGTTGCCGGAGCCGTAATCGATGATGACGGTCGTGCCGCCGCCGCCGCTCACGACAGCGACCCTCCGAGCACGCCCTTGGTCGAGGGCACCGCGTCGGCGCGGCGCGGATCGATCTCGACCGCCTGCCGCAGCGCGCGAGCGAGCCCCTTGAAGCAGGACTCGACGATGTGGTGGTTGTTCTCGCCGTACAGGTTCTCGACGTGCAGCGTCAGCCCGGCCGACTGCGCGAAGGCCTGGAACCACTCCTTGAACAGCTCGGTGTCGAACTCGCCGAGCTTCGGCCGGGTGAAACTGACCTTCCACACGAGGTACGGCCGGTTCGAGGCGTCGAGCGTCACGCGCGTCAGCGTCTCGTCCATCGGGATGACGGCGTGGCCGTAGCGCGCGATCCCCCTTCGGTCGCCGAGCGCCTTCGACACGGCCTCGCCGACGACGTAGCCGCTATCCTCGGTGGTATGGTGGAAGTCGATGTGCAGGTCGCCCTTGGCGTGCAGCGTCAAGTCGATCAGGCTGTGCCGCGACAGCTGCTCCAGCATATGGTCGAGGAAACCGATCCCGGTCTTGACGTCATAGGCGCCCGTGCCGTCGAGATTGACGGTGCCGCTGATCCGCGTCTCCTTGGTGTTGCGCTCGACGCTCGCCTTTCGCACGGGGCTGCTCCCTGGGCTTGCGCGGTCCCGGCGGGAACCGCGGCAAATCCGTTCTAGCAAGAACGGTGCGCGCCCGCCAGACGAGGGCGGGCGATAGAGCCAGAACCCGGCGGCAGCGAACCGGCTTCCGCACCGTCCGCGAACAGCGCCGCCAGGGCGTCGATCCCGCCTTCCATCCGGAAACAGCTTCGCACCCGCTCCGCGCCGGCATGGCCGAGACGGTCGCGCCGCGCGGGGTCGCGGGCGAGCGACGCGAGCGCCGCCGCCAGCGCGGGCGGATCGCGCGGCGGGACGAGGATGCCGGTCTCGTCCTCGACGATCAGCTCGGGGATCGCGGAGACGCGGGTGGAGACGCAGGCGAGCCCCTGGCTCTGCGCCTCCATCAGCACGTTGGGCAGCCCGTCGCGGTCGCCGTCGCCGGCGATGCGGCTCGCCAGCACGAAGAGATCGGCCTCGCGGCAGGCGGCGAGGACGGCGTCCTGCGCCTGCGCGCCGCGCCACTCGGTGCGGTCGGCGACGCCGAGCCGCGCCGCCAGCGACTTCAGCTCGCCCGACAGGGCGCCGCCGCCGATATGCACGAACCGCCATCGGAGGTCCGGCGGGAGCAGCGCGAGCGCGGCGAGCAGGTCGTCATAGCCCTTCTTCGCGACCGCCCGGCCGACCGAGAGGAAGCGGACCGGGTCGGCGGGATCGCTGCCGTCGCGCCGCCGCGAGGGCGGCCGGAGAGGCGGCGGCGGCGGGAAACGGGCGAGATCGACGCCGTGATGGATCAGGCTCACCCGCTCCGGCTCACCGGTCGGCGCCAGTGCAGCAAGGTGGTCGCGGCCGCTCGCGGTGCAGGTGACGGCCCACCGACACGAGGCGAGCTTTTCGCGCTTCTCCCAGTCGGGGATCGTCCAGATGTCCTTCGCGTGCGCCGACACGGTCCAGGGCAGGCCGCGCATCAGCGCGGCATAGCGTGCGACCGAGGCGGGCGTGTGCAGGAAATGGGCATGGATATGCCCGATTCCGGGCGGCAGCTCGGCGGCGAGCACGAGCGCCTGCCCGAAGCGGCGCACGCGGTTCGGCGTGCGGTCGCGCGCGAGATCGCGCAGCCAGGTCCGCCGCGCCGCATCGTATCCTGGCAGGCGCCGGGCGGCGCGCCAGCCGGCGAGCACCCGCAGCGGCTCCTGATAGAGGTACTCGGGCAGGTAGAGCACCGGCGCCCGGATGGCGCGGTGCAGGTCGTGGACGCGCCGGTCCGTCGGATGGCGCAGCGAGACGATGCGGATGTCGAGCCCGCGCCGCTCCAGCGCCAGGATCTCCTGCGCGATGAAGGTCTCGGAAAGCCGCGGATAGCCCTTGAGAACGAAGGCGACCGGGCCAGGAGCCGGGCCGCCGACGCGTCGACCGCGCTCGTATGAATCCACCGCGGCCCCGGCTCTTGCTCAGGACTGCGGCGACCGGCCGATTCCGGCGACCGCCTTCGGCCGCGGCACGCCCTGGTCGAGCCATTTCCGGGCGAGCCGGTTGACGCTCTGCAACCCGTCAAGCAGGCCCGGCACCACGGTGCGCGACGGCACCGGCTGCTGCGGGAGCTGGCGCAGGGCGGCGGCCATCCGCAACGGATCGCGCTCGCCGTCGTCCTCCAGCATCGAGACGAGGCCCAGCTCGGCGGCGCGGGAGGCGCGGATGTACTGCTCGCGCCGCGGCGCGGTGCGCGGCACGAGGAGCGCCGGCTTGTCGAAGGACAGGATCTCGCAGAACGTGTTGTACCCGCCCATCGCGACGACGCCGGACGCCCGCGCCATCAGCGTCTCCAGGTGCGCGTCGAAGATGATCGCATGGACGCGGCGGCCGTCGCCGAGCCGCGCCGCGCGCGCCTGGAATTCCGCCCGGCGCTCCGGCTGCATGAACGGTCCGAGCACGACCAGCGCGCGGTGCGGCAGCGCAGTGTCGGCCTCGTAGGCGGCGAGCACCCAGTCGACCAGCGCCTCGCCGTCGCCGCCGCCGCCCGGCGTCACCAGCAGGAACGGCTCGCCGTCCTCGATCCCTCCCGGAACCGCGCCGCCGAGCAGCGCCGAGGGCACGGTGCGGCGCAGATAGCCCGTGTAGGCGATCCGTTTCTGCACGCTCGGCGGCAGGCCGATGCCGTCGAGCGGATTGCAGATCTGCGGCAGGCCATAGATCCAGATGTCGTCGTAGTAGCGCTGCAACGCCGGCAGCACGTTCTTGCGCGCCCATTCCGGGGCGAGCTGGGCCGGTTCGTCCAGCACGTCGCGCAGGCCGAGGACGGCAGGGACGCCGCGGCGGCGCAGCATCTCCAGCGTGCCGCGCACCTCGCCGCGCAGGCCCAGCGGCTCCTTGTCGACGATCAGCAGATCGGGGTCGAAGATGTCGGCGGTGTGCCGGATGATCGAGGCGCGCAATCCCAGCGTCTCCTCGATCCGCATGTGCAGGCTGAGCGAGGTGTACTCGCCGTTGCGCAGCTTGATGACGCCGGGAATCCGCACGAAATCAACGCGTGCGCGGAAATCGAAGCTGCCAATGATCGGCGAGCCGGATAAGATGAGCACCGAGAGATCCCGGTCGGCATCGACCAGCGAATGCGCAATCGTCCGGCAGCGGCGAAGGTGGCCCAGGCCGAACGAATCGTGGCTGTAGATCAGAACACGCTTGTGCTGCCGCCTGATGCCGGTCATGACCAAGACCTCCGGGTCGCGTTTCCGGGGCTGGGATCATTGCATAGGCACGCAGCGGTAGAAACGGCGATTTCATGAAATCGATGTCTCAGACACTCCGGCTCCGTCTGCCCGGCGCCAACGGCGCGCAGACGGCGCCCGCCGACGCGTCCGACGTCGCGCCGAGCGGACCGGCGCCGGCCGCTCGCGACAGCGGCGGCGGCGTGCTCGACCGGTCGATCTACGGCTTCATCCTGCGCTACAGCCTGAAGGAGCAGATCGTCGTCCTGGTCCTGACGCTGGCATCGTTCCCGTTCCTCTACTACTCGCTCGACCTGCCGAAGACGATCGTGAACCGCGCGATCGGCGGCAAGCGCTTCCCGGAGACGATCCTCGGCATCGAACTCGGCCAGATCCCATACCTGATGACGCTGTGCGCGCTGTTCCTCGCGCTCGTCATGATCAACGGCGGGTTCAAGTACTACATCAACGTCTACAAGGGCCGGATCGGCGAGCGGATGCTGCGGCGGCTGCGGTTCGAGCTGTATCATCGGCTGCTGCGGTTCCCTCCCGGCCACTTCAAGAAGATATCGCCGGCCGAGGTGATCCCGATGGTGACGGCCGAACTGGACCCGGTCGGCGGCTTCATCGGCGACGCCTTCGCGCTGCCGCTGTTCCAGGGCGGCACGCTGCTGACGATCCTGTTCTTCATGTTCGTACAGGATCCGATCCTCGGCACCGCGGCGGTCGCGCTCTATCCGCTCCAGGGCTACGTCATTCCGAAGCTGCAACGCAAGGTCCGGCAGCTCGGCAAGGAACGCGTCAAGCTGATCCGCGGCGTCGCCGACCGGATCAGCGAATCCGCCGTCGGCATGACCGAAATCCTCGCCAACGACGGCGTCCGTTATCAGCTGTCGCAGTTCACGCGCTCGCTCGGCCGGATCTACGAGGTCCGGTTCGACATCTACAACCGCAAGTTCTTCGTCAAGTTCCTCAACAACTTCATCAACCAGCTCACGCCGTTCTTCTTCTTCACGATCGGCGGCTATCTGGTGATCAGGGGCAGCCTGACCTTCGGCGCGCTCGTGGCGGTGCTCGCCGCCTACAAGGAGCTGGCCGCGCCCTGGAAGGAGCTGCTCGACTTCTACCAGAACCAGCAGGACATCGCGATCAAGTACGAGCAGGTCGTCGAGCAGTTCCAGCCGGACGGCATGGCGGACGCGCAGCTTCAGCTCCAGGTACCGGACACGATCCCGTCGCTCCGGGGCGAAATCGTCGTCGCCAACGTCAGCCTCGTCGAGGACGAGCGGGTCCGCATCCTCGACGGCGTCTCGGCGAGCTTCACGACCGACGAGCACGTCGCGATCGTCGGCCAGAGCGGCAGCGGCAAGAACGAGCTGGCGCTGGTGCTGGCGCGCCTGATGCCGCCGTCGGGCGGACGCGTCCTGGCCGCCGGGCTCGATCTCGCCGGGCTGCCGCTGGCCGTCGTCGGCCGGCGGATCGGCTATGCCGGGCCGCTGCCGCAGTTCTTCGGGGGCACCCTGCGCGACAACCTGCTCTACGGCCTGCGCACGCACCCGCTCGCCGATCCCGACCCGGACTCGCCGCAGGCGAAGCGCCGCAAGGCGGCGCTGGAGGAGGCGCGCAAGGCGGGCAACATCGATCTCGATCCCGACGCCGACTGGATCGACCTCGACGCGGCCGGGTTGGCCGACCGGGACGAGTTGCGCAACCGGCTGGTCGAGGTGCTGGAGCGCGTCGGGCTCGACGACGACGTCTACGCGTTCGGCCTGCGCGGGCGCATCGACCCCGAGAAGCACGGACAGACCGCGGGCTGCCTGCTCGATGCCCGGAAGGCGCTGGCGCAGCGCTTCGCCGACGAGGGGTTGACGCATCTCGTCGAGCCGTTCGACATCGACCGCTACAACCGCAACGCCTCGGTCGCCGAGAACCTGCTGTTCGGCACGCCGAAGGACGCCGTGTTCGCGTTCGACGCGCTGGCGACCAACAGCTACGTGCTGCAAGTGCTCAATAAGGTCGGGCTGACCGAGGACCTCGTCCATGCCGGCGAGCAGGTCGCCGAGACGATGGTCGAGCTGTTCGCCGACCTGCCGCCCGACCACGAGTTCTTCGAGCAGTTCAGCTTCATCGGCGCGAACGACCTGCCGGAGTTCCAGGCGATCCTCGGCCGCATCGCGAAGACCGGCAGGGACCAGCTCAAGCCGGACGACCGCACGCGCCTGCTCTCGCTGCCGTTCAAGCTGGTCCTGGCCCGGCATCGCCTCGACGTGATCGATGCGCCGATGCAGGCGCGGCTCCTGGAGGCGCGCAAGGTCTTCGCCACCGACCTGCCGGCGGACCTGAGGGACAGGATCGAGTTCTTCGACGCCGGCCGGTACAACGCCGAAGGGACGCTCCAGGACAACGTGCTGTTCGGCAAGATCGCCTACGGCGAGGCCGAGGCGCCGGCACGCATCCCGGCGCTGATCTCGTCGGTGCTCGACGGGCTCGGGCTGCGTCACGCGGTGATCGATGTCGGGCTCGACTACGCGGTGGGCAGCAGCGGCTCGCGCCTCTCGACGCCGCAACGGCAGAAGGCGGCGATCGCGCGCGCGCTGATCAAGCGCCCGGAGATCCTCGTTCTCAACGAAGCGACGTCGGCGCTGGACGGGCCGACCCAGGCGAAGGTGCTCGCCGCGCTGAAGGATGAATGCGCCGGACGCGGCCTCGTCTGGGTGCTGCACCGCGCCAGCCAGGCGCGGCATTTCGATCGGGTGATCGTGATGAGCGGCGGCAAGATCGCCGAGACCGGGAGCTTCGAGGCGCTGGCGAAGCCGGGCACGACGCTGACGCTGCTCACCCAAGCCGAATAAGAACGGGAGGGGTACGAACGTGAGTCTCAAGGAAGAAGTCGAGATGCTCCGGCGCATCCCGTTCTTCGCCCAGGTGGAGGCGTCGAAGCTGAAGCTTCTCGCGTTCACCAGCGAGCGCGTCGCGTTCGAGGCGGGCCAAGTCCTGTTCCGCCAGGGCGACATGGGCGACGCCGCCTACATCATCATCGAGGGCGATGCCGACGTGCTGGTCGACACGCCGGCCGGCCCGGTGACGGTCGCGACGCTGGGGCGGAACGATTTCGTCGGCGAGATCGCGATCCTGTGCGACGTGCCGCGTACCGCGACCGTGCGGGCGAAGGCGCGGCTGGTGACGCTGCGCATCTCCAAGGACCTGTTCCTGCGCCTGCTGAACGAGTTCCCGCAGATGGCGGTGGCGATGATGCGCGAGCTGGCGCACCGCCTGGAGCTGTCCAACCACAAGCTGCGGCTCGCCGTCGCCGAGGCGGACAGCCTGCGCCGCGCCTCGGCCGGCAGCGGCGCATCCGCCTGACTGCGGCCCGCCCCGCCGGCGCCGTCGGCGCATGAGCCGGCTCGACAGCTTCATCCGCCGGCTCGAGGCGCAGCGTGCCTGCCTCGACCATGCCGCGGGTCTGATCGCGGATCTGCCCGGTCCGGTGCTTGAGCTGGGCCTCGGCAACGGGCGCACCTACGATCATCTGCGCGAGCGCCTGCCCGGCCGCGACATCTTCGTCTTCGAGCGGAGCGTCGCCGCGCATCCGGAGTGCGTGCCGCCGCCGGAACGGCTGATCCTCGGCGACATGCGCGAGACGCTGCGGCGGGTACGCGACCGGTTCGCCGGACAGGCGGCCCTGGCGCATCTCGATGCGGCGACCGGCGATGTGGCGGCAAGCCTCGCGCTGGCCGCCGAGCTTGCGCCGCTGATCGCGCCGCTGTTGCGCCGCGGCGGCGGCGTGCTGATCAGCGAGCCGCCGCTCGACTTGCCCGCGGCGGACTGGACGGCGCTGCCGCTTCCCGCCGGCATCGAACCCGGCCGCTATCACCTCTATCGCGCGCACGACTGACGGCCGCGAGAGCTGATCGTCGCGGTCGCCGCCGCGCGTGCACGGCACCGCCGTTCGCGGGTGCGCCGATTCGCAACCGTGGAAATAACGGGCGCCGCCGCGCGATAACAGACGTAGGATAGAACAAATACTCATCACCGTGGCAAATGACGGGTTGCCAAAATAGAGGAACCCGTCATTTGCCACGTTGGCTATCAAGTAAAAACATCGGCAGGTATATTATATTGTACTTTAAATCTTCATCCCCCCTGTTGTATGTTCCGTCATCATGTCTCCCCAACGGGCAAAACGAATCTTACGTACTTTGGGTTGGCGCTACAGCGACCTGATGCGCGAAATGAACCGCCTTGCGCGGACGTCGTACAAGAGCGGCGACGTCTGGAAGTGGTTTGCCGGCGTCCGGAAAGTCCCGCTCACCGTCGCCATCTTCCTTCGCCTCTCGGTCCGCATCGCGATCCTGAAGCGGCGGCTGGAACGGCTCTCGGGTTCCTAAGCCGAGGTTGGCGCAGTTTCCGCTCGCCACGGTTGCAATACGGCGACAGGACAACCGTAGCCAGCATCTACTTACATTGCAACTCTCGCGAGCGTTTGGTGATACACTCGCCTGAGCCGTGCCGGTCAGGGCTCGACGCATATTGCGGGGGAGAAACAAAGCATGTTTGGCAGGAGTGCGCGCCGCGTTGGCGCGGTTGCAGTCATTGCGGCAGCGTTGGCGGCGTGGATCGCGGCATCAGGCAGTCCGGCAGCCGCGGCGGAACAGGACGGCGTATCAGCCGAGGCGGGACCGGGGACAAAGGCAGCTCGCGCGGCGCCAGAAACGGCAGCCGACCGGCGCTTCTGGTCCTGGTTCGCCGCTCACGACGACATGCTATTCGATTGGACTTGGAGCGCCGGTGACGCGGAGCGGCGCGAGCGCATTTTCGATCAGGTCGAAGACGAACTTCACCAAGTCGACCCGCAGCTCTATTTCGTGTTCGGTCCGAAGCGTGCCGATGGGAAGCGGGAATTCATCATCACCGGCGAGGGTCGCCAGAGACTCGTTCCCGTCGTCCAGCGCCTGACGCGTGCCGCGCCGCCGCTCGATCGATGGATCATCGTCGCATTCAGGCCGCGCAATCCGCAGCCACAAGGCGTGAGGTACCAGGATATCGCGCTGTGCGCCTGCGACGCCTCTTTTACGGCGAACCGCTACGGCGACAAGCTTCAGCTATCGGTGTTCATTCCCGACGGTCTCATGGGCCGGGCAACCACCCAGACAGCTGTGATGCTGCTGCTTCACGACGTGCTCGGCGAACTGGACATGATGACCTACGTGCGCGGCGTCGATATCTGGGGGACGAGCTACGCCGACCCGAATTCCGTCCTGCCGATCACGTCACTCCCGCGCTTCGTCGACGGCGTCCTCAAGCAGTAAGCGTCGACCGGCTCCGCCCGCCGCGACGAAACCGCCGTGGCCGTCCCGCTCGCTACGCCAGATCCTCGGCGATGGCGGCGCGGACGGCTTCCGGCATCACCGCGATGTGGCCGTAGTTCGGGTGGTCGAAGCCGATCAGCACCTGCGTTCCCGGCGTGCGGAACGCCGCCTTCTGGGCCGCATTCATCGGGAAGTGCACGAACTGCACCGAGGACGCCTTGTTGTCGTCCTCGCGGGTGTTCTCGCGGTTCTGCTCCGGGACGCCGCGGACCTGATCGGCGGCGCCGGCGATGCCGATATACATGCAGTTCTCGATGCCGCCGAGCCGGGCCAGCGTGGTCTTCCGCCGGATCGGGTCCTCGATCTCCAGCATCACGGTCGCGACCAGCTCGTCGCCCTGCGGGATCAGCGGGTTGTAGGCGCGCAGCTCGTCCTCGACCTGCTCCTCGCCGCCTTTCTCGATGAAGAGCATCTCGTGGACCTGATGCCACATCGTCTCGTAGCTCTCGAAGAAGAAGGTGGCGAACGGCCCGACCTCGACGCGCCGCTGCTTCTTCAGCTCCGTCACCTGCCGGCGCCGCTCGCGCCGCACCTGGGCATACTCGGTGAGCGGCATGATGTCCGCCCGCGTCAGGACGCGCTTCGCGCTCATGCTCGATACTCCATGCTGGGATGAGACCGAAATCGGGACCGGACGGACGGATGGTCGGTCAGAGACCGTACGCCTGCGCGAACAGCTCGATCGGGTGCACCTGCCGGGGCGCCGCCGGGGCTGGCTGGTCGCCGCTGCCGGTGCCCTCCAGCCGCTCGACGCCTTGCACGATGTGCATCCCGGCGAGCGGGCATTCCGACGCGATGAACGCCTTGCCGTTCTTCGCGGCCTGGCGCGCCACCGGCTTGCCGACCTTCAGCGCGGTCTCGAAATTCTCCTTCATGAAACCCCAGGAACCGCCATGGCCCGAGCAGCGCTCGATCACGGCGACGTCGGGTTCGGGCAGCAGGCGCAGCATCTCGGCCGCCTTCTGCCCCATGTTCTGCGCCCGCGCATGGCAGGCGATGTGCAGCGTGACGCCGCCGGGAACCGGCTTCAGCCCGTCCGCGAGACCCTCCTTGCGCGCGATGTCGACGACGTATTCGCTGACGTCGAAGGTCCCCTGCGACAGGCGCTTGACGTTCGGATCGTCCGGCAGGATCAGCGGCCACTCGAACTTCAGCATCAGCGCGCAGGACGGCACGAGCGCGATCACGTCGTAGCCCTTGTCGATCCACGGCAGCAGCGCGCCGGAGACCGCGCGGGCCGCCTCGGCGACCTTGTCGATCTGGCCGTGCTCAAGCTGCGGCATGCCGCAACAATGCGGATAGACCACCTCGGTCTCGACGCCGTTCTTCGCGAGCACGGCGCGCGCCGCCATGCCGATCTGCGGATTGCTGTAATTGACGAAGCAAGTCGCGTAGAGCACCGCCTTGCGGCCGAAAGCCGGCGCCTCGCGGTTCACCTCGGGCGACTCGCTCTTGGCCCGCATCGCAAAGGTGCGGCCGTTATATTTCGGCAGCGCCGCTTCGCGGTCGATGCCGGCCGTCTTCTCCAGAAGCGGCCGGGTCAGCTTATTGTCGATCTTCGAGGCCCAGTTCGCGACGGGCGCTACGAAGCGGCTCAGCCGGCCGTTGCGGTCGGTCTTCACCAGTTCGTTCTCGGCCCAGTTGACCTTGCCATGCCGGACCTCCGCGGCCCGGTAGCGCAGCATCAGGTGCGGGAAGTCGAGGTTGAACTCGTGCGGCGGAACGTAGGGACACTTCGTCATGAAGCAGAGGTCGCACAGCGTGCAGGCGTCGACGACCTTCTTGTAGTCCGCCTTGTCGACCGCATCGAGTTCGCCCGTCTCCGAGTTGTCGATGAGGTCGAAGAGCCGCGGGAACGAGTCGCACAGATTGAAGCAGCGCCGGCAGCCATGGCAGATGTCGAAGACGCGGTGCATCTCCGCCTCGATCTTCGCCATGTCGTAAAAATCGGGATTCTGCCAGTCCAGCGGATGGCGGACCGGCGCGTCTAGGCTGCCTTCTCTCATTCTCGGACCTTCGGGATCGCCCGCCTTGCCTATGCCGGCCGCGGCGGCGCGGTGAAAGCGGCGGACCGGCCGGCCTGCGGAGACGCGGCAGGCGCCCGCCGAGAAAATACGGGCCGGACGGCCGCCGCGAGGAGGCGGACGGCCGTCCGGCCCGGATGCGACGCGTCAGTTCAATGCGTCGAGCGCTTTCTGGAAGCGGCCGGCGTGCGACTTTTCGGCCTTCGCGAGCGTCTCGAACCAGTCGGCGATCTCGTCGAAGCCTTCCTCGCGGGCCGTCCGCGCCATGCCCGGGTACATGTCGGTGTACTCGTGCGTCTCGCCGGCGATCGCGGCCTTCAAATTGTCGGATGTGATGCCGATCGGCTTGCCGGTCGCCGGGTCGCCGACCTCCTCAAGGAATTCGAGGTGGCCGTGCGCATGGCCGGTCTCGCCCTCGGCGGTCGAGCGGAACACGGCGGACACGTCGTTGAAGCCCTCGACGTCGGCCTTCTGCGCGAAATAGAGATAGCGGCGGTTCGCCTGGCTCTCGCCGGCGAAAGCTTCCTTCAGGTTGTTTTCCGTCTTGGAACCCTTCAGGGATGCCATGTCTCCTCCTTATGGGCAAAGCTCCGCGGCGTTCGGGAGCAATGCGCCTGTTATCGCGCGAGGCGATAAGGGTGTCAACGATTTAGAACCGTTCTAAACTTCGACGGGAGGAAAGGAGGAGAAACGGGTGCAGAGGGGACGCCGGAAGGGAATGCCCGCGCGCCGGGCCTGCCGGTCAGGCGCGGTTGCTTCCGCCGTCGTCCCGAACGCGGACGATCACGTCGACGCGGTGGATCGTGCCTTGCGGCGGCGCCGGCAAGCCGGCGACGACGATCCGGTCGCCGGGGATGTCCTGCAACTCACCGCTATTCTCGAAGAAGAAGTGGTGGTGGTCGTCGCAGTTGGTGTCGAAGTACGACCGCCCCGGCTCGACCACGACCTCGCGCAGCAGGCCGGCGTCCGTGAACTGGTGCAGCGTGTTGTAGACAGTGGCGAGCGAAACGCGGATCGAGGCGCCGAGCGCCTCGCCGTGTAGCTGCTCCGCCGTCACATGCCGGTCGCCCCGTTCCAGGAGGAGACGGGCCAGAGCGAGGCGCTGCCGCGTCGGCCGAAGGCCGACTTCGCGCAGCCGCTCAAGCACGCTTGCATAGGGGCGAACCGATTTCATGCGGTTCCATATAAGCCCGGCTGTCCGGAAAATAAAGGCCGGGCGTCCAATGCTGAACCGTTTTGTATAAAAACGGAACGGGATCATTGACCGTTCCGGAGCAAAGCGGCCGAGACCGGGCGGAATTATTATCATCCTTCCCGAAGAAGCTCCCTTCCGTCATCGGACACGAGGCGGGGCAGGAGAGGCGGCGCCCTGCCTCCCCGCGAACTGGCGGCTCGTAGGACAGGGCGGAATGGCGGCGAACGGGCGCCGCCGCGCCTATTCGGCCGCGGCGACGGCGGTCTTGCGGCGGACCGGGCGGGTGCTGTTGATCTCGCGCAGCAGGGCGAGCCCGCTTTCGGCGATCGGCTCGGCGATCAGGCCCTCGTCCTCCTCGGACAGCTCCTTGAGGTCGACCCAGGCGGCATAGACGTCGCGGGTGCGGCTCGTGATGATGCCGGCGTTGAGCAGCGTCTTCGTCAGGACGCGGAACACGTTGGTGCTGTCGCGCATCTCCTCGCGGCGCGACGCGCTCGTGTAGCTTTCCTTCATCGCGTCGCGGACCCATTCCCAGTCCATGCCGAACTGGCTGTAGACGGCCTGCTTCTCGCGCGCATGCATCATGTTGAACATCAGCGCCTGGAAGCACTGCGCGGCCCAGTCCTCGGCGCGGTCGCGCTCCTCGACGGACATCGCCGGCACGGCCGCCTTGCTCCACAGCTTGCCGAACTTGTGATGGAACGCCTCATCGGTCATCACGAGCTGCGCAAGGCGGACGAGGAGCGGGTCGTTCGCCTTGCTGTGGAAGGTCGCGAAGATCCCCATGCCGAGCCCTTCGACGAGGAGCTGCATGCCGATGATCTTCTGGTAGACCTCCGAGCTGGCGACGATGCCGCCGAGCAGCGCGCCGAGCGTCCGGCTGGCGGGCAGCGGCGTCCCCCAGCGCGCCTTGATGTACCGGGCGAAGGCGGTGACGTGCCGCGCCTCCTCGCGCGCCTGGTTCGCCGCATACTCGACCGCGCCGAGATTGTCGAAGACGTGGCACAGGCCGGCGGACAGCGACAGCGCGCCCTGCTCGCCGTGCAGCACGCTGGAGATCCACCAGCGGGCGCTCTGGTTCGCGAAGGCGATCCGCTGCTTCTCGTCGAGCCGGTCGGCGACCGCGGTGCGCAGTTCCGGCACCAGCTCCATCGGCAGCACGGTCCGGTTCTCGAGGTCGAACGGCGTGCCGAAATCGATGTAGGCCGGATCCGACGGATCCCAGAAATGCTGATGGGTCTCGGAGATCAGCGGGTCGAAGAGGTCGGCCCGTTTGCCGTAACGCTCCGGCGCGATCACCGCTGAATAATCGGTGCTGTCGACAGGATCGAACATCCAGGGCTCGGGTGTCGGCTGGCTGTTTCTGCTCATTCGGCGGTATCTCCGTTACATGGGTCGCCGTGAAGGGACGGGACGGCGGCGGCAATAGCGTTTACGTGCGCGCGTCGTGGGGCGCCGTGCGCGGCGGCGGCATCCTGCCGGAGGCGACAGCTCACAGCTTCGCCACCACGCCGGAACCCATCGCGCAGATCCGCCCGCGGCGGTCCGTCACGACCGAGCGGCTGAACGCCAGGAGCTTCGTCTTCGAGACGACGTAGCCCGTGACCTCGAAGCCGGCGCCGATCACCGGCCGCATCATATTGACCGAAATGTCGATGGTGCCGCAGCGGGCGCCGGCGAAATGCACCATCGCCGAGCCGACGAGGGTACAGTCGACGAGCCCGAGCAGCACACCGCCGTTGATGACTTCGCCCTCAAGCCCGCCGAGGTGGTACGGCTCGATCGCCGGCAAGCCGGCGGTGACCTTGCCGTTCAGGTCGATCCTCGCCCGCATCCCGCAATGCACCATGATCGGCGCCTCATTGACCCGCCGCTCGACATCGGCGACGTGCGACGGGTCGAACGAGCCCTTGAGGCAATCGGCCGGGATGCCGTCGTCCTCAGACGGATACATTCTCAAGAACGGCTGCGTTCTCACGCGACACCTCGTCCTCTGGCGGCGGCGGCGGCGGCGATGACGGCGGCATCGTCCCGGGGCGGCGGACGACCTGCGGCGGCTGGGTCGTTTCGAACGGACGCTTCGCGAACGCGTCGAACTTCGTCCAGTGGAACGGCCCCCAGATGAACTGGCGCCAGTAGCTTTCGGCGATCTCGACCCAGGTCTCGATCATCTCACGGCTTTCGAGGAATTTCTCCATGTTCACGACCAGCCAGGACGAGATCGCCTGACTGTCGCGGCAACCCGAGCAGTGACCCGACGTGCAGCAGAACTTGACCGTCTTCAGGTCGGCCGCCCAAGTGTTGAAGAATGGTAGAGTAGGATTACCGTTTTGCAAGCGTTCCTTGTGCTCTGCGTAATCGACGCTCACGCTGGGGCAGGTGCCGTAGCCGAAGTCGCCCCAATGCGACTTCCCGGTGATCATCGTCCGGATGTAGTACGGGTGGCTGACCACCGTTTCGGGATATTTCTCCTTTACCTCAAGGGCCTTGTCGAGCAGCCGCTGCTGCTCGCGCACCGCCGAGGGCGTGGCGGTGCCGTACTTGCTGTAGAAGTTGAAATTGACCCGGTTCCCGTTGTCTTCGATGCGCCGGACGGTGTCCTCGATATAGTCGATACCGTCCTCGGTGATTGCATAGATGAAACCTGCACGCTCATCGTTGCGGTAGTTCTTCAGCACCGTGTCGAACAGCCCCGTGAAACGCCGGCCGCCCGGCTTGATCGCACGCAGATCATCGTCCAGCGGGCCGCCGCCGAACAGCGTGAGGCCGACCGCGACCTGCTCGAACCCTTCGTAGGGGAACCGTTTCAAGCCGTTCGTCGAGATCGTGACGTGCGCCATCTTCTCGACGAACACTTCGATCCTTTCCGGGAACAGCGTCGGCTCGCCGCCGATGACGAGCGCGGTGTTGACCTTCCGCGCCGTCCGCTCGTGCTGGAGAAACTCGGCGAGCGCGGCGAGATCCTTGTTCTCGCGGGTCGCATCGTCGTGACCGTACTCGAAGAACCAGCACCCCTTGCAGCGGATGTTGCAGGCGTTGGTGACATGATATTCCGATACCCGCACCTGCCGCGAGAACCGCGCGATCCTGTCGAATCTCTCGCGCAACGGGCCGGTCCCGAGGACCTCGTTGATCTTGGTAATTTTCTCGAGCGTCGACGACCGGTCCTTCGTCATACCTCGTCTCCTCAGAGTGAGTACGCACGCTTGTCAGGCGATGCCCGGCAGCGATGCCGAACGGAGCGGCCGCCCGCCACTCCGGTCACCTCACCGGCCCGCCCATTCATCCCGCTCCGGAATTTTCGCGGCCCGAAGCCGGCGAAACCTCGCCTTGATGCTCAAGGTCGCCGTTGCGCTCACGTCCGGTCACGGCCTCTCCGCCGCACATGCCCGATGCAACGTCGGGCAACTCGGCCGCCGGAGAAAAAATACGCAGATCCCATGCACCCTCCGCCGGGCACCGGGATGCCGCGCAATACGTCCGATCCTACTATCATAAAGTGCGACACGCCAGCACTGATGGCTATTGAATTGCTGCTGCCATTCCGAAAAATCCGCGAGCCCGTCGGGTATTGCACCCTCTGTGCGTGCACAGTACTCCCGTGCCGGGGGCATCACCCAGCGCCCCGGCCGCAGCATCGTGGCAGGAGTGCGGAAAGTCAGATTCCGATATCGACCTGATCGGCTAATCTACCGTAAATTCATTCATAATCATGAATTTACGAGAAAATTCATATTCAAGACGCTTGTTGGACGAACTTATTCCACAACAGGTCGAGCTTCGAACTAGTGTCCATTGATGGCCACAGTCTTGTCAACCGTCATCCCATATCCAGGTTGTCATGCACTGGGATTTATTTACCACGATTAGGAAATTTGCATCCAGCCGAGAAACAATCCACGGTTTAATTCGAATGCTCTTACAAAAAATTGCGTTAAATGTCCTGCGACGCGACTTTCGGCGACGCGGCGTTCCTACTCCGGCGGCAGAGATCGGCCTCGCCGCGCAATTTCTTGTGGAAAATCCGGGTTAACCTAACAAGGGTGGAACGGCGCGGCGGGACCACCCGACGATTCCCCGACCCTCGATTCGTTTGTAATAAAATGTCGCGTGTAATAAAATGTCGCGCATTCCGGCTCCGAACCTGTTAGCACGGTAATGGACCGGCAGGCTCGCCCGCCGCTGCGCGCGCCGCAGCGATTGCCGCCGCGCCCCGGTCGCGCACGAAGGAGGAATGATGGACTGGTCCAACCGCTACGCAACTCGCGCCAGCCGCATGGCGGCGTCCGAGATTCGTGAACTCCTCAAGCTGCTCGACCAGCCGGACATCATTTCATTCGCCGGCGGCATTCCCGATCCGGCATTGTTCCCGCGGGACGTCATCGCCTCGGCGTTCCAGCGCGTGCTCGACGATCCGCAGCGATCCGCGGCCAGCCTGCAATATTCGGTCAGCGAGGGTTACCAGCCGTTGCGGCAATGGCTCGCCGACTACATGGCGACACGCGGGGTAACCTGCACGGCGGACAACATCCTCATCACCAACGGCTCGCAGCAGGGGCTGGACTTCCTCGGCCGGCTGTTCATCTCGCCGGGGGACACGGTCCTGGTCGGACGCCCGACCTATCTCGGCGCGTTGCAGGCATTCAACTCTTACGAGCCGGTCTATGACGTGCTGCCCGGCCGCGACAACAACCGGACGGTCGAAAGCTACCGGTCGTCGCAAGGCGGCGGCCCGAAGTTCGGCTACGTCATGCCGGATTTCCAGAACCCGTCGGGGCGGACGTTCTCGCTGGAGGAGCGGAACGAACTGCTCGACGCGGCGGAAGCGCTCGGGATGGCGCTCATCGAGGACACGGCCTACGAGCAGCTCTATTATGACGGCGCGACATTGCCGCCGCTCCAGGCGCTCGATATCGAGCGCAAGGGCGGCAATATCGACGAGAGCAGCGTCATCTATTGCGGCACCTTCTCGAAGACGGTCGTGCCGGCGCTGCGTATCGGCTGGATCGTGGCGCCGCGCCCGGTGATCGAGAAGCTGGTGCTGGTGAAGCAGGCGAGCGACCTGCATTCGAGCACGCTGAACCAGATGGCGATGCACGAGGTGGTGACCAACCTGCCGCCGCAGCATATGCAGCGCATCCGTGCCACCTACGGCGTACGCCGCGACGCGATCCTGCGGGCGCTGCGCCAGTACATGCCGGCCGGCGTGACCTGGACGGAGCCGGCGGGCGGCATGTTCGTCTGGGTGACGCTGCCGGAGTCGATCGACGCCGCCGCGCTGCTGAAGCTCGCGATCGAGGAGGCGCGCGTCGCCTTCGTGCCGGGCGGCGCCTTCTTTGCCGACCGCTCCGGCCGCAACACGATGCGGCTGAGCTTCTCGCTCAACGACGAGAGCAAGGTACGGACCGGGATCGAGCGTCTCGGCAGGCTCCTGCATCGGATGCTCTCCGACGAGCAGAGGCTGTCTGCTTGAGGAGAACGGCCGCGCCGGACGGCGCGGCCGCTGCACAACGAAAGGGGCGGCTCCCGCGGAGCCGCCCCTTTTCATTCGGGATATTTTGCCGGCTGGGCTCCGGCGAGCCGAACTACATGCCGGTCTGCAAGCGTTCAACCAGCTCCTTGACGGTCGGCACGTAGCCGTTGGCGTAGAACGGGTCGGTCGCGAAGCGGTAGGCGTTGTGGCCGGCGAACATCAGCTGTTCCTCGACGCTGCCGCCGTGCGCGATGTGTTGCAACGTCTTCTGGATGCAGAAGCTCCGCGGGTCGGCCTTGCGGCCGGTCGTTCCTTCCTCGTTCTGCGCCCAGTTCGAGAACAGGCACGCCGACAGGCAGCCCATGCATTCGACCTGATCGGTGCGGATCTCCTGAGCCTTCAACAGGTCGACGAAGACCAGCGTCGAGTCCGGCGTGCGCAGTGCTTCGGTGTAACCCGCCTTGATCCAGGTCTGAACCCGCTCGCGGTCGTGCGGCGTCAGGTAGACGAGGCGGCCGCGCGGGCCGGTCGCCAGCTCCGCGACGTGATCGCCCACCGGCTCCGGCGTGAACGCCACCTGCCGCTCGCTGCGCTCGCGCAGCTCCTGGAGGAACGCGTTCCGCACCGCCGACGAGTAGAAGCCGGTCGGGCTGAACGAATTCAGCTTCACGTCGCCCTCGCGAAGCGTCAGAAGCTTGCGTTTCCAAACCTCGGAGATCGGGCTCTCGCGGGTCAGCAGCGGGCGCGTGCCGAACTGGAAGGCCATCGGCCCGAGATCCGGGTTGTCGATCCAGTCCGCCCACTCGTCGAGGCGCCAGACACCGCCGGCCATCACGATCGGCGTCCGCGGCAAGCCGAACTCCCGCATCAGTTCGCGCAGCGCCCGCACCCGCGGGAACGGCGCCTCCGGACGGTTCGGATCCTCGCTGTTCGACAGCCCGTTATGGCCGCCGGCAAGCCACGGATCCTCATAGACGACGCCGCCGAGCCATTCGCCGAAGCGGCTATAGGCGCGCTTCCAGAGAGCCCGGAAGGCGCGGGCGGACGAGACGATCGGGTAGTAGTAGACGCCGTACTTCGCCGCGATCTCGGCGACCCGATACGGCATGCCGGCGCCGCAGGTGATGCCGTGGATGAGGCCCTTCGCCCCTTCCAGCACCCCATGCAGCACGCGCTCGGCGCCACCCATCTCCCATAGCACGTTCATGTGCACCCGGCCTTCGCCGCCGGCCCGCTCATATGCTACCTGGGCTTGATGGATGCCGCCCCTGATCGCGTGCGCGATCAGTTCGTCATGACGTTCGGAGCGGGTCTTGCCGTGATACAGCTGCTCGACCGGACGGCCGGCCTCGTCGACGTAGTCCGCGTTCACCCCGGAGAACGTCCCGACGCCGCCCGAGGCCGCCCAAGCGCCCGAGCTTTCACCGTTCGAGACGGAGATTCCTTTCCCGCCCTCCACGAGCGGCAGGACCTCTCGTCCGGACAGCATCAGCGCGTTGAGAGTTATCGGCACGTCATTGCTCCTTCGGCTGCGCCCGATTCCATCGGCATCGGCATCCGCGCCGTGCATACGGACCCGTCATCTGCATCATGTGCGCGAACCGGCCGCGGCAATCGGCGCGAGCCGGTCTGGATGATCGGTAATGATCGACGAGATGCCCCATTCGCGCAAACGCGTAGCTGTATGGGTATCGTTTACAGTGTATGTAAGGATTGGAAAGCCAGCTGCAATAATCTCATCGACAAGCGACGAGTGGATGCGGCGGTGGTCGGCATGCACGCTGATGCAGCCGAGCCGGTCGGCCCGCCGCCGCCAATCCGGCGGCACGACGTCGAAAAGGATGCCGCGGGGAAGTTCCGGCGCTGCGTCGCGCGCCGCCGCCAGCGCGTCCTCGCTGAAGCTCGACAGCAGCGGCGGCGGCAGATGCGCCGGCCACCGCGCGGCGGCGATGCACGCAACCGCGCGTCCGGTCTCCGCCGCGGCGCCGGGCCCGGCCTTGATCTCGATATTGGCGCCGAGACCCAGGTCCAGGATGGCGTCGAGCGCGTCCTCGAAGGCCGGCACGGGCTCCCCCGCGAAACGCGGTGCGAACCAGCTGCCTGCATCGAGCTTGCGTAGCGCCTCGATGTCGAGGTCTGCGGCGCGTCCGCGTCCATCGGTGGTGCGGTCGACGGTCTCGTCGTGCAGCAGCACGCAGCGCCCGCCGCCGGCCAGCCGGACGTCGAACTCGACCCACGAAGCCCCGGCATCGCGCGCCGCGCGGAAGCCGGAGATCGTGTTCTCCGGCGCCAGCGCGGCCGCGCCCCGATGGCCGATCACGGCCGGCAGGTCCGAGGGTGTCAAACCGGACGTCATCGCAACCGCCGCCGCCGTAGCAGCAGCCGTCACTGCGCCGCGTTGCTCTCGTGGTTCGCGGTCAGGTCCTGGCCGGTCGCCTGATCGACCTGCTTCATGCTCAGCTTGACCTTGCCGCGGTCGTCGAAGCCGAGAACCTTGACCTTCACCTGATCGCCGACCTTGACCACGTCGGTCACCTTGCCGACGCGCTGCGGCGCCAGCTCGCTGATATGGACGAGGCCATCACGCGATCCGAGGAAGTTCACGAAGGCGCCGAAATCGACGGTCTTCACGACCTTGCCGTTGTAGACCACGCCCAGCTCCGGCTCGGCGACGATGCCCTTGATCCACTCGATCGCGCGCTTCGCCGCCTCGCTGTCCGTCGCTGCAACCTTGATCGTGCCGTCGTCCTCGATGTCGATCTTGGTGTTGGTCGTCTCGCAGATCTCGCGGATCACCTTGCCGCCCGACCCGATGACCTCGCGGATCTTGTCCTTCGGAATCGTGATCGTGGTGATGCGCGGCGCGTTGCTGCTGACACCTTCACGGGCGTCGGTCAGCGCCTTCGACATCTCGCCGAGAATGTGGATGCGACCGTCCTTCGCCTGGCCGAGCGCGATCCGCATGATCTCCTCGGTGATCGATGTGATCTTGATGTCCATCTGCAGCGCGGTGACGCCTTCGGCGGTGCCGGCCACCTTGAAGTCCATGTCGCCGAGATGATCCTCGTCGCCGAGGATATCGGACAGCACAGCGAACCCGTCCTGCTCCTTGATCAGGCCCATCGCAATGCCGGCGACCGGCTGCTTCAGCGGAACGCCCGCATCCATCAGCGACAGCGAGGCGCCGCAGACCGAGGCCATCGAAGAGGAACCGTTCGACTCCGTGATCTCGGAGACGACGCGGATCGTGTACGGGAAGTTGTCCTTCTCCGGCAGCAACGGGCGCACGGCGCGCCATGCGAGCTTGCCGTGGCCGATCTCGCGGCGGCCCGGCGAGCCCATGCGGCCGGCCTCGCCCGTCGAATAGGGCGGGAAGTTATAGTGCAGCATGAAGTTGGAGCGATATTCGCCCTCGAGCGCGTCGATGATCTGCTCGTCCTGCCCGGTGCCGAGCGTCGTGACGACCACAGCCTGCGTCTCGCCGCGAGTGAACAAAGCCGAGCCGTGAGCGCGCGGGAGCAGGCCGACCTCGGCGGTGATCGGACGGACCGTCTTCGTATCGCGGCCGTCGATGCGGCGGCCATGCTTCAGGATGTCGCCGCGAACGATGTCCTTCTCGAGCTTCTTGAAGAGCTTGCCGGCGATGGCACGCTCCTCGTCGCTCTCGAACAGCTCTGCGATCTTCGCGCGCGCGGCGTCGATCGCATTGCTGCGCGCCTGCTTCTGCTGTTCGCCATAGGCGGCCTGGATATCGCCGGCCAGCCGCTCGCGCAGGGTCGCCTCGACCTTCTCGTAGAGCGGGAACGCCGGCGCCATGTCCCATGGCTCCTTGGCGCAGGTCTCAGCCAGATCGATGATCGCCTGGATCACCGGCTGGAACTGCTGATGGCCGAACATCACGGCGCCGAGCATCACGTCCTCGGAGAGTTCCTTCGCCTCCGACTCGACCATCAGCACGCCTTCCTGCGTGCCGGCGACAACGAGGTCGAGCGCCGAGTTCGGCATCTCGTCGAGGCGCGGGTTCAATACGTACTGGCCGCCGATATAGCCCACGCGCGCACCGCCGATCGGGCCCATGAACGGAATGCCCGAGAGCGTCAGCGCCGCCGAGGCGCCGACCATCGCGACGATGTCCGGGTCGTTCTCCAGGTCATGGCTCAGGACCGTGCAGACCACCTGGGTCTCGTTGAGGAAGCCCGGCGCGAAGAGCGGGCGGATCGGACGGTCGATGAGGCGCGAGACCAGCGTCTCCTTCTCGGAGGGCCGCCCCTCGCGCTTGAAGAAGCCGCCCGGGATCTTGCCGGCCGCGAAGCTCTTCTCCTGATAGTTCACCGTGAGCGGAAAGAAGTCCTGGCCGGGCTTCGCGTGCTTCATCGCCACCGCCGTGCACAGCACGGTCGTCTCGCCGTACGTCGCCATCACGGCGCCATCGGCCTGCCGGGCGATCTTGCCGGTCTCCAGAACCAGCCGCCTTCCGCCCCACATCAATTCCTTGCGGAACACGTCGAACATTTCTCTCTTCCCTTCTTCAGACACTCTTGAGACGGAGCGCCGTTCCGGCGCGTCGACGCCTTGAAAAATCCATTGCCGGCGCGGCCGGTCGGGCGCCGCGCGGCCTGCCTGTGCTTATGTGGCTGCGGCCGCCCGGCAAGGCCAGGCGACCGCGCAAAGTCCGGTACTATGCTGGCGGCGCCGGCGAGGCAGGCAGCGCGCGGCTCGATCGTCGCGCATATCTGCCGCCGGCGGCGCCGGAACGTTCAGCGGCGCAGGCCGAGCCGCTCGATCAGGGACTCGTACCGCCCCTGGTCCTTCTTGCGGAGATAATCGAGCAGGCTGCGGCGCTGACCGACCATCACGAGGAGGCCGCGGCGCGAGTGGAAATCCTTCTTGTGGGATCCGAGGTGCTCGGTGAGGTTGCGGATCCGTTCGCTGAGGATCGCGACCTGCACCTCCGGCGATCCGGTATCGCTCTCGCCGCGGGAATAGTCGCGAATCAGCTCCTGCTTGCGCTCGGCTGTGATCGACATCGGCAGTCTCCAGTGATCAGGGGTTGATGACACGCACCGGGCGAAGCCATCCCGCATCGGTCTCGGCGAGCGCGACCAGCATCCCGCCGGTCTTCGCGCGGACCATCACCCCGTTGCCGAGTTGATCGAGTCGCGCCCGCTCCGGCGGACGCATCGGCGTTACGGCTTGGCCGCAACGCAGGCGGTATGCCTCGGCTTCCGTCAGGGCCAGTGCCGGGATGTCGTCCAGCGCGGTCTCGATCGGAAGCAGGTGCCCTAAAGCGGCGGCACTATGCCCGAGGGACGTCAGTTTATCCAGTGAAATCGCGACCTTTTCGTCGAACGGACCGACCGAAGCGCGGCGCAATGCAGCGACATAGCCGACCGTCCCCAGCGCCAATGCGAGATCGCGAGCGAGCGCGCGGATGTAGGTCCCTTTGCCGACCCTCGTCTCGAACTCGGCATGGTTCTCGTCCCGAATCGCGAGCAGCCGGAAACTCTCGATCTCGACCGGGCGCGGCGCCAGCTCGATCTCCGCCGCCGCTTCCGTTCCCGCCGCCTCGCCGGCGCGGGCCAGCGCATAGGCGCGCGCGCCGCCGACCTTGATCGCCGAATAGACCGGCGGCCGCTGCATGATGCAGCCGGTGAACCGCGGCAGCGCGGCCTCGATCGCGGCGCGGCCGGGGCGGTGCGGACTGGTCTCCGTCACCGCACCCTCCGCATCCTCGGTGGTCCGCGCCTCGCCCCAGCGCACGGTGAAGCGGTACGTCTTGCGCCCCGCCATCGCCCAGGCGACCGTCTTCGTCGCCTCGCCGAGCGCGATCGGCAGGATGCCGGACGCCAGCGGATCGAGCGTGCCGCCGTGCCCCGCCTTCATCGCGCCCATGAGGCGGCGCACCGCGCCGACTGCCTGGCTGGAACTCATGCCCAGCGGCTTGTCGAGCACGATCCAGCCGTGGATCGGCGTCCCCTTCCGTCTACGCGCCATCGTGCCCGCGGTCGTCGCCTCCGCCCGTCGGCTTCTCGTCGCCGTCCGGCTTCCCGCCACCGTCGTCGTCACCGGGCCCGTCCGGGTCCTGATCGAGGTCGCGCTGCACCTCCGGCCGATGCAGCAAGGCGTCGATGCGGCTGGCGTGTTCGAACGAGGTGTCGATTGCGAAGCTGAGCGCCGGAGCGTGCCGGAGGTTGACCTCGCGCACCACGGCGCTCCGCAGATAGCCGGCGCTGCGCCGCAGGCCGGCGAGGATGTCCGGCACATGCGCGCCGCCGAGCGGCATCACGTAGGCGGTGGCGTTGCGCAGATCCGGGCTGATGCGGACCTCGGTGACGGTGATCGTCGCATCCTGGAGGCCCGGGTCGCGCAGCTCGTGGCGTTCGAGGATGCGCGCCAGCGCATGGCGCAGCTCTTCGCCGACGCGAAGCTGGCGCTGGCTCGCGGTTCGCCCGTCGCGCGGAGAGGAATCGTGACGTCTCGACATGGGTCGATTTCGTTGGACCGGCGGGCCGGGATACATCCCGGCCCGCGTCCGTCATTCGGAGTGGAGGGCCATTCGGAGTGGAGGGTAAGCCGGGGCGCGGGCTACTACAGCGTCCGCGCCACCTCCTCCACTTCGAAGCATTCGATCACGTCGCCGATCTTGATGTCGTCGTAGTTCTCGAACGCCATGCCGCACTCGTAGCCTTCCTTGACCTCGCGCACCTCGTCCTTGAAGCGCTTAAGGGTCTTCAGGCTGCCTTCGTGGATCACCACGTTGTCGCGCAGCAACCGCACCTTCGCGCCGCGCTTCACCTGGCCTTCCGTCACCATGCAGCCGGCGACCTTGCCGGCCTTGGTGATGTTGAACACCTCGCGGATCTCGGCATTGCCGAGGAACCGCTCGCGCAGAGTCGGCGACAGCATGCCCGAAAGCGCCGCCTTCACGTCGTCGATCACGTTGTAGATGATCGAGTAGTAGCGGATCTCGATGTTGTCGCGCCGCGCCAGATCGCGAGCCTGCGGGTTGGCGCGGACATTGAAGCCGATGATCAGGGCGTTCGACGCCTTCGCCAGGATCACGTCGCTCTCGTTGATGCCGCCGACCGCGGCGTGCAGCACGCGCACCGCGACCTCGTTCGTCGAGAGCTTCTCCAGCGAGGCGGTGATCGCCTCCAGCGAGCCCTGCACGTCCGACTTGACGACGACCGGCAGCTCCTTTGCAACACCGGCGGCGATCTGCGAGAACATCTGCTCCAGCGTGCCGCGCGCACCGGCGGCGGCCGTCTTGTCGCGACGGCGGCGCTGGCGGAACTCGGTGATCTCGCGGGCGCGGCTCTCGGTGTCGACGACCGAGAAGTCGTCGCCGGCGAGCGGCGCGCCGTTGAGTCCGAGCACCTCGACCGGCATCGCCGGCCCGGCCTCGCGCAGATTCTGGCCGCGGTCGTCGATGAGGGCGCGGACGCGGCCCCACTCGTCGCCGGTGACGAAGATGTCGCCAACCCGAAGGGTGCCGCGCTGGATCAGGACGGTCGCGACCGCGCCGCGGCCGCGTTCCAGCTTCGCTTCGATGACCGTGCCTTCCGCGAGGCGGCCCGGATTGGACCTGAGGTCGAGGATCTCGGCCTGCAGCAGGATCGCTTCCTGCAGCTTGTCGAGATTGGTGCCCTTCAGCGCCGACACCTCGACGTCGAGAACGTCGCCGCCGAGCTTCTCGACCACGATCTCGTGCTGCAGCAGCTCCTGCCGCACACGGTCCGGGTTGGCGTCCGGCCTGTCGATCTTGTTGATCGCGACGATCATCGGCACCTGAGCGGCCTTGGCATGGCGGATCGCCTCGACCGTCTGCTCCATGATGCCGTCGTCCGCCGCCACCACCAGGATGACGATATCGGTGACGTTGGCGCCGCGGGCGCGCATCGCCGTAAAGGCCTGGTGGCCCGGCGTGTCGATAAAGGTGATCCGGTGACCGCCTTCGAGCTGCACCTGATAGGCACCGATGTGCTGCGTGATGCCGCCGGCTTCGCCGCTTACCACGTCGGTATGGCGGAGCGCGTCGAGCAGCGACGTCTTGCCATGGTCGACATGGCCCATGATCGTCACGATCGGCGGACGTGGTTCGAGATTGTCGGGATCGTCGGCATCGCCCTTCAGGCCGATTTCGACGTCGGCCTCGGCGACGCGCTTCAGCTTGTGGCCGAATTCGTTGACCAGCAGTTCCGCCGTGTCGGGATCGAGCACTTGGTTGATGGTCGCCATCACGCCCATGCGCATCAACGCCTTGATCACGTCGGCGCCGCGTTCGGCCATGCGGTTGGCAAGCTCCTGAACAGTAATGCTTTCCGGAACCACGACCTCGCGCACGACCTTCTGGACCTCACCCGTGTGATGCTGGCGGTGCTGCTTCTCCCGGGCGCGGCGCACCGAGGCAAGGCTGCGCATGCGCTCGCCCTCCTCGGCGGTGAGCGCACGCGTGACCGTCAGCTTGCCCCGGCGCCGCGGCTCTTCGCGGCGGACCGGGACCGGCGGCTTCTTCGCGATTTCCGGACGCGGACCGCGCCGCAGCGGCGTCACCGCCGCAGGAGCCGCCGCCGTCGCCGGCGCAGCCTCCTCGGGCTCCTCCTCGACCGGCTTGACCTTGCCCGCCGCGGTGAGCGCAGCGACCTTCGCCGCCGCCGCCTTGCCGGCGCGCTCCGCCATCTCGCGCCGGGACTTCTCCTCCTCGACGCTCTTCCGGGCGGTTTCCTCGTCGGCCCGCTTGCGCGCGACGGCGTCTTCCTCGGCGCGCTTCCTGGCCACGGCCTCTTCTTCGGCGCGGCGGCGCAGCTCCTCCTCGCGGCGGCGGGATTCCTCCTCCTGCCGCCGACGGGACTCCTCTTCCTGACGCCGGGCGGCCTCGGCCTCCTGACGGCGGCGCGCCTCCTCGTCGGCGCGGCGGGCGCCTTCGAGCGCACGCAGACGGCCCTCGCGCTCCTCCGCGGTGAGGGTGCGTGCCGCCGGCATCACGACGGGACGCCGCACCGGCGCCGACGACGACCCGGCGGACGGCGTCCGCCCGGCCTCGCGCGCCGGCGCATCCGACGATGCCGGTCCGCCGCCCTCGGGGCGATCGCCGCCCCCCGGGGTCAGAACGCGCTTCTTGCGGACCTCGACGGTCACGGTCTTCGACCGGCCATGCGGGAAGCTCTGACGCACCTGCGCGGTCTCGATCGGCTTGCGCAACTCCAGCCGGCCGCCGCTGCGTGAGCCGAGGCTGAGCGGGCGCTTCTGTTCCTGTTCGTTCCTGTCGGTCATATCGATCCGGTTACCATTACCTTCCGTCGCGGCGCCGCGCCGCCATTCTCATGTGTCCGATGCCGCCCCCGGCGTGACTGCCGGAGTCGCCGTCCTGAAGCCGGCGAGGCGGGCGCTTTCGCGCAACAGATGCTCGGCGAGGCGCCCCGGCGCGATGGCGCCGTGCACCGCATGATCCCTGCCGAACGCCGCGCCCAGCTCGGCGCCGGTCAGCACCTCCACCAGCGGCAGCGCCGGCGCCAGGGCGCGCAGCTTGTCGCGGCCGTTGGCGGCGCCGTCCGACGCGGCGAGCAGGACGCCGACGCGACCCGCGCGCAACGCCTCGCGTACCTTCTCGTAGCCGGCGACGGCGGCACCGGCGCGCCGCGCGAGCCCGACCAGCTCTCCGCAACGGCGCACCAGCAGCGCCTCGGCACGCTGCGCAAGGTCCTCGGGCACGATCACGGGCTGCCGGGCAGCGCGCGAGAATACCTTCTTCGCCGCCGCCTGCGCGACTATATCGCGTCGCGGCGTCAACCACAAACCCCGTCCCGGCAGCCGTCCCTCGACATCCGGAACGAGCCTGCCGTCGGGTGCGACGACGAAGCGGAGCAATTCGTGCCGCGGCCGCACCGCCATCGTCGCGATGCAGCGGCGCATCGGCCCGCCCGCAGGGGCCGATGCCGCCGCCGGTTCGGCGGCGGCGCCTGCGGCGGCGTTACCGCGCGGCGTCGCCCGGTGCTCCCACGACCGTCGCTTCATCGCTGAACCAGTGCGCACGGGCCGCCATGATGATCTCGTTCGCCTCGTCCTGCGACAGCTTGGCCGAACCCTGGACCATCTCGACCAGCTCGTCGCCGGCAAGGTCGGCCAGATCGTCGAGCGTCTTCACGCCCTTCTCGCCGAGCGCCACCAGCATCGCTGGGGTAAGCCCTTCCAGCTCGGCCAGCGCATCCTCGACGCCCAACTCCTGGCGGCGGGCCTCCAGCCGTTCGTTCTGCTCGGCGAGGAACTGCCGCGCACGCTCCTGCAGCTCGGCCGCCACATCCTCGTCGAAGCCCTCGATGCCGGCGAGGTCCTCGGTCGGAACATAGGCGACCTCCTCGACCGAGGTGAAGCCCTCGGTGACCAGCAGGTGGGCAATCACGTCGTCGATGTCGAGGGCCTCGATGAACATCTGGCTGCGCGTGCGGAACTCCTC
>DASWRT010000083.1:0-5425 GCA_036403035.1 Allostellaceae bacterium | reverse complement strand
ATCATCCTCAAGGGCGACATCCCCAGCCCGATCAACCCGCCGTCGGGCTGCCGCTTCCACACGCGCTGTCCCTACGCCTTCGAGCGCTGCCGCGCCGAGGAGCCGCCGATGCTGGAGGTCCGCCCCGGCCACCACGTCGCCTGCCATCTGCGCGAGGTCGAGCCCGCGGCGTTCGCGGGTGCGGGAGCTGCGTAAGCGCGCTTTCTCCGCTCATGCTGAACACGTTATAGTTGTGGCATGAACAACTCTAAGCGGATGACGGTGGACGAGTTCCTGTCATGGGATGACGGGACGGACCGTCTCTACGAGTTGGTCACGGGCGAGATCATGCCGATGGAGCGTTTTTCCGAACGCCACGGAGCGCTTGTGGCCAGTGTCGGTATTGCGGTCGGCAACCAGCTTCAGCGGCCTTGGCGCATCCTCATAAGAGCTGGCATACGGATTCCCGATCTTGGCGATACCTACTATCAAGCCGATCTGGCCGTGACCTGCGCTCCGCCATCGGGCACGGTTCACGTGCCTTCGCCCACACTGATCGTCGAGGTGCTGTCGCCGTCGACCGAGACGCACGACCGCGGGCGCAAGGTTCCCGACTACTGCGCGATCGAGAGTATCCGCGAGATCCTGCTCATCTCGTCCGCGGCGCGCGAGGTACAGCTTTGGCGGCGTGCTGGGACCGCCTGGATCGTCACGTCGCAGACCGAAGGCCGCGTCGAGCTTGAGTCCGTCGGCGCGACGCTCGGCTTCGACGCGATCTACGCCGGCACGGATCTCTAGTCGGGGCAGTCCGCGCCCGGCGGATCGGCCCGCCAGTTGTTTATCGCGGCAATGTCCGGCCAGTACATGCTGCGCCGAAGCTGGCAGTCGATCAGCTCATGCCGGAAAACCGCGCGCGTCGTCGCGTCGCGCGGCCATGCCTGCCGCAACAGCGCATCCGCCGCAGCGCCATTACCGGAATAGATCAGCGTCAGCATCTCGTCCCACAGCGCGGGCGGGATGTTCTCGTCGCCGTCCCCGCGCTGCTTCCACTGCCGGTCGCGGCGGATCGCCTGCGCCTTCCGCTTCAGCGCCGCAGCGTTCGGCGCCGGGGCGCGCATCAGCGCCGACGCGAAGCGGTACCGCTCCGAGGCCGGATCGAACTTCAGGATCACCGGCGGCGCCACCGACTCGGCGAAGCTCGCCTTCCAATAGGCGAAGGCGTTGTCGTACGTCGCCGCCTCCAGCGCCGGATCCTTGTCGAGCTGCCGGAACGCCACGGGGAAGTTGCCGCCCTCGATCGTGCCCAGCGGCTGGGGCCGTTCGGCGCCCAGCCTGAAGAGATGGACCGTCGTGCAGCAATGCGCGCCGCCGGAGTAGCTTTCGACGGCCAGCTCCGGCTCGGCCGCGCCGGTGACGCTGCCGCCGATGGCGGGCACGAGGTTGCGCTTGTCGCTGCGGTCGAAGTCACTGAGCGCGCCGCCGAAATAGTCGATCTTGGCGTCCTCGACCTTCGCCAATTCCTGGCCGCCGCGGAGGATGCGCAGCTCCTGGCGGTCGAGCGGTTCGTCCTCCGCCGCTTCACCGCCGGCATCGCCGCCGCCGGCGCTCTTGCGCTCGAACAGGTTGCGGACCTCGATCCGGTATCCGCCGATCGTGCGTACGTCGGCGGGGTAGGCGACCGGCCCCTCGGAGGCGGGCGGAGGCGGCATGCAGCCGGCAAGGGCGGCCGACAGGACGGCGGCGGCAAGGAAGCGGCTCCAGGCGCCCACAAGGTTCTCCCGCGTTCCGTTCGGGCCGGGGGCGCGATATCGCGCCGCCACTTCCGATTGCGGAATTCTGCAACCCGCGCATCGCGGATTTCAAGTCGGACATACCCCGGCATCTCCCGCTAAACTGCGGTCTCCGCCGTCCTGCCCACGACCAGCCGGTGCGGGCGGGGCGGGACGACGCTCTTGCGCTCAGGCCACGGTTTGCCCCTTGACGCCGGGCTGCGGAAAGCAAGGCTCACCCGCGGCCGGCGCGTGCCGTGCCGTGCCGTCAGATGGATTGTCGGAGAGAGATATTGGCGGAGCTGCCGCGATGACCGATTACTCCCTCGGCCCGAACGCACATCTTGTCGGGGTGCCCGGCAGCCGGTCGCTGCTCGACACACCGGCGCTCTGCATCGATCGCGACGCGCTCGACCGCAACATCGCCGCGATGGCGGCGCACGCCGCCGCCATCGGGCTCGGACTGCGCCCGCACGCCAAGACGCACAAATCCGTCCGCGTCGCCAAGCTCCAGCAGGAGGCCGGCGCGATCGGCATCTCCTGCGCGACGCTCGGAGAGGCCGAGGTGATGGTGCGCGGCGGCATCAAGGGGGTGCTCGTCACGTCGCCGGTTGTGACGCCGGTCAAGATCGCCCGGCTCGCCGCGCTGAACGGCTGCGCCCATGACGGGCTGATGGTCGTCGTCGACCATCCGCGGAACCTCGCGGACCTCGATGCGGCGGCGCAGAAATGGGGCAAGCAGCTCGACGTGCTGATCGACTGCGCGGCCGGCTATCACCGCACCGGGGTCGCCGACGAGGCGTCGCTGCTCGCGCTGGCGCGGCAGGCGATGGCGGCGGAGGGGCTGCGGCTGCGCGGAATCCAGCATTACTCCGGCAACGTCCAGCACATCGCCGGCCGCGAGGAGCGGCGTCGCGTCGCGCTGGAACGGCTCGACCGGCTGGCGGCGCTGGTGGCGCGTGCCCGCGACATCGGCGCGTCGATCGAGATCGTCACCGGCGCCGGCACCGGCACCTTCGACCTCGATCCCGAGGCGCATGTCTTCACCGAGCTGCAATGCGGGTCCTACGTCTTCATGGACGTCGAGTACCAGCAGGTGATGGCGGACGGCCGCAACGGCCCGCCGTTCGAGACGGCTTTGTTCGTCCAGACCGCCGTGGTCAGCGTCAATGCCGCGCCGATGGGCTTCGTCAGCGTCGACGGCGGCCTCAAATGCTTCGCGACCGACGGACCGCAGCCGGAGCTGCTGTCAGGCGCGCCGGCCGGCAGCCGCTACGAGCGGTTCGGCGACGAGCACGGCAAGCTCGTGCTGGCGCCGGGCGCGGCGCCGCCCGACCTCGGCGACCGCGTCGAATGGATGACGCCCCACTGCGACCCGACCGTCAACCTGCACGACGTCTACCACGTGCTGCGCGGCGACACGCTGGAGGAGATCTGGCCGGTCAACGCGCGAGGGAAGCGGTGACGGCAGCGGCGCCGGTCAGGCGCCTTCTCCGGTCGTGCTGAGCTTCAGGCCGACGATCGAGACCGCGAGCAGCACGAGGAAGAACACGCGCAGGACGTCGCGGGGCTCGCCGAAAAGGACGATGCCGAGGAGGGCCGTCCCGAATGCGCCGATCCCGACCCAGACGGCGTAGGCGGTGCCGATTGGCAGCGTACGCACGGCTAGCGAGAGCAGGAGCATGCTGCCGACCATCGCGGCGCCGGTCAATACGCTCGGCAGCAGCTTGGTGAAGCCCTCAGTGTATTTGAGCCCGATCGCCCAGCCCACTTCGAGCAGCCCTGCCGCCGCCAGATAGATCCACGCCATCGCCCGTCCGACGCCTCCGTCCGCCTCGTCGCGGTCGTATATAGGAAGGGCGCCGGTGGGCGGTAGGCTCGCTCAGCTTCCGGCTCGCTCAGCTTCCTCCGCCGGCCTTGCCGGTGCCGGGTGCCGGATCGGCACCGTCAGCGGTGTCCGAGTTGCCGGAATCCTGACGCCGCTTGATGCCATAGGCGCCGCTCGCCAGCGTCCGGATGGTGGGCGCGTCCGCCTGCTCGCGGAAGCGGTTCGCTGGCTGCGCTTCGGCGCCGCCCACCGTCGTCGACGCAGGATCGGCTTTGCCTTGCTTCGGTGTGTCGACGTCCTCGGCATCGGGGGTTTTTGTCACGGCGTCTCTCCTGGATTGCATGCGGGTGGCGCTGAGCAAAGCCCGCATAGGGAAAACGCCGTTCCCTGCGTGAATTCCCCCGAGCGGCTAATTCTGCGTGACGGCTTCCGCCTGCATCGCCTGCCGGCGCAACGCGCGGCCGGGGCGGGCATCGGTCGCGGCGCCGTCGCGCCAGACCGGCGTGCCGTTGACCAGCACGAGATCGATCCCGGCGGCCGGCGTCGCCGGGTCGGCGAAGGTCGCACGGTCGATCACGGTCGCCGGGTCGAACACGGTGATATCCGCATAGGCGCCCGGCGCGATCCGGCCGCGTCCGGTCAACCCGAACCGGGCGGCGGGGAGCCCGGTCATGCGCCGCACCGCCTCCTCCAGCGGGAACAGCCCGACCTCGCGGCTGTAATGGCCGAGGACGCGCGGGAACGAGCCCCAGAGGCGCGGGTGCGGGTGGCTGTCGTGCGGCAGCCCGTCCGAGCCGATCATGGTATGCTCGAAGGCGAGCACGCGGCGCACGTCCTCCTCGTCCATCGACCAGTAGATGGCGCCCGCCGGCTGCAACCGCGCCGCGGCGTCTTCCTGGCTCACGCCCCACGCCTCGGCGATCTCGGCGAGCGTGCGGCCGGTCTGCTCCGGATGGCTCTTCGACCAAGTGATCAGGATCTTCAGCGCGACCGGGATCATTTCGGCGCGCAGCACGGTCGAGGAGGCGTGGTAAGGATAGGCGTCGAGCGCGGCCGCCTGCCCGGCGACCGCCGCGGCGATGCGCGGCAGCGTCTCGCGCGTGCGGCCGAAATTGCGCTTGCCGACGACCTTGTGGTGCGACACGACGACCGGCACGCCGCCCGCGTCAGCGGCGGTGCCGAACGTTTCCTCCAGGCTGTCCATGACGCCGTCCGCCTCGTCGCGCATGTGCGTCGTGTAGATCGCGCCGGCCGGCCGCAGCAGCGACACCAATGCCGTCATCTCCTCGCGCGGCGCCGGCATCGCCGGAGCGTAATAGAGTCCGCTCGACATCCCGATCGCGCCGGCATCGAGCGCCTCGGCGAGCCGCTCCTTCATCACCGCCAGCTCGCGCCCGTCCGCCGGCCGGCCGAGGTCGCGCATCGCGCCGACCCGCAGCGTCGCGTGCCCGACGAGGCAGGCGGCGTTGACCGCGGGCGGCGCCGCGTCCAGCGTTGCGAGGTAGTCGGCGAAGCGCGCATAGCGGAAATCGCCGCGCTCGCCGATCAGGTCGAGCGGCGGCACCAGTTCGCCGCCGCCGTCCGCGCCAGGGACGAGCGGCGCGAGGCTGATTCCGCAATTGCCGACGATCACCGTCGTGACGCCCTGGCTGACCTTCGCCGCCATGCCCGGCGTCGCGAGCAGGGCGCGGTCGTCGTGCGTATGCACGTCGATGAAGCCGGGCGCGACCGTCCGCCCGGCGGCGTCGATTTCGTGGCGGCCGCTGCCAGCCGGCACGTGGCCGACCGCGGCGATGCGGTCGCCGCGGATCGCGATGTCGGCGTCCATCGCGGGCGTGCCGGAGCCATC
>DASWRT010000082.1:0-2135 GCA_036403035.1 Allostellaceae bacterium | reverse complement strand
CTTCATGCGGTCGGCGAAGGCGCCGCAGATCAGCGCCGGGGTGATGATCGCGAACGTCATCTGGTAGGTCATGTAGACCGATTCCGGGATCGTCTTGGCGAGGTCGTTGACCGCGTCCAGGCCCATCCCGGCGAGCACCAGGCGGCCGAGCCCGCCGATGTAGGGCGAGCCCTCGGTGAAGGCGAGGCTGTAGCCGAGCACCGTCCACAGCACGGTGACCAGGCAGGTGATCGCGAAGCTCTGCATCACCGTCGCCAGCACGTTCTTCTTGCGCACCATGCCGCCGTAGAACAACGCCAGCCCCGGGATCGTCATCATCAGCACCAGCGCCGTCGACGTCAGCATCCACGCGGTGTCGCCGCTGTTGATGCCGGACGCCACGGGCGCCGCCGCCGCAGGAGCCGCAGCAGCAGCCGCGGCGTCTTGAGCATGCGCCGCGAAGGCAAGGCAGGCGTTGAGCAGCAACGCGCCGAGAGCGCCGCCCAGCAGCGGTCTTTTCGTATTCATGACCTTCATGTCGTCCTCCAAGGAGACGGCGCCTGCCGAACCGGCGATCGCGCGATAGCCGGCGGTCCGGCAGGCGCCGTCGGACCGTATCGGCAAGGCTCAACCAAGAAGCGTGCCAACTCCTTCCGGCAGCGAATTGGGACGGGATTGCGGCTGTCATGTTGCAGCGCACGATAATTAGCCTATTGTTTAGGCATGTATTCGTTTGCATTTTCCGCAGCGCACAAAAAAGCGGCAATGAGGTCCGAAGCTGCGCGCGATGCCTGCTGCCGAACGCGGCAACAGGCCACCCGGCCGGGCGCGATTGATGGCCAGCAACAGCGACAGCCGATTGCCGGACGTCCCGCTCCGCTTGGAAATGTTGCGCATCCGCCGCGGCGCATTGACGCGGCGTTCACCCGTTCCGTAGCGTCGCCGAGGGCGGCATAACTCTTGGCCGGCCCGCATCGTCATCGTCGCGAGAGGTCCAGCCATGCCGCTTCCCGCCAGCCTGCACGGCAAGCTGGCGCTGCCCGCAATTGCAGCGCCGATGTTCCTGGTGTCCGGTCCCGAGTTGGTCGTCGCCGCTTGCCGTGCGGGCGTCGTCGGCACTTTCCCGGCGCTGAACCAGCGCAGCAGCGAGGGCTTCGAGGAATGGCTCGCGTCGATCGGCGACGCGCTGAGGGCCGCCGAGGCCGGGCGGGCGGGGATCGACCGCGCGCCGCCGGTCGCACCGTACGGCGTCAATCTGATCGTCCACCGCAGCAACCCCCGCGTGCAGACGGACCTGGAGCTGTGCGTCAGGCATAGGGTGCCGCTAGTCATCACCTCGCTCGGCGCCGTCGCCGACCTCGTGCAAGCCGTGCACCGTTACGGCGGGCTCGTCTTCCATGACGTGACGACTCTGCGCCATGCCGAAAAGGCGGCGGAGGCCGGCGTCGACGGGCTGATCCTGGTGTGCGCCGGGGCTGGCGGCCATGCCGGAACGCTGAGCCCGTTCGCGCTGCTGCCGGAGGTACGGCGCTTCTTCAAGGGAACGATCGTGCTCGCCGGAGCGCTGACCGATGGAAGGTCGATCGCCGCGGCGCGCCTGCTCGGCGCCGACCTCGCCTATCTCGGCACGCGCTTCATCGCGACACGGGAAAGCATGGCGCCGCCGGAGTACAAGCAGATGATCCTCGACGGCGCCGCCGCCGACATCGTTTACACGCCGGCGATCTCAGGCATTCCCGGCAGCTTCCTGCGGTCGAGCGTGCGCGCGGCCGGCCTGGACCCGGACGATCTTCCGGCGAAGCCGGGAGGCTACAAGGCGAAGGCCGGCGGCGAAGGTGGCGGGTCGCACACGGCCGAGAGCGAGGCGAAAGTCTGGAAAACGGTATGGTCGGCCGGGCAAGGCGTCGGCGCGATCGCCGACATCCCCAGCGTGACCGATCTCGTCGCGCGGCTGCGGCGGGAATATGCCGATGCCAAGGCGGCGTTCCTCAGCGATCCCTATTAGGCCGGTTCTCGATCGCGTCTGATTCTGCCGGCAGCGTTCCGAGGGGCAAGTGCCCGGCCGCGGCGGGACCGTGTCCCGCCGCGAGCGCAGAGCGAAGATGGGTTTACTGGCTGATCTGGCAGCCGCTTTCCTGCACGGTCGCGAACGCCTT
>DASWRT010000081.1:0-16614 GCA_036403035.1 Allostellaceae bacterium | reverse complement strand
CCTTACCCGGGATCTTGCAGGTGATCGTAACATTGCCCCCCAGCGCGTCGTGCAGGCTGCCGGTGCCGATCGTCCATCTGCTGCCGCCCGGTACGGGACCGAACACGGAGCTGAAGGACTGATCCGGATCGTATCCGGTGCTCTGCCACTTCCCGTCCTTATAGGCGAGGTTCTTCCAGCATCCGGGTGAGACGCCGCAGTTCAGTCCCTGCTCGATCGCGTTCGAGAGATTCGCCGAGAGAACCGCGGAGACGGTGCACGCTGGGCCGCGCCCGCCGCCATCGTCATGTGCAAGCACCGGACGGCTGGCGAGCGTCATCACGGCGGGAATGCCGCCACGAAGCAGCAAGCGGCGACTGGTGGTGGATGCGGTTGCGCGTGGCCGGCCGGCATCGTCGGCTGCGGTCGGGGGCGATCGGTCGTCGCCGTTCGGCATCGAAGGTGCTGTCATAAGATGCGTCGCTCTCTTATGTCGGAGCCCCGCGGAGCGGAGAGCCGACGATCGATCATCCTGATGCCGACAACCCGAGCTGGTTTTCCTCCCGGAAAACCAGCATACGAACGCGATCGGAGCTACGGCACCAAGGTAATACAATCTCCGGATTGCGCCAAAGAGTCAAGAAAACGGCAATTTGACGACATCCGCACGCCCTCCCGGCGATGCGGGTCAGCCGGCGAGACGGACGCCCCGGCCGCACGAAGCGGCCGGGGAGGAGATCGGTTTGCCGATCGCGGAGCCGACGTCCGCCGACGCAGCCGCTCCGTCTCGGCGGTCAGGCGTGGTGCCAGTAGTCGCTGCCGTCCACGTGGTACGTAGCGGTGCCGTTGGTGACCATCACCGCGGCGTGCGGATCGATCGCGTCGTAGCCGAGCGAGGCATCGTTGGCGGCGAAAGCATTGCCGTCGACCGCCTTTCCGTTGACCTCCAGACCCTGCACGTAGAGGTTGCGGTCGGTCTCGTGCGAGCCGCCGAACGCGTCGTTGAGGAAGGTGATCGAGAGGTCGTGCGCCTTCGCCGGATCGACCGCGCCGAGGTTGACCGTCACGTCCTGCGTCTGCCCGGCGTCGTGCGACGCCGTCACGGCGACGGCGTCGCCGATCTGCTGACCGTCCAACGAAACGGCGAACTGCGGGTTGTCGCCCATGCCCTGGTCGCCGGAGACGTTCAGGACGAGGGTGTTGGACGCAGCGGCCTGGGCGTCGGTGCCGCCCGTCGGAGCCGTCGCCGCCGGTGCGGTCGCGTCCGCTGACGTTTCCGCCGGCTGACCAGACGGGATCGGATAGGTCGCGGTGCCGTTGGCGACCATCACCGCGGCATGCGGGTCGAGACTGTCGTAGCCGATCGCGCCGGTGTTCGATGTGAACGCGTTGCCGTCGACGTGCTGGCCGTTGATGTCGACGCCGCCGACATAGAGGTCGCGGTCGGTATCGTGCGTCCCGCCACACGCGTCGTTGACAAAGCTGACCTCGACAGTGTGCGGCCCGTTGCCGAAGTTGCCGTCGATCGTCACGTTCTGCCACTCGCCGGCATCGTGCGAGGCGGTGGTGCTGTACGTGTCGCCGATCTGCTGCCCATCAACCTTGACGGTGAATTGCGGGTCGCCGTTCCAGTGATCGCCGGAAACCTGAAGCGTCAGGTGGTCGGTGCTGCTGCCGCCGGCGTGGCCATCGTTGCCGGCATCGGCCGTCGGTGTCGGAGCAGGCGTCGCCGGATCGGACGACGGCTGCGGGTCGGGCGTCGGGGCCGCAGCTGCGGCCCCGGTGTCTTCCGCGGGTGTTGGGGCAGGAGCGGGCGCAGGGGCCGGCGCCGGAGCCGCATCTGCCGCGGGCGCCGAGCTCGGGTCCGGCGAGGCGGTCGCTGCCGGATCGTTGGCCGACGCAACCGCTGTCGGGTTCTGGTCGCTGAACTGATAGGCGTGGACCCAGTCGACTTGCAGGGCCGTATGCCCGGCCGTGCCGCCGTCCTGTTTGTTCCACCCGATCATGTCGCCCATGCCCTCGCCGAGGATCATGGTCGCCGGGGCGTCGTCCGTCGTGTCGTACTTCGGCACCGACCTGACGAGATGGCCGTCCAGATAGAAGTCGATATTCGGCGAATTGGGATCCCACAGCATGCCGAAGCGATGGTAGTCCGAGCTGAGATCGCCGGTGGTCACATAATTGTCGGCATTCTGCTGGTCGCCGGGATGCGAGGAGTCCTTGTGCAGGGTCGTCCAGTACCCGTTATTGTCGGTGACTCCCTGCGCCTCCATGATGTCGTACTCGGGCGAGACGTGCGAGGCGTCCTGCGCGTGGGCGTTGTTGATCAGAAAGAACGACGGAAAGGTGCCCGCGCCCGTCGGCAGCTTGATCGAGGCCTCGAAATAACCGAATTTCTGGGTCCAACCGTTGCCCTGGCTGTCGGTCGTCGTCAGGTAGTTGTCGCCCGTCTGGCCGGGAGGCTGCGTCGGCGTGATGTTCAGGACGCCGCCCGATACATTGAACGCACCGGGATTCGGCGGCTCGTACCAGATATGGTTGGTCCAGTTCGTACCGTTTGCGGCGCTGTCGTCGGAGATGCTCGACGAGTTGAACTCGTCGTCGAAGGTCATCACCATGCCCGACGCGGTCGGGTTATTCGGGTCAAAACTCATCCGTCCAGCCAATGTTGTTGGTTCCCAACCGCAGATGCTGCTGAAGCGACGCCTCAGATCTGCGGGAGCCGGGAAGATTAAGAAATATGGTTAATGCTGTGTTAAATATCGAAAACTTGACCGGGCGCCGCCGATCCATTCCATTGCTGCCACATTTCCATTGCATGTGTTTCACCGAATGCCGCAATCCAGCATGAATATTCTCGTCACCGGCGGCGCCGGCTTTATCGGCTCGGCGGTCGTGCGCCTGCTGATCGCCGAGACCGGGCACCGTGTCGTCAACCTCGACAAGCTGACATACGCGGCGAACCCGGACGCGCTCGATGCGGTCGCCGACCATCCGCGCTACCGGTTCGAGCGGGCCGACATCTGCGACGCGGTTGATGTGGCGGACATCTTCGCCCGGCACGATCCCGACGCGGTGATGCACCTCGCTGCCGAAACCCACGTCGACCGCTCGATCGACGGACCCGCTGCCTTCGTGCAGACCAACGTCGTCGGCACGCAGATCCTGCTCGACGCGGCGCTGCGGCACTGGCGGGGCATGCCGGCGGAGCGCGCCGCGCGCTTCCGCGTCCATCACATCTCGACCGACGAGGTGTTCGGCTCGCTGGGTCCGACCGGTCTCTTCACCGAGACGACCCGGTACGAGCCGAACTCGCCGTACTCGGCCTCGAAAGCGGCGTCCGACCATCTCGTGCGGGCATGGCACGGCACCTACGGCCTGCCGGTCGTGCTCAGCAACTGCTCGAACAATTACGGCCCGTTCCAGTTTCCCGAGAAGCTGATCCCGCTGACCATCGTGAAGGCGCTGTCCGGAGAGTCGCTGCCGGTCTACGGCACCGGCGACAACGTCCGCGACTGGCTCCATGTGGACGACCACGCGCGGGCGCTGCTCGCCGTGCTGACGCGCGGCCGCATCGGCGAGAGCTACAACATCGGCGGACGCAGCGAGCGGACCAACATCCAAGTGGTTCAGGCGATCTGCGCGCTGCTTGACGACATGGCGCCGCGCGCCGGGGACCGGAAGCACGCCGATCTCATCACCTTCGTCGCCGACCGGCCGGGGCACGACAAGCGCTACGCGATGGACGCGAGCAAGATCGAGCGCGAACTCGGCTGGGTCCCGCGCGAGACCTTCGAGAGCGGCCTGCGCGGCACGGTCTCCTGGTATCTGGAGAACCGTCCGTGGTGGGAGCGCATCCGCGCGTCGCGCTATGGCGGCGGACGGCTGGGCCTCGCCGCCACCGCTCCGGCAGCTGCCGCCGGCGGCTGACGATGCGCGTCCTCGTCCTGGGGAGCGCCGGGCAGGTCGGACGGGAGCTGGTGCGTGCGGCGTGGCCTGCCGGCTTCCGCGTCACCGGCGCGGCCCGGGCCGAAATCGACATCAGCAACGCCGTGGCGGCCGATGCGGCGATTGCTGGAAGCGCCGCCGATCTCGTCGTCAACGCCGCCGCCTATACCGCCGTCGACCGCGCCGAGACCGAGCGGGAGGCGGCCTTCGCCATCAACCGCGACGCAGCCGGTGCGCTCGCCGCGGCCTGCGCCCGGCGCGGCGCCGTGCTGATTCACCTCTCGACCGACTATGCGTTCGACGGCGCCGGTGCGCCCCGGCCCTATCGCGAGGACCACCCCGTCGGACCGCTCAACGTCTACGGCGCCAGCAAGGAGGCGGGCGAGGCGGCGGTCCGCGCCGCGCTGGCGGAACATCTGATCGTTCGAACCTCCTGGGTGTTCGGCGCGCACGGGCACAATTTCGTGAAGACGATGCTGCGGCTGGCCGGGGAGCGCGAGGAGCTGGCCGTCGTCGACGACCAGACCGGCTGCCCGACCCCGGCCGCAGACATCGCCGCCGCGATCGTGCGGCTCGCCGCCGCGGTCGCGGACGGCGCGCGCACCTGGGGCACCTACCATTTCGCCGGGAGCGGCGCGGTGACGTGGCATGGCTTCGCCGAAGCGATCTTCGATGCGGCAGCTGCGATCCGTCCGGGGTTACGCCGGCCGCGTGTCGGCAAGATCCGCACCGCCGACCTTACGCTGCCGGCGCGGCGGCCGGCGTGGTCGGTGCTGGGTTGCGGCAAGATCGAGCGCGATTTCGGCATCGTGCCGCCGTCCTGGCGGCCGGGGCTCGCGGCCATGCTGCGCGAGCATCTCGACGCTGCCGACGCCGCTTGACTGCGGCGGGGTGAAGCTGCAACTGCTGACCGCTCCCGCTCGACGACGTGAAAGGGCCGACAGATGCCGATTTACAGCTTTGACGGCCTCGTCCCGGAGCTTCCCGAAGAGGAGCATTTCTGGGTCGCGCCGGGAGCCGTGGTGATCGGCCGCGTGCGTCTCAAACGCGATGCAAGCATCTGGTTCGGTGCAGTCCTGCGGGCGGACAACGATCAGATCGAGATCGGCGAGCGGAGCAACGTGCAGGACGGCTGCGCCCTCCATGTCGATCCCGGCTATCCGCTGACCATCGGCGACGACTGCACCATCGGCCACAGCGTGACGCTGCACGGCTGCACGATCGGCTCGAACACGCTGATCGGGATGTCGGCGACGATCCTCAACGGGACGCGGATCGGCAGCAACTGCGTGATCGGCGCCCATGCGTTCCTGCCGGAGAACAAGGTCATCCCCGACAACAGCGTCGTGATGGGATCGCCGGGCCGCGTGGTGAAGCAGCTTGATCCCGCGAAGGTCGCCGGGCTGACCAAGACGGCGGCGGGATACGTGGAGCGCTGGCGGCGCTACAGAAGCGGCCTCAAGCTCATCGCCGAATAGCGCGCGGGCGGGGTCAGCCGGCCGCCGCCATCTCCCTCACCAGCGCGACCTGCGCCGGAAGGCATTTCGACAGCGCGTAGCGCTCCATGACGGTCTCGCGGGCGCGGCGGCGCAGCGGCGCGAGGGCGGCGCGGTTCGCGAGCGCGTCGGCGACCCGCTCGGCGAGCGCGCCGGGCGAGAAGAAATCGACGAGCAGCCCGTTCCGCCCGTCCTCGATCACCTCCAGCACCGGCGCGGTCGAAGAGGCGAGGATCAGGCACTCCGACGCCATCGCCTCCATGAACGACCAGGACAGCACGAACGGGACCGTCAGGTAGACATGCGCCGAGGAGATGCGCAGCAGGTCGAGGTAGCGGCCGTACGGGATCTTGCCGAGGAAATGCACCCGCGCCGGATCGAGCGCGACCTCCCTGGCCATCGCCTCGCGCCAGGATCCGCCGTCTTTCGGCGGCCGCCCGTAGCTGACCTCGTCGCCGCCGACGACCACGATCTGCGCATCCGGGCGGCGGCGGCACAGCTCCGGCAGCGAGCGGATGAAGGTCGGGAATCCGCGATACGGCTCCAAGTTACGGGCGACGTAGGTCACGACCTCGTTCGCCGCGGTCAGCACCCGGCCGTTCGGCAGCGCGACGCTCGCGGCCGGGTCGGGGCGAACCGTGCCGGTGTCGATCCCGTCGAAGATCACCGAGATCTTGGACCGGTAGGGAGCGGGATGCCGGCTCTTCTGCCATTCGGTCGGGCTGATGCCGCGGTCGCACGACTCGAGGCTGAGCAGCAGGTGGGCGTTGCGCGCCCGCGCCCGGCAGACCGTGTCGATGTCCGCCGGGTCCGCCGGATCGAACCCGACGTCGGCGCCCGTCCCGGAATAGTAGAACTCGCAATAGTTGAGCAGCGGCGCCGCCGGGAAGATGTCCTTGACGAACAGCGCCTCGCCCCAGCCGGGATGCGCGACGATCAGGTCGGGGCGGAAGCCGCGCCGCTGCAAGTCGAGGCAGACCCGCACGACCTGCTGTCCGTGCAGCACGCCGTTCTCGAACAGCCTGACGTAATGGTGCGTCGACGGATGCGCCGGGCGCGGCGGCGCATAGCTTAGCCGCGTGACGCCCGGCAGGTCGACGTCGTGCCGCTTCGTCAGGAACACCACCTCGTTCGCCGGGTCCTCGGCGAGCTGGGTCGCGAGGTGGACGAACTGGCCCGGCATGTTCTGGTGGATGAACAGGATCTTCACGGCGGCGGCACTCGTCGGCGGCGCGGAGGTCGGATCCCGGCGGTCAGCGCAGGCCCTCGGGGATCGACGCCTCGGCGAGATCGGCGCCCTCGAAGCGGGTGTTCTCCAGGCGCACGTCGGCGAGGTCGGCGCCGCGCAGGCAGGCGTTGCTGAGGTCGGCGTCGGTGAGGTTCGCGTTCTTCAGGTTGGCGCCGGCAAGGTCGGCGCCGACCAGCCGGGCGGAGCTGAGGTTCGCCGGCCACCAGCGCCCCGTCGCGCGCCCGTCGCCGCCGCGGATCGGCACGGGGCGCAGCAGCGCGCTGCGCAGCTTCGCGCCGGACAGGTTGGCCCGCGCGAGGTTGACGCCGTCCAGCGTGGTGCCTTCGAGATCGGCCTGCGACAGGTCGGCCCCCGACAGGTCGGCCATCACGAAGAGCGCGCCGTCGAGATGCGCCCCGGCGAGGTTGGCGCCCTTCAGATCGGCGCCGCTCAAATTGACGCCGTTGAGGTCGAGGTGGTTGAGGTCGGCGCCGGGGAGCGAGGCGCGTTCGCCCTCTTTCCCGTCGGTTTCCATCCAGAGGTAATGCGAACGAAGCGCCGACTGGAGGGCGCTCGACAGATCGTCCATCGACCGGGTGAAGCGCGTCCCCTCGACGTTGGCGCTCTTGAGGTCGACGCCGGTGAGGTCCGCCCCGTCGAGGTTGGCCCCGGCGAGGACGGCGCCGTCGAGATTGGCGAAGGCGAGGTCGGCGCCGCGGAGATTGGCGTTGGCGAGGTCGGCGCCGGAGAGGTCGGCGCGGCGCAGCTTGGCCCGCGCCAGATTGGCGCGCGTCAGCTTCGCGCCGGACAGCGTGCACCCGGTCATCCGCGCATCGCGGCAGTCCGCCTCGACCAGCGAGGCATCGGTCAGGTCGGCGCCGTCGACGTTCGCCTTCGCCAGCACCGCGCGGTCGAGCGTCGCCTCGCCAAGGTCTGCCGACGCGAAGTTCATCTCGCCGTCGGGCCGCGCCTTCAGCAGCGCGCCGCCGCGCAGGTCGGCGCCGCGCAGCACGGTCCCGACGAGCTTCGCGCCGCGAAGGTAGGCGCCGCGAAGGTCGGCGCGGGTGAGGTCGGCGCGGCTCAGATCCGCGCGCTCCAGGTTGGCGGCGAACAGGTCGGCCTCGATCAACGCGGTGCCGATCAGAGCGCCGCGCGAGAGGTTGACGCCGGGAAGCTGCGCGCCGCGCATCATCGCACCGCTCAGGTCGAAGCCTTGCAGGTCGGCGAGGCGCAGCGACAGGCGTTTGCCGCCGCTCACCCGCATGAACCAGAAGCGGTGCTTGTCGAGCAAGGACTGGAGTTCTAGCGGAGTCATCAGGGACCGCGACGGTTGTGCGCACCGCGGAGCGAAGCACGTTCAACGTAAACGTTCAGTAAAATTATACCTTTCCGCGCGATCCTGGCCGGGGAAGAGGAAGTCGTCCGGTCCAACGGTCCAATGTTCAATATCCAGCAGACGCGCCGCGTTCGCTACGAGATCCACTCCAAGGTCGGCGACCGCTGGCGGCTCGACGCCGTCGTCGAGGACGCCCGCGGCATGGCGGAACGGCTGGTCGGCGGCGGCGGAGCGCTCGACGACATCGAGAGCGCCGCGGTCGAGCGCGCCAACGCGCTGCTGGCGACGGGGACGATCGCCGCCGTCAAGGTGGTGCGCGAGCGGCTGCGCGACGACGGGTTCAGCACCGCCCGCGAGATCTTCTTCCGCGAGGCCGAAGCGCGGCCCGAGGCGCCGCCCTCGGTGTTGCCGCTCGACGCGCCGGCGCCGCTCTGCGCCGCGCCGGAGGAGCTGTCGACGCGGCCCGCCTGCCGGGTCGTCAGCAACGTGCTGCGGAGCTTCCTCGACAAGCTCTCCGTCACGCCGCTGGAGCTGCTGCACTTCCACCCGTACCAGCGCAAGCTCAGCGACAACCACACGCTGCTCCAGGGCGCGCTGCATCAGATCGCGGCCGCCCAGGCGCGCGCCACGGGCGAGAAGCCGGCGGAGCGCCTGCGCGCGCTCCAGAAGCTCGTCGACGCCGCCGAGAGCCGCGCCCGCGAGATCCAGGCGCTGCGGCTGCCGCTGTTCCAGGGCGACTTCGCGGCCTTCGCGGCGCGCGTCGCCGCCGCGTCGGGCGAGGGCGACCGGCGCTTCTTCCTGTTCGCGGCGATCGCCCGGCACCTCCAGGGCGGCAGCGCCTTCATGGCGAAGCTCGAGTTCGCCCTCGCCGCGCTGGCGGCGGCGCCGAACGATCCGTGGTCGCGCGGCTGCCTGGACGAGTTCGCCGCCGGCTGCCTCGACGACCCGCAGACGGTGGGCGAACTGCTCGGCCGCCGCCGCAACCTCGCCGACGCGCTGCTCGCGCTGGCGCGGCTCGCGACCGGGCGCCTGCCGCAGGGCGAGGCCGGCGCCCCGGCCACGGTCGGCCAGCTCAGCGCCTTTCTGCGCGGCGGCACGCTGCCGCTTTCGGCGGAGGCGCTGTGGGAGCGCGTGAGCCGCGAGCTGCGCCGCAACCGTCCGCTCTGCCGCAACGACTCGACGATGGAATGGCCGACGCTGCTCCGCCTGCGCGACACGCTCCCGCAGGAGTGCCCGGCCGACGTCCGGCCGGCGGTCGAGGGCGCGCTTCAGGAGCGCATCCGGCGGCACCGGGCCGACGGCGGCCGCGGCGCCGCCGCTTCCTGAGCGACCAGCAGTAGCGCCGCCGCACCGGCGTCCTGCTCGCTGTAGCGTTCCGCCGTCCGGCGGCGCTATAGGGAGAGCGGAGGAAACGTCGGAAGGAACTGCGGTCATGCGTGTCGTCATCACCGGCGGCGCCGGCTTCATCGGATGGAAGCTCGCGCTGCGCCTGCTCGATCGGGGCGAACTGCCGGGACCGGACGGCCGGTCCGCGCCGATCGACGAACTGGTGCTCGTCGACGTCGTCGCGCCGCCGGCGCACCGGATGCCCGAGGACCGGCGCCTCAAGGTCATGACCGGCGACATCGCCGACTCTGCGCTGATGCGGCAGGCGATCGCGCCCGGCACCGGGTCGGTCTTCCACCTTGCCGCCGTCGTCAGCGCCCATGCCGAGGCCGACACCGACGCCGGCCTGCGCGTCAATCTCGACGGCACGCGCGCCGTGCTCGACGCCTGCCGCGCGCTCGGCACGGCGCCGCGCCTCGTCTTCTCCAGCTCGGTCGCGGTGTATGGCGGCGACCTGCCGCCGGTCGTATCCGAGGCGACGGCGCTGACGCCGCAGACCTCCTATGGCGCGCAGAAGGCGTGTGGCGAGCTGCTGGTCAACGACTACACCCGCAAGGGCTATATCGACGGCCGCGCGCTGCGCTTCCCGACCGTCGTGGTGCGGCCGGGGCGGCCGAACCGCGCCGCGTCGAGCTTCGCCTCGTCGATCATCCGCGAGCCGCTGTCCGGGCAGGAGACGGTCTGCCCGGTGTCCCGCGACGCCGTCATGGCGATCGTCTCGCCGCGCCGCCTCCTCGAAGCCGTCGAGCGCGCCCACGATCTGCCGGCCGAGGCCTATGGCGCGAACCGCATCCTCCAGCTTCCCGCCATCAGCCCCTCGGTCGGCGAGATGGTCGAGGCGCTCCGCCGGGCCGAGGGCGGCGAGGCGGCGGCCGCGCGCATCCGCTGGGAGACCGACCCGGCGATCGCACGGATCGTCGCCGGCTGGGCGCCTGCCGTCGACGGCAGCCGGGCCGAGCGCATGGGCATCCGCGCCGACCGCGACATGGACGAGATCGTCACCGCGTTCGTCGAGGACGATCTCCCGGCGCAGCTCGACATGGTGGCCGGCCGGGCCTGAGAAAGCGCGGCTCCGTAGCAGCGGAAGGGAGGGCGGAACGTCCCCGGACTCGGTCCGTTGATGAGGGGTGTTGGCGCCCTTGCCAATGGACCGAGAGGAGGAACCGCCGTGCCCCTGAAACGCGTCCGGATCGAGCTGGCGCGCAGCCCGGATTTTCCGGACGGCAGCCACCGGCACGGCTACGAGTTCATCCTGCCGTTCGATGCGGAGGGTCGTCTCGACCTTGCCGAGTATGAGCGCGCCCCGGAACTCGCCACCGTGCACCGGTTCTGGGAAGGCGAGGATGACGAGACCGGCGAGCTGATCCGCAGCGAGGATGGCGGCTGGGCCTTCTCCTACGAGCAAGGCGAGGACGACGACGAGCCGCTCTACCGGTTTGACGAGCACGAGTTCCGCGAGGGCGAGTACCTGTCGCTACGCGGCCCCGGCGGCGGCGAGGCTTACACGTTCCATATCGTGCTCGTCACCGACCCGCCGGGCCTCGGCGCCGCGGCGGCGCCGCGCGACGACGACGATGCGGGGTGAACCGTCCGCCAGGGCGGGGCGGGTCGCTGAGGCCCGGTAGAAACGCCGCCGTGGGCGCTCGCGCCGGGCCGGTTTTCCTGAAGAACAGGTACGGTGCGAGCGGCTCGCGAATCGTGGATCAACGTTTTCAACGGCTTGGCCGGCGACCTTCATCCGGAAAACAGGTAGCGCCTCCTGTTATCCACCTGTTTTGCGCCTGTTGTTCTCCTGTTCTCCCCTGTTTTCCGGTGCGTCCCGGAAACCATTCATTCCGATTCACGATGTCAAAGAGCGGCGCCGCCGTTGCCGGTGGACCGGTCGAGCATATGTCCGGAATGGAATAAATTGCAATCGCGTCCCGACACAGGCGGCGCGGATCGCAGTCGAGTCCGGGATGAAGGCCGGGTAAGCTCCGGGTTCGCTCGCCCAAGCTGTTCTCTGCAACCGTTGCGGGGCAAGATGTCGGACGTTGTCAGACGCCGCCGACAGCTCTCCGCTCCGAGTCGGTGCCGAGTTAAACGCGGTGAATATCCGATTCCGGGTGAGCAGCGGACTTCCGACATTGCGATCTGGAAGTCCGCCTATGAATGCAGAGCGGCCATAGCTGCGCAACGGTCCCGCGACTGCTCGCGACCGGAAAGCGACCCGGCGTTCAATCCGCGAGATCGATCTCCGCCAGGATCTCGTAGGAGTGCAGCCGCGCCGCGTGGTCGAAGATGGGCGCCGTCACCATCAGCTCGTCGATGCGCGTGCGCGCGACGAATTCCCGCAACCCGTGCCGCACTGTCTCCGCCGCGCCCACGAACGCGTAAGTCAGCATGTGCGAGGCCTGCTGCTTCTCATGCGGCGCCCAGTAGCGCTCGATGTCATCGATCGGAGGCTGCAACCGCCCGCGTGTGCCGCGCACGAGGTTCGTGAACTGCTGCTGCGCCGACGTGAAGAGCCGGCGCGCCTCGGCGTCGGTGTCGGCGGCGATCACGTTGACGCCAGCCATGGCATAGGGATGGTCGAGCTGCGGAGAAGGCTGGAACCGGGATCGATAGATCTCGAGCGCCGGCAACAGCGCGTTAGGCGCGAAATGCGAGGCGAAGGCAAAGGGCAGGCCAAGCGCCGCGGCGAGCTGCGCGCCGAAGAGGCTGGAGCCGAGAATCCAGACCGGCACCTGAAGTCCGCCCCCCGGTACCGCCTGCACCGCTTGGCTTGGCTGCACGGGCGCGAAATAGGCCATCACCTCAAGCACGTCCTGCGGAAAGCGCTCGGCGCTGCCGGGGGCGCGGCGCAGGGCGGCGATTGTCTGCGGGTCGGTCCCCGGCGCGCGGCCGAGGCCGAGATCAATGCGCCCGGGAAAGAGCGCCTCGAGCGTACCGAACTGCTCGGCGATCACGAGCGGTGCGTGGTTCGGCAGCATGATGCCGCCGGAACCGACGCGGATCGTCGAGGTGCCGCCCGCGACGTAACAGATGGCGACCGCCGTCGCGGCGCTGGCGATCCCGATCATGTTGTGGTGCTCGGCCAGCCAGTAGCGGCCGAAACCCCAGCGCTCCGCGTGTCGTGCGAGGTCGAGCGTGTTGCGCAAGGCGTCCCCGGGCGTGGCGCCCTCAGGGACCGGAGCCAGATCGAGGATCGATAGCGGTGGCATGGGCTTCCTGGGGCGGGGCGTCGCCCCGTCGTTCACGTTGTTGTTCACGTTCGTCAACGTCGTTCACGTGACCGTGTTGCACGGATCGGCGTGCTCTCCCCCTGAAGGAAACGGCAGCCACATCAGGAATTTTGAATTTGGCCTTTCTGCGGCGAGATGCTTTATTCGCTGCCCTTCCAGTAGATGACCGATGCCGAACGATCCTACCGCGATCAGCCTGACGCCCGTTCACGCCTCGCCCGTTCGTTCTGGCAATGTGCTGCGGGGCATGATGTTGATGTGCCTCGGCGTCATGATGTTCCCCTTTCTCAATACATGCACGAAGCTGCTCACCGCCGACTATCCGGTGCTGCAGATCGTCTGGGCACGTTTTGCGGGTCACCTGCTCCTCGTCGTGCTCGCTTTCCTGCCGAAGCGAGGCCTCGGTCTCTTCGCGGTCCGGCGGCCGGCGATCCAGATCGGACGCTCGTTCCTTCTGCTCGCGGCCACCGCCCTCTTCATCAGCGCCATTGGCAGAGTGCCGCTCGCGACAGCCTCGGCGATCGGCTTCACTGCGCCTCTCATGGTCACCGCCCTCTCCGTTCCGCTGCTCGGGGAAACGGTTGGTCCGCGGCGCTGGGCGGCCATTCTCGTCGGCTTTGCCGGCGCCATGCTGATCATTCGCCCAGGGGCGGGGTTTGGCGATCCCGCAGTTCTGCTCCTGCTCGGCAACGCTGTCTGCTATGCGCTCTATCAAATTGCGACGCGTCGCGGCAGTGCGTACGACACCGCCGAAACCGGCATCGTGTACGCGGCGCTGATCGGAACATTGGTCACTACCATCGCGGTTCCCTTTGTCTTCCAGATGCCTGACGGTTTACTGGACGCTTTCTTGTTCGCCGGCGTGGGCTTCTTCGGCGGCTTGGGACATTACCTCCTCACCAAGGCGTTCCAGCTTGGCGCGGCGGCGTTGATCTCTCCGCTCGGCTACGCGGAGTTGATCGGCAGCACGATCCTAGGCTTCGCCATCTTCGGCAACCTGCCGGATATTTGGACGATCGTGGGTGCGGCGATCATCATCGCATCCGGCGTGTATATCGCTGTCCGTGAATATCGCCTCCGGGCCTTGGCGCGGTAAGAGCACCTAATAATACCGGCCACGACACCACGTCCTGCGGGTTGCGCCGGGGTGAGGCATGGCTCTCGGCGAAGCTGCGCTTTGCCTCTCGCCGGACCTTCGGTCCGGCTGGCGGCAGGCGGAACTGCAGAGAGCGCTCCATGGACCGGACCTCACCGTCGCCCGCACTCCGGCGGGCGTGAACTTAATCGCGGCCCGTGTACATGATCTGCGGGCAGCCCCTCGGCGATGGGCCTGGAAAGAAACAATGTAGATCCACGAGCCTCAGGGAAGTTGATCACTGTCGTTGCCGACGGGATGCATGTCTGAGCAACGATTGCCTATGGCTACCGCATTGCTCTGGAACTCGGTTTTATTCACGGCTTGTGCGGCTGCGGCGTACAGTGAGAACGTTTCCAACAGCATCGTTTTGACACTTGGCACTGTGAGAAATTCCGAAAGGAGCAAGCAGTACGCCGCATTGCTCCGGTACTCCTGATTTGCCATTCGTGGTTTCGCGATTTCTGGCTGTTGTGGCAGGGTAACAAGGGGTACCCGGAAGGCGCTCCGAACGCCGGTCTGAACAAAGCACCGGCAAGCTAATAAATCGTTGCGTGTGCAACAAAAAATATTCGATGGTTGCTTGGCTTCCGCGCCAAAACCTGGATGGGCACGCCTACTGGTAGGTAAATGGTATATCAATTCGCCTGATGGTTCTTTTGCGCCGAAAGTGCAGAAGAACCAACATTCGGGACCGACCAGGGCTCAAACCGTGTGCCGGTGCATAAGCTGGGATCGCGCCGGACGCCCGCCGCTCGCGTCGAACAGCGCAATCCCGAGAGCCCGCGTCCGCCGAATGCCGGGCGCGGCATCGGACGGCAGGCCCGGTTCCCGCCGATATTGCAGGAGCGATTTGCCGGTCGCCGGTTCATTCCAGTGGATCCGGTCGAATTTCTCGATTGCGAGGGCGCGGAGCTGATCCTCATCGGCGCTGAGGAGAATCAAGAGGAAGAGCCTGGCATCGAGTTCAAGCCGGACGACGAGGCGAGCACACCGCCGATGTGCCGAGGGATTTGAAGCTGCCGCGCGAGATCGCGCGCGAGCCGCTCTTCGCGGGGCGGTGGAAATAGGCAGGGGGAACCGCGATCCGTTCGGAATTGTTACGGGAGGAGAGGCGCCTACTGCAGGGTAGGCCGGCGCGTTGCGAGTGACGAACCATGCTGTACTGGGCCGCGGTTTTTCTGATCATCGCCCTCATCGCCGGCTTTCTCGGCTTCGGCGGCATTGCGGGCGCCGCCGCAGGGATCGCGAAGATCCTGTTCTTCATCTTCCTCGTGATCTTCCTGATCTCGCTGGTCTTCGGCTGGCGGGGCCGCACGCCGCCGGTATAGCCCGCATTTCTCACCAGGAGGGACGCTGCGGCGCCGTGCTGTGGCGCCGGAGCAGGAGCGCACCGCGCAGCGATGCGGAACAGCTGCTTGCCGGGCACCGCCTTGGCCTCCTGCAGGTCGGGCGCCCGAAACCTTCAGTCAGTTCCGCATAGATCCGCCGCGACGGCGTAACCGCGCCGCGAGCCGAACCCGGCTGCGCGCCCGAGAAGCAGAACGGGCTGCGTTCGGAGATGGCGGCCTTACAACTCGGGCATTCCATGACGCAGCACCCGCGTCGTCCGATCCCAGGCGAGCGGCATCCCTGATGTAGCCCGAGTACCGCGGCCGTGATTTACTGGCAGTGGTAGAGCGGATACGCCCTACACTGGTGTCTCTGCGCGAGGCGGCGGTCTCCCTTGCCGACCGGCCTGCCATGATGGCGTCCGCCCCGCATGGCGCACGGCTCATCGCGAGCGCGTCGATGCGATTGCCTCGAAGGCCATGTTGCGCGTGATCTGCCCTGTTTGACCCTCCACAGGAGAGTAGGAAGCGATGATCTCAGGCGTCGTTCAGTCAGCCATCATTCGGATGGCGCGGTGCGGCCTGCCGATCCTGGCATTGGCGGCGGCAATGACACAGCATCCGGCCCAGGCCGCCGACGACAAGCGCCTTTGGGATCTCTACGCCGACACGTTCAAGAAAGCCAAATACGTCAGCCTCTCGCACGTCATCGCTCCCGATATTCCCGTTTGGCACGGCTTCGGCCCGTCCAAGTTCGAGCCGGCGGTCGATCCCCAAACCGGGCAGCCATACACCTACGCGAAAGAAGGGTTCGAGGCGACCCGGTACTCGCTGTCCACGGACCAGTTCGGTACTCAGCTCGACCCGCCGGCGCATTGGGCGCCGGAATACCCGTCGATCGACGAGCTGCCCGCGACCTATGCCCTCCGGCCGCTGGCCGTCATCTCGATCGTGGATCAGGTGAAGAAGGATCCGGGCTACCATCTTGCCGTGGACGACATCCTTGCCTGGGAGAAGGTCCACGGCCGGATCCCGGAAGGATCGGTCGTCTTCGTGCGGTCCGACTGGTCGAAGGACTGGCCCGATCCGGCGCTTGCGAGCCGCACGCCGTTTCCGGGCGTCAAGCTGGACGCGCTCAAGTTCCTGCACGAGGAACGCCACATCCTGCTTCACGGGCACGAGCCGCTCGACACGGATACGACGCCGACGCTCGAGGGAGAGGAGTGGTTGATGCACCACGGCTATACCCAGGCCGAAGGCGTCGCCAATCTCGACCAGGTGCCGGAGGTTGGTGCCCTCGTCGCGATCGGCTTTCCGCGGCTGAAAGGCGGCACCGGCGGGTACGCATCATACACCGCCATTTGCCCGCCCGACTGGCCGTCAGGGATCAGCGTGGGCCAGGTCCCCGAGGCGCCCCTGCCGAAATCCGATAAGCCGCTGCACTGGGACCCCTCGGCGGGGACGCGCGTGCGATAGGACGAGCGCTCCCAGCACCGCGCTCCCGCAGGAGCCGGCGCCTGTCTCCCGGGCACGGAACTCGGCGTCTTCACC
>DASWRT010000080.1:0-15609 GCA_036403035.1 Allostellaceae bacterium | reverse complement strand
GAGGATGCGGATCGCCTCGAGCAGCCGCAGCGTGCCGATGGCGTCGGCGTTGGCGGTGTATTCCGGGGTCTCGAAGCTGACCTTGACGTGGCTCTGCGCCGCCAGGTTGTAGATCTCGTCCGGCTGGATCTCCTGCACCAGACGGATCAGGTTGGTCGCGTCGGTGAGGTCGCCGTAATGCAGGTGGAACGGCACGCCTTTCTCGTGCGGGTCATGGTACAGGTGGTCGACCCGCTCGGTGTTGAACAGCGACGAGCGCCGCTTCACCCCGTGCACCGCATATCCCTTGCGCAGCAGAAGCTCCGCCAGATACGCACCGTCCTGACCGGTGCACCCCGTAATCAATGCCGTTTTCCGTGCAGCCATGGAACTTGCTCCTCAGACATAACCCACCAGCGGGGATCGCTGCCGCCCGCCGGCACGTACACGTATTGGCCTTGAAAGCCGATGCGGCGAACGAACGCCTAGGCTCGCTGTTCGATCCGGTCGGAGATCCGGACCAGAATCTCCTGAAGGGTAGCCGTCGCCTCCTGCCGCAGATCCGTGAACCGGGCGCGCGCCTGCCGGGAAACGTCGGCCAGCCGCTCGGGCGAGCCGGCCCACGCCGACAGCTCGGCGACGGCGTGGTCGACGAAGGCGTCGGCCTCGAACACCCGGCCGCCCTGCTCTCCGACGAGGTGACGGATGCAGCCGCGGTCGGTGGCGATCACCGGCACGCCGGCCGACATCGCATCGATGACGACGACCGGCTCGGCCTCGTGCTCGTACGCCGTCGGGAACAGGAACACGTCGATGTCCTCGTAGAACCGGGGGACTTCGTGCCCGCGCAGCTGCCCGAGATAGCGCCAGCGGTCGCCGAATTCGGCCGCCGCGGCGCGAACGATCTCCTCGGCCTTCCTGTCGGTCGGGGCGCCGCCGACGACCATCTCGACGTCGGCGCCGCAGGCGATCAGGCCGCGCAGGCACTCGACGACGGTGGCGATCCCCTTCTCGACCGACAGGTTGCTCAGATGGCCGATACGCAGGCGCCGCCGCCGGCCGCTGGTATCGCGCGCGGCGAAGTTCGGCGCCACGAAGGCCGTGTTGGACAGCGTCACGACATGGTTCGCCGTCCCGTACAGCTCGCGCATCTCCCGCGCCATCGGCGGGGCGAGGACGATGTGCACGGCGTCCCGGCCGCAGAGCGTCACGAACCGCTCCATCATCCCCGAGTGGCGGGCGATGTTGCGATAGGAGTGGTAGTGGACATACAGGCGGTAGCCGAGGAGGCGGGCCGTCCCGACGATACCGCACGAGTAAAAGAGGCCCTTCCCGCTATGCGGCGCGAGATAGAGCGTCGAGCACCCGGCGATCCGGTCGGCGACGAGCATCGCGCACGCGGTGAGCGCCGAAAAGGCCTTGGACAGCGACGGGATCTTCGGGAAAGGATCGAGATCGTGCCGATTGACCGTCGCGACCGCGCTGACCGCCTCGAACATGCGCTGCGTGATGACCCGCTGGCCGTCGATCGGCGGCGGGAACAAGCCGATGAACGTCACCTTGCCATCCCCTCCGGGGATCGCGCGCGTCGCATGGACCGCACGGTCGGTGCCGACCCCCTCGACGTCATCGGCTGCCGTCGCCGCCGCAGCGGAAAGGCGAGATCCTGGGGCGGAGGCACGGGCAACAGTGCCGAAGCCGAACCGCCCGCCGACGCTGCGGGCTTCGTTCGCGCTCATGGCCGACCCTCCTCAATCCGCGGCGGCCGCCGTCCGCTCAGGGCGGAGATCACCCGCTCCACGGCCTGCGCGAAATACCCGGTGTCGGACACCTGGACGAAGCGACCGTTCCCCCGGCAGAGTCGTTCCCACTCCGCCGCATCGTTCGCGAGCATCGACATGAAGTGCGCAAGCCCATCGGAATTGTCAGGCTCGAAGATATAGCCGTTGACGGCCGTGCGGACGAGCATGTCGCGGGCGCCGCAATTGTCGGAGAGCAGCACCGGCACCCCCATCGCGACCGCCTCGTTGATGACGAGGCCGAACTGCTCCTCGATGCTCGGCAGGATCAGCGCCAGCGTCGATCCGAGCGTCGACGCGATCGCTGCCTCCTGCAGGAAGCCGCGGAACCTGACGCCGGACAGGCCGAGGCGCGCGGCATGCTCCTTCAGCTCCTGCTCCAGATCGCCGGCGCCGCAGAGATGCAGCTCGCGCGTCGTGCCGGGGTTCTGCGCGACGAACTGCGCATAGGCGTCGAGCGCCAGCCGCAGGTTCTTCTTCGGCACGAAGCGGGCGATCACGGTGAAGTGCCGGTCGGCGTGCGGAACTCCGGCGGGCGCCGGCGCCGTCTGCGACAGCGTGCGGATGCGCTCCACGGAAACGGTGTCGTACCCGATGAAGATCCTGTCGCGGCGGAAGCCGAGAAACGCCAGATACTCGGCCGAGCGCGTGCTGGCGACAAGCGCCGCATGGTACGGCGCGTAGATCAGCCGCTTCAGGAACTCCCAGGGGAGGCGGCGCGGCTTGTCATCGAACTTAGAGTCCTGCATGACGACGATCTTGGCGCCGGTCATCCTGAGGATGAGCATGGCGAAGAAGATCACCGGATCTTCGTAGTTGCAGGCGAAGACGTAGCGGGCGCGCAGCCGCAAGCAGGCGGCCATCAGGCTGAGCCAGCAGCGCAGCGGGTTGACCGAGAGGCGCCGCACGTTCGGGAACAGCGTGATCTTCGTGAAATTGCGCCCGCGGGCGCTCTTCTTCCAGCGATAGATGTCGTCGAACGAAGCGATCTCCACGCCGGTAACGTCGAAGCGGCCGGAGAGCAGGCGACCGGCGGCCTCGCAGCGGTCGACGTGATAGGGACCGAACCGGTCCCAGATGAACAGCACGGCCGGATGCTGTCCGGCCACCGCCGCCGCCACCTTGTCCTCCCGCTGCTCGACGTCCCGCATCCCGCTCCGCGCCCACGGCTTCAAGCCGGCCCGGAGATGGGCATGCGACCGCGGGAGCACCGACGAACGCTCCTTCCGGTCAATGCGATCCAACCCAGCTCCGACCTGCTTGCTCAATTATTGCTCTCCAAGTCTTGGAGTAAGAAACGCCCTGGTTACGACGCTGCGCAACGAACGGACGGCGTCGGAAAACGTTCCAAGTTCGGCGTCTTCACCCCACATCGGAAAGTATCTTCGCATGCCGGAAGCGATTGCACGACTTCGATCCAGGACGACCAATGAAAACCAGATCGATTAAAGACTAAGCTCCAAAGAAGATCATCGGCCAATCAAATTCGGTTGTTCATGCCGACGTGAGGGATTTATGTCTCGACCGTAATGCGACCGCAATCAAACGAGCGCATCGATGGTGATTTGAACGTAAAGCGCGATCGCCTTCAGAATTGGCCATACGCTGAAGCGATTCCCGTGAATGAGCACGGCAAGCACGGCGACCGCGGTCGCGAGCACGCGCCAGTCTCCGAATCCCACCGCGACGGTTCCGGCCGCCCCGCGCCTTTCGGTGCGCAGATACCCCGCGCCGAACCACGACAACGAAAGCAATCCGACCGCCAGCCCGACGACCACCTCGGTCGCGCTGTGCGCGTGGAGGTAGACGCGCGACGCGGCGATCGCCGCGACCAGGGCGCCTCCCGATAGGATGATGGCGGTGCGCGGCCGCCCCTGTGTCGCGGCCGCGCAGACCAGCATGACCGCGCCGTAGACGAGGACCGTCGCGCCGGCATGCCCGCTCGGCACGCGCAGGGACAGATCGTCGAACAGCGGGTCGTACCAATGGAACAGCGCGCGGGACGCCATCATCAGGAACCCGAACGCGAAGACGGCGAAGAGCCAGCGCAGGGCAAGCAGCCGCGGGGCGCCGGCGAGCAGCAACCACGCGAAAAAGCAGCCGGCGACCGGCAGGAGGATCGCCGGATCGCCGAAATCGGTCAGGTTTGCAACGAGCGTGCGAATGATGGTCGCCTCCGTGGAGTACCGCCCGCCGCCGCCGGCCGCGTCACTGCGGGATCGCGGCCCCGGCCGGCGCCGCCGACGTTCCCGCGGCGTCGCTACCCGTGCCGGAGGTAGGGACGCCGGAGAGGGCGACGGTCGCGGACGGATAGGTGCATTTGCTCGCGGTCTGGGCCGGCAGCGAGACCTTCAACTTCTCGGCGAGAGCCGCCATCATGACGCGGCTGCCACGGATGTTCATGTGCACGACATCCGAGAAATCCTCGTTCGCCGTCAAGTATTCAGACAGGTTGATGATCTTCGTATCGTTGCCGACCTCGCGTTGCAGCGCGTCGACCCAAGCCTGGTAGCCCGGTACGAGCTTCTCGTGCACGGGATGGAACGGCGCAATGAAGAGCACCGGCTCGACATTGCGCGCCTTCAGCACGTGCACCATGCGCTTCAGCGCCGCGACCGCGTCCGGCCGCAACGTCGGCTCGGGATACCATTCCGGGCGAAGGTTGGCGATCACCTCCGGCGTCATCGGATGGTCCTGCATCACCCAATCCTGGTCGGTGCGTCCGAGATAATGCATCGCACGCAGCGTCAGTTCGTTGTTGAAGCGGAAAAGGTGCGAAAAGGACATCCATAGCGAGGCACGCGGGTCGAGGTCGTGGACCAGCCCTGCAAGGTGACTCTTGCCCCGCGCGTAGAGGCGCATCTCCTTGACGATGTTGTTGTCGGTGGTTGCGTTCGACACCTCGATCAGCGCGACCTGCGGCGGCTTGTTGCGATCGAGATAGTCCTCCAGCACCGCATCGGCGACCTCGATCGACATGCCGTTGTAGGCGGCGTTAAAGACGGACCGGCAGAGCTGCTCGCTCATTTCCGGCGCGAAGATCGCGTGGACCGCGCGCGAATTGCCGATGACGACGACGTCGCTGTCCAGCCCGCCGCGGTAGATCTTCGACAGCCGGAAGTCGCTGCGGTCGACGAGGGCGTCTAGGCCCGCCGCGATCAAGCGGTCACCGGCGAAGAACAGCAGCGCGATCGTCGCGAGATAGGCCCAGGGCTTCCACGTTTTCATGTGCTGCTCCTAGCCCTAGAACTGGAAGTAAATGAACTGCTCGCCGGAGAAGCTTCCGACCAGCGAAACCGCCCAGAGCATGGCCAGCACCGCAGCCGACCGCACCCACCGCGTCGACCGGAAGCTCGCGCGGACGGGGCGCAGCTCGGCCGCCGCTTCGACGGACAGCAGCAGCGCGATCAGGACCACGCCCTTGACCACCTGAAACTTCAACGGCAGGTCGGCGAGGTGGAAGTCGCCGAGCGCGACGATCCGCTCAAGGATGATCCACGCCTGGGTAAAGTTCTCGGCGCGGAAGAACACCCACGCGACCGTGGTCAGCGTGAACACGGCGAACACCGAGATGAGGTAGCCGACCGGCGAGGCGACGGCGCCGCCGAGCCCGAGCTTCTTCATCCCGGCGGAGAGGACGCGCTGCATCACCAGATAGAAGCCGTGCAGCGCACCCCAGACGATGAAGGTCCAGTTGGCGCCGTGCCACAGGCCGCCGAGCAGCATCGTCGTCATCAGGTTGCGGTAGGTGCGGTACGTGCCGAACCGGTTGCCGCCGAGCGAGATGTAGAGGTAGTCGCGGAGCCACGACGACAGCGAGATGTGCCAGCGCGTCCAGAAGTCGCTGAAGCTCGCCGCGAAATAGGGCCGGCGGAAGTTGCGGCAGAAACGGTAGCCCATGACCCGGCCGAGGCCGATCGCGATCAGCGAATAGCCGGCGAAGTCGCCGTAGATCTGGAACGCGAAGAACACGGAGCCGGTCAGCAGCGTCGCCGAGTTGTACGCCTCCGGCAGGTCGAACACGTGGTTGACGAACGGAGCGAGGTTGTCGGCGACGACAAGCTTCATGAAGAAGCCGGTGACCACCATCTCAAGCCCGACGAACAGGTTGACCCAGCGGAACCGCTTGGTGCCATGCATCTGCGGCAGCAGCGTCGTCGCGCGGACGATCGGACCGGCGACGAGCTGCGGGAACAGCGCGATGAAGCTGGCGAAGGTCAGGAAGTCACGCTCCGGCTCGATGCGACGGCGATAGACGTCGATCGTGTAGCTCATGCTCTGGAACGTGTAGAACGAGATGCCGACCGGCAGCACGATGTGCAGCGTCGCCCAGTCGGCCTGCATGCCGAAGGTGCGCAGCACCCCCGTCAAGGAATCGGCGAAGAAGTTGAAATACTTGAAGAAGCCGAGGAAGCCGAGATTGGCGGTGACGCTGAAGGTCAGCCAGACCCGGCGGACCGCCTCGGTTTCGGAGCGGGCGATGCAGCGCCCGAGCGTGTAGTCGACCACCGTCGAGGTGAGCAGCAGGCCGAGGAAGCGCCAGTCCCACCAGCCGTAGAAGATGTAGCTGCCGATCAGCAGGACGATCGTCTGCAGACGGCCGCGCGAGAGGAAGAACAGCGGAAAGAACATCGCCGCGAAGGCGATGAAGGTGAGGCTGGTGAAAACCATGTGCGATCGCGCTCAAATCCGTGGATCAAGGTTCCGGGGCCGCCCTCGCCTCCGGCTCGACGGAGCGTCCGCCGCTCCGCCTTCGGGGTGCCCTGCCGTCGCATGCGCCCCCGGACACGGTCCCCGGAAGCCCGCCGGCCGCCCTTGCACCGCCCCCGATTGCCCTCGGCAGAACATACGGGCTCAACCGTCAGTTATTGTCAGCCACCGCGGGCAAGCGAACGCTCCCTGCCACCAAAGGTTCCTGTCCGGACCCGGCTCCGGGCCTGGCCGCGCGAGGGTCGCCGGACTGGCCGCGCGGCGCCTCGTTCAACCGGCAATTCCCGAACCGCGGCGCTCACTCGGCCCGCTTCCAAACGCGGACGTAATCGACGGCGAATTCGGCGGGGAGCGGCGTCTGCGGACCGATCTTGTTCTGTTTGTCCCATCCGCCCTGGCTCATCGTCAGGATGATGTACATCGGCTGCTTCAGATCGTCGGGCGTCCGCGTCCGGAAAGTCTCCCGGCCGTCGACGTAGAAGATGCAGAAATCGCTCTCCCAGGAGACGGCGTAGGTGTGGAAGTCCTCGTCGCCGCGGAAGCCGAGGCTGATCGCCTTGTTGCTCGTCTTGTCGTGGTCGTAATGGATCGAAGCCCAGTACCGGTCGGGCGTGCTCGTCATCATTTCGAGGATGTCGATCTCGGCGTACTCGCCGCCGTCGCGGCCCCTGTTGGACTTCGGCATCAGCCAGAACGCCGGCCACGGGCCGGGACCGCGCGGCGCCTTGAGCCGCGCCTCGAAGTATCCGTACTGGGTCGCGAAGCCGCTCGGCGCGAGCGACGGGTCGGTCGTCAGCATGCCCGAGAGGAGCGACCGGCCGACGTAGCGCCGCAGCTCGTCGCCGTCGGCGTAGCGCAGCCGCAGCTTCAGGACGGGACCGGAGAGCTGCCACAGGTCGGGCGCCTCCTCGTGTGCGACGCGCAAATCGCCGCCGTCGCCCTCGCGGCCGTACCACATCCGGTCGGCCCATCGCCGCCAGTCGATCGGAGCGCCCTCGGTGAAATCGGCATCGAAGACGAGCCGGTCGTAGCCCGCCGGGACGTATGGCCCGCGCCCGCTGCCGTCGCTGCCGGCGACGCCCGCCGGTGCCGCCGCGGCCGTGGACTTGGCTGCGCCGCCGCCGTCGGCTCCGTCGCCGCACGCCGCAAGGGGTAGAGCCGCCGCGACGGCAAAGACCGCCGCCGCGGCGAGCGCGGCGGCGGTCCGTTGTCGTCGCTGCTGCGGCTGCCGCCCGGCGCCCTCGTCGGGCGAGGAGCGCCGGGCGGCGGAGAAGATCATCCTCCGCCGCAGCCGCATCACCGGTAGTAGGCCCGCAGCTCGCGGGTGTAGAGGATCGAGTCGCTGAACTTGTCCTTCGCGTGCGCCTTCACGTCGACCCGCGTCAGGATCGCGCCGGCGATGTCCGCCCCGCCTGCCTGGAGCTGCTCCAGCGCCGTCGCGGCGACCTTGCGCGGCGTCTTCGCCCAATGCACCACGAAGACCGTCTTGTCCGCCAGCGCGGCGAGCACCCGCGTGTCGGCGACCGCCATCACCGGCGCGGAGTCGATCAGGATCGTGTCGTACTTCTCCGCGAGGCCGCGCAGCATCATCTGGAACCGGTGCGAGCCCAGCAGGTTCGGTGGGGTCGACGGGACGTTGCCGGCGGCGATCAGGTGCGCGCCCGACGGATGGTCCCGATAGATCACCTCGTCGAGGTTGCCCGGGTGCACCAGCCAGTCCACGAGGCCCGGCCGCTCCGGCGCGTTCCACAGCTTATGCAGCTTCGGCCGGCGCAGGTCGCAATCGACCACCACCACTTTCTGGCCGGAGAGGGCCATGATGTGCGCAAGCGACGCCACGGTGGTCGACTTGCCCTCGCCCGGCAGCGACGAGGTGACCAGCACGGTCTTGCTGGGGCCGTCGATGTCGGTGAGCATCAGGTTGGCGTGTACGGTGCGGATCGACTCGGCGTAGGCCGACATCGGCTTGCCGACGATGTCCTGCGACGGGCTCGACCGCGAGGTCAGCGCGCCGGTCTGCGGGATGAGGCCGAGCGGGTTCGACTTCAGCAGGTTCTTGATCTGCTCCATGCTGCGGATGCCGACGTCCATGTTCTCCCAGAGCAGGGCGAGCAGCACGCCGATGATGCCGCCGGTGATCAGGCTCAGCAGGATGATCACGATCTTCTGCGGGAAGCTCGGATCATTGGGCACCGCCGCCGCCGAGACGATATCGGCGTCGGCCTGCTGGAAGTCCTGCTGGCTCTGCGTCTCCTTGAAGCGCTGCAGGAAGTTCTGGTAGAGCGTGCGGTTAGCGTCGGCGGTTCGCTCCAGGTCGCGCATCTCGACCTCGGCGAGGTTGGCCTTCCCCGCATCGCCCTTCAGCTTCTCCAGCGTCGCGTTGAGGCTGCTCTCGCGTGCCTGCTGCGCCACGACATCGCTCCGCAGCCCTTCGATGACCTTGCCGACCTCGGTCTGGATCTTGCTGTGGATCTCGGCGAGTTCCGCCTTGACGTTGATCACCTTCGGGTGCTTGTCGCCGTATTGCGTCTGCAGGTCGGCGGCGCGGCGCGCGGCGTCGGACTCCGCCTCGCGCAGCCGGGAAATCAGCGGCGATTGCAGCACTTCCGGCTGCGAGCTCAAGTCGGCGTCGAGCCGGCCGCGAGCGAGGTCGGACCGTTGCACCGAGGCAAGGCGCGACTGGGCTTCGATGCGCTTCGCCCGCGCCGCCGTCAGATCGGCGGATACCGCACTCATCTCCTGGGTCATCAGGGTCGAGGTCTGACCCTGGACGATGCCGTGGTCGCGGCGGTACCTCTCGACCGCCGAGTCGGCCGTCAGCAACTCCTGCTTCAGCGAGGTGAGCCGCTCGGACAGCCAGTCGTTGGCCCGCTTCGTCGCCTCGAACTTCGCGTCGAGCTGCGCGACGATGTAGAAGTCGGACAGCGTGTTGACGACCTGCGCCGCGGTATCGGCGCTGCTCGACTGGAACGACACGGTCAGGATCCGCGACTTGCCGTCGGACGAGACCTTGAGCTTGTCGAGGAAGAAGTCGATCGCGCGGTTCAGCTTCTTGTCCGGCGCGTTGCCGTCCGCCTGCGCGATGCGCATCTTGTCGAGCACGGTCGGCGGCAGGACCGAATGGGCGGTCAGGAACTCGACCGCGCTCGTCTTCACCCGCGAGAACAGGCCCGTCGGCGGGTCGAACTCGGGCGTATCGTAGAGGGCGAGCTTGGTCAGCGTCTTTTCCGCCAGCTTGCGCGAGCGGATCACGCCCATCTCGGTCGCGATCGTCTCGTTGTCGCCCTTCAGGCTTGAGACGACGTCCTGAATGTTGACGACCTGGTTCTGGCGCGGGCCGATCGCAATCTGGCCGGTGGCCGTATAGAGCGGCGTCGCCGTCTGGACGTAGATCGCGCTGCCGATGCCGAAGACGACGACGGACGAGAGCACGAGGCCCCGCCAGCGCCAGATCGAGCGTCCCATCTTCCGCAGGTCGATGTCGTCGACGAGCGATACCAGCGGCGCCGGGGCCGACGGCAGCACGGCCTGCTCGCGGATGCGGTGAAGCTTGCGCGGCAGGCCACCGCCGCCTGTGAACTCGCCTGGATTATCCAAAACAGCCATGCTGCCGCCTCATGTTTGTACGATCTTCCGGCAAAGGTGCCGCAACGTCGGTCAATGCCACGCCCCAGGGGAACCGCAGCGCCGCGCCTGAGGGATCATCGCGGCGGCTCACCTTCGGCCGGGTCTTGCCTACGTGGCGTTGGGGAACGCCAAAAAGGCAATTTGGTTCCTGCGGATGGAAACCCTGAGGGTCGGAAAGCGGCGCGCGAACCGGACCGGACGCGGCCCAGGCCGCGAGCCTGCCGGGACGGATTCTCAACCCGCCGGCGACGCCTGCTTCGTCCGGTCGAGCGCGAGCGTCTCCCGGCTGGACGACGTCACCACGATCGTCCAGATCCTCGCGATCTCGTCGGTTTCAAGGAAGCGGGTCGCATCGACCGCCATCAGTTCCCGCCGCCGCGCATCGTACGTCCGCTCGTCGAGGTCGCGGATGAAGGTCACGAGATCCGATACGGTCGGCTGGCTGAGGCACCAGCCCAGCCCTTCGGCGGCGACCATCTCGCCGACCGCCGTTTCGGCAAGCGCGAGAACCGGCACCCGGTAATAGCCCGCCTCGTAGATGCTGTTGGTAAGCAGCCACTTCGAGTTGGTCAACAGGTTGTTGCAATCGATTGACCACACCAGGTCGACGGCCGCGTACATCGCCGGCAGGTCGGCCGGATTGTCGTACCGTCCGCCGTAGCGGACGTTCGGCAGCCGCGACACGTCTTCCAGGAAGCGCGGCATGTCGAAATTGGTATAGGGCGCGCCGCGCACGTAGACCTCGACGCCGTCGGGCAGCGCCTCGGCGAGTCCCTTGAGGAGCTGCCAGCTATGCTCGTCATCGAGGTAGCCGAACCAGCCGATGCGCCAGCGCCGGCCGCGGCCGGCGCTGGCCACGGCCGGCGGCAGCACGCGGTCCAGCCGCGGCGCCGCGTTGACATAGCGCGGCACCTTGTTCTCGAACAGGAACGAGCGGCCGCGAAAGCCCAGCATGCGCTCGAAATATTCGGAGACGAAGCGGGAGGAGCTGACGACGAGCAGGTCGACCCGCCGCAGCAGCTGCTTCTCGACGGCGCGGATCACCGTCCCCGTCCATCCGGTCTCGGTGCAGGCCGGATTGATGTCGAGCACCTCGTAGACGACCGGGGCCTTCGCCCCCCACAACCAGCGGGCGAAGAGCGCGACGATGAGGTTGTCGAGGTTACGCGCGACGATCAGCTTTGCCGGCGCAATGCGGCGCGGGACCGATATCAGGCGGGCGCAGGCGAACGCGATCGAGATGAGCCGCCCGAAACGGGATTGCGGCTGAAGATGCCCCAGATCGATGTAATCCGTCCGCCCGTCGCCGGCAGCACCGTCCGCGGCATCGCGAGCCGTCCGCGAGAAGGCGAAGGCGAGGACGTCGAAGCCGGCATGCCGCCATTGCGCGACGCGGCGCCGGACGGCCGGATCCTGCCTGTCGGGACCGAAGTAGAGCACGGTCATGAATGGATCCCACCTCGCTCGCACCCGCGGTTCCAGCGCCCTCCGACTCGCAGCAGCGGCCGACCGCCGCCTCGAAGCTGCAAGAACTCAGAGAGGCGCCAACGCAAGGCGCCAGATACTGATCTCACCGCCCGCAGCAGCATGACAGAAGGATGACTATGTTTTCAAAAGAAACTTTCCCGACGCTCGCCCGCGCCACATGATCCTTTCGGGGTTCCCCAACAATTGAACGCAGAGCAACCGTCATTCTCTTGATGCTCCGACATTATTATTGGAACGCTCTTCACCGAAAAATGGGCTTATAGGTTTGCATGGGAGAGAACGCTCTAGGTAGAAAAAAGTTCAGTCTCATTTCATGGAAATTGCTAAACCGACGACCCGCTACGGCCGTCGGCGACGCTGCTATGCGACGGCCGAGCGTCGGTGTCCGGCATCGACCTGCACGCCCGCCGGAACCGTCGCCGCTGTCGACGCCGCTACGCGCCGTTTCCGCCGGACGCCCATGTACAGCGCCAGCGCCGACATTGCCGTCCAGCCAGCGAAATTGACTGCAAGCTGATGGATTGGGGCGGGCTGCACCGCGTGGAAATAGACGCAGCCGAACTCGCTCAGCAGTACGCCGAGGCAGAACACCTCCAGCGAATGCTGCCCGCACCAGACGAGCGGCCGGAGCCAGACGCTCTGCACCGCTGCCGCCTGCGGTCGAACGAGGCCGGCGACCAGATAGGCGACGGCGAGGAAATGCGTCAGCCGGAAGAAACCTTCGATCTGGCCGCCGCTCGCCTCGTGCACGGCGTCGAGGAACTCGACGTGCCAGGGCTCGTGGAACCGGCCGAAATCGTAGAGGACGCGCGCCAGCAGGTTCGCCGCGACCACTAACCAGCAGACGGCGTTCACCCACCCAACCGGCCGGAACGAGCGTCCGCCGGCATAGCAATGCTCGCCGACGCCGAGCCCGATGCAGAACAGGAACTGCCAGGAGAACGGGTTATACCCAGAGACGCCGCTGGGGACGAGGTTCGGCACCTCGAGATGCGACGAGAACGTCGCGACCGCCCATAGCGCCGTGCTCATCGCCGCCGTAACCGCGATATGGCGCCGCAATCCGTAGATCACCAGCGGCGCCGCCGCCACGAGGGCCATGTAGACCGGCAGGATGTCGACATATTGTGGCGTGTAGTAGAGGCCGAGCGCACCGAGCAGCGCCCGGCCCGGCGCCTGCATCAACAGCGCGAATTCGTTCTCCGTGATGTAGTCCCAGCCGAGCACGTTGCGGAACGCGGCGGTCACCGCGAAGCTGGCGAGCACAACGGCGACATAGCCGACATAGATCTGCAGGACGCGATACGCGGCGCGGCGCTGCGCCGCGGCGAACCCCTCGCGCGACAGGATCTTTCCGTAGAGCAGGCTGCACGAGATTCCCGACAGGAAGATGAAGATCTCGCTCGCGTCGGAGAAACCGAAGCGATGGTACGTGAACAGCCGAACAATGTTCAGGTTGATATGATCGGAAAAGATCATGTAGAGCGCGAGACCGCGGAACAGATCTATGCGCAGGTCCCGCGTAGATTTCGCCACCGTCATCGTGCAAAACTCATGGGGAATGGGAAGGGAATTCCTGGCTTCGCAAAAATATCTATTTGATAATTTGAGAGAAATTTTCTGCGAGACAAACAGGGTGACTCGCAATTTGCTCCAACTGCGCCGTCGAAAAATCCAGATCGACGAAGCGGTGTGGCCGGCTAGCTAAGAGTGAGATACGACAGGACGGCCGACGGGAGTCCGCCGAGCAGGCCGCCGTGCCCGCTGGGCAGGAAGTCGTGCGCCAGCGCCTGAAGCAGCTTCCAGAGCGCGTACGCGACCGCCGACATCCAGGCGAGCCCTCCGAGATATATGCAGAGCCAGCTCACCTGACGGAGCCGGCCCGGCTGAAGCGGCTCCGCCTCGACGGCCCGCCGAATGCGGAAGCCGCCGCGACGCAGACGGCCCTGTTCCGGCTGCCGAACAATGCCTTGGGGTGGGATCATCCCGCCCTCCACCGCCGTCTTGCCAATGCGGTTTCAAGACCCTCGTAGGTCGGACCGCACGCGCAAACGCCGCTGTGGTTGAGTGGTTCCCAGGAATATTCCGTCGAACGCGAGTGTCGCCGTGTGACCGATGCGGAGCACACCCGGCGCGGAATATGGGCGGACGGCGGCTGCCCATGTATCATGGGCTCATGGTATGGTCGCCGCAGTGCGCGCCCGGAGACTCTATCCGAAAGTTCTTTATCATCCTATCTTAGCAGACGTTCAAGCCAGGAGGATGTCATGTCCGCCGCCAGCGCCGCCGCCGATGCCGCCGTTCAGGCCAGGATCGCCGAGGAGGTCCGCTCGCATGCGGTCGTGCTCTATATGAAGGGCACGCCGGACCGCCCGCTCTGCGGCTTCTCCGCCGCCGTCTCGGGCGCGCTGAGATATTACGGCGTCCGCTTCCACGCGGTCGACGTGCTCGCCGATCCGGCGATCCGGGAAGGGATCAAAATCTTCTCCGACTGGCCGACCGTCCCGCAGCTCTATGTCGGCGGGAACTTCGTCGGCGGCTGCGACATCGTCCGCGAGATGCACGAGAACGGCGAGCTTGAGGCGCTGCTCGCGCCGTACCGGGCGGCGCCGGCGTCGGCCTCGGAGCCGGTACCGGCGTCGTGAGCATGACGGCCGCGATGCCGAAAGCCGTGGTCGTCGGCGTCGGTGCGGAGCGCGGGCTCGGCGCCGCGCTCTGCCGCCGCTTCGCCGCGGAGGGATATCACGTCCTCGTCGCCGGCCGCACGCCGGAGAAGATCGACCGGGTGGCGCGCACGATCGAAACGCAGGGCGGCCGCGCGACGCCGGTCCCGACCGACACGACGCGCGAGGAGGACGTCGCCGGCCTGTTCGACCTCGCGATGGCGGAGGAGGAGGGGCACGGCCCTGCCGACCTCGTCGTCTACAACGCCGGCAACAATCAGCGCCTCCGCTTCACCGAGGTCTCCGCCGAGACGTTCGAGGCGTTCTGGCGGGTCGGCTGCTTCGGCGGCTTCCTGGTCGGCCGCGAGGCGGCGCGGCGCCTGCTCCCGCTCGGCCGCGGCACCGTCCTGTTCACCGGCGCCTCGGCCTCGCTGCGCGGCCGGCCCGGCTTCGCGCATTTCGCGGCGGCCAAGGCGGGGCTGCGCGCGGTCGCGCAGAGCATGGCGCGGGAATACGGGCCGCAGGGAATCCACGTGGCGCATGTCGTGATCGACGGGGTCATCGACGGCGACATGGTCCGCCGCGGCCGGCCCCAGATCGTCGAGCAGCGCGGCGAGGACGGGCTGCTCGCGGTCGACGCGATCGCCGAGGCGTACTGGCAGATCCACCGTCAGCACCCGACGGCCTGGACGCACGAGATCGACCTGCGGCCCTACAAGGAGCCGTTCTGAGCGCTGCGGCGACTGCCGTAGCGTCGTTGACTCGCCCGCTCGGTTCGGTAGAGTAACGGTGTCCCGTTGCCGCCCCGGCGGGAGAGACCGGTCCGGTGGGCCGGCGCCGAAGGAGCAAGCGCCCCTCGTAAACTCTCAGGCAAAAGGACTGTCGGGGCATAAGGACTCTGGAGAGCGGACAGCGGCGGCCCGTAGCCGTCGTCGTCCCACCGAAGAGGTAAGCCGCGCAGCCCGCCGATTCCGGCAGGCGCCGCGGTCGATCTTTCAGGTTCCCAAGACAGAAAGGGGCAACGTCGCCGTGACGGCCGTGGGCCGGGGCGACGGTCGTTCGTCTTGGGAGAACCTGCGATGACGGTCAGCCTGTTCGACCTGTTCAAGATCGGCCTCGGGCCGTCGAGTTCCCACACCGTCGGGCCGATGCGGGCCGCCGGCACGTTCGTCCGTGCGCTGGCCGAGCGTGGGCGCCTGCCCGGCGTGGCGCGCGTCGTCATCCAGCTGTACGGCTCGCTTGCGCTCACCGGGCGCGGGCACGGCACCGACAAGGCGGTGATCCTCGGTCTCGCCGGCTTCGATCCGGCCACGGTCGATCCGGATGCGGCCGACGCCGTCATG
>DASWRT010000079.1:0-23045 GCA_036403035.1 Allostellaceae bacterium | reverse complement strand
CGGTCGAGGATCTGAAGCGGCGCTTGGTCATCGCGCTGCGCCGCAGCGCCGCGGGCGACCGCCGCCGGCACGACCGGCTGCCGCTCGGCGCCGGCACCGTGCTGGAGGCGCGCGGGCGACGATACGCCTGCCGCACCGTCGACGTGTCCGAGGGCGGCGTGCTGGTCCGCGGCGCCGAGATGCCGTCCGTCACCGGGCGCATGCCGGGCGCTTCCGTCGAAATCGACGGCATCGGCCGCTTCGAGGCGACGATCGCCGGGAGCAGCGACAAGGGCTGCCACGTCGCCTTCGGCGCCGCCGACGAGGCGACGCGCCGCCGGCTCACCGCGAAGCTCGACGAGCTGCGCGGCGCCGACCGCCAGTTCGTCGAGGCGGTGCAGCAGGGAGCGGCGCGGATCGCCGCGTCGTTCGAAGCCGAGGTCGCCGCCGGCCGGGCGACGCACGCCGACTTCTTCGACGACGACTACCGGCTCGTCCCCGGCACCAACCCGCCGCAGTTCCTGACGCGGTTCACCGAGATCGCCGACCGCATCCTGCCGGACATCCAGGAGCCGCTGCTGAAGATGGACCCGCGGCTGGCGTTCTGCGTCACGGTCGACCGCAACGGCTACCTGCCGGCGCACAACGCGCACTACACGCATCCGCAGCGGCCGGACGACCCGGCATGGAACAACGCGAACAGCCGGCAGCGGCGCTTCTTCGACGAGCGCGACGGCCTCGCCGCCGCCCGCAACGTGCGGCCGATCCTCGTGCAGAGCTACGAGCGGATGATCGACAGCACGACGACGATGCTGATGAAGGAGTTCACCGCGCCGATCTACGTCGCCGGCCGGCACTGGGGTGCGCTCAGGCTGGGGTATAAGCTTTAGGGACGCCCAACCCGCCCGTTCCCGGCCGGCGCAAGCCTCTCCCGCGAGGTCACTTCGGGTTCGCGGCTTTCCAGGTGCCATCCGGCTGCCGGCAGGCGCGCCCGTTGACGCGCTCGCGCTTGCCGTCGATCAGCGCGGTCGTGACATAGTCCCGGCAGGGCAGGCCCTCGTCGTTCTGGTACGTGCGCGTCGGCGTCACCCAGTAGCTCGCATTGGTGTCCGGATTCTTCCAGGCGACGGTCTGGCTGGTCGGCGAATGCTCCAGCGCCCGGCTGACGCAGCTCTGATCGACCGGGTCCATCGAGCGCCCGACATACCCGCCGGCAAGCGCCCCGGCGAGGACGCCGGCGATCGTCATGACGGTGTTGCCGCCGCCCTTGCCGAACTGGCTGCCGAGCAGGCCGCCCGCGGCGGCGCCGACGGCGCTGCCGATCACGTTGTTCGTCGAGGTGCTGAGCACGCCGGCCAGCGCGCCGCGGTCGCAGGCCCGGTTGTCGGCGCCGTACGTCGAACCGCCGTAGGGCGTTCCCCCGCCGCCGTCGTACTGGGCGAAGGCCGGCGCCGGCGCGGAAGCCGCCGTAGCGGCGGCGAGCAGCAGGGAGGCGCAGCCGAGCCGGCGGACACGGAACGATAGCGAGCGAAGCATGAGGGGAGCACTCCACGGTTCGAGCCGGACACGGACGCCGCAGGACGAGACGCCGCCGCCCGGCACGGGCAGATCGATCGCACGTGGATCTTAACGACTCATTAGCCGTGATCTACTCTTCCGCAATGTGCCGCCGGACGATCGTCCGATCCCACCTCCGCCCCGCCTCCGCCTCACGCATCGCGAACGCGCTTGCGGCAGGCCGGCAATACGCTGCATAGAGCCGGCGTGACCGCGGATCTTCCCTTGACAGACACCGGCATCGAACGAGCCAACGATCTCTATCGCACGATCGTGGACACCGCCGCCGACGCGATCGTCGTGATCGACGCGTCCGGCACGATCCGTTCCGTCAACCGCTCGTTCGAGACGATGTTCGGGTATGAAGCGCCGGACATGCTCGGACGGAACGTCCGGATGCTGATGCCGGAGCCTTACGCGAGCGAGCACGATTCCTATCTCGACGCCTACCTGCGCACCGGCGAGCGCCGCATCATCGGCATCGGGCGCGAGGTGTCGGGGCGCCGCCGGGACGGCACGGTCTTCCCGATGGAGCTGTCGGTCGGCGAGGTCCACACCGAAGGCGAGCGGCTGTTCGTCGGCATCGTCCGCGACATTACCGACCGCAAGGCCGCCGAAGCCGCGGTCCGCGCCCGCGAGGCCGAGCTGCGCTCGATCCTCGACACCGTACCGGACGCGATCATCGTGATCGACGAGACTGGAGTCATCCGGTCCTTCAGCCCAGCCGCGGAGCGCCTGTTCGGCTACAAGGCGGACGACGCGATCGGACGGAACATCAGCACGATGATGCCGTCGCCCTACCGCGGGGCGCATGACGGCTACCTAAGGCGCTATCTTCACACCGGCGAGAGGCGGATCATCGGCATCGGGCGCGTCGTCGTCGGGCTACGCCGTGACGGCAGCACGTTTCCGATGGAGCTTGCGGTCGGCGAGGTCAATCTCGGCGGACGCCGGCTCTTCACCGGTTTCGTCCGCGATCTGACCGAACGGCAACGTACCGAGAAGCGGTTGCAGGATCTCCAGGCGGAGCTGGTCCACGTGTCGCGCCTCAACGTGATGGGCCAGATGGCGTCGACGCTGGCGCACGAACTCAACCAGCCGCTGACTGCGGTGAGCAACTACGTGCAGGCGGCGCGCCGGATGGCGTCGGCGGGCGACGGACCGCCGCCGGCGCGGCTGATCGAGATCCTGGAGAAGACCTCGGCGCAGGCGAACCGCGCCGGCCAGATCATCCGCCGGCTGCGCGAGTTCGTCGCCAAGGGCGACGTCGAGAAGCGTTCGGAACGGCTCGACAAGATCGTCGAGGAAGCCAGCGCCCTTGCGCTCGTCGGTGCGAAGGACTTCGGCGTTCGGGTGACGTTCGAGTTCGACGAGGCGCTCCCGCCCGTCCTCGTCGACCGTATACAGATCCAGCAGGTGGTGCTGAACCTTATGCGCAACGCAATCGAGGCGATGCAGTCCGGCGAGCGCCGGGAGCTTGTCCTGTCGGCACGGCGCGGCGAGAACGGCATGGCCCTCGCCGGAGTCGCCGACACCGGCCCCGGCATCGACCCGGAGATGGCGGCGCGGCTGTTCCAGCCGTTCGTCACGACCAAGCCGCAGGGCATGGGGCTCGGCCTGTCGATCTGCCGCGAGATCATCGAGGCGCATGGCGGGCGGCTCTGGAGCGCCGGCCGGCCGGATGGCGGCGGCACGATCTTCGGTTTTTCCCTGCCGCTGGCCTTGCAAGCGGAGGACCGCGTTGACGACTGATCCGATCGTCTACATCGTCGACGACGACGAGGCCGTGCGCGATTCGCTGCAGATCCTCTTGGAGTCGGCCGGCCTCAAGGCCGAAACCTTCTCGTCGGGCGTGCAGTTCCTCGAAGCCGCGCCGTCGCTCGCCACCGGCTGCATCCTGCTCGATGTCCGGATGCCGGACATGGATGGGCTGGAGGTCCAGGAACGGCTCAACGCGAAGGGCGTCCGGCTGCCGGTGATCGTCATCACTGGGCACGGCGACGTGCCCGTCGCGGTGCGCGCGATGAAGGCCGGCGCGCTCGACTTCGTCGAGAAGCCGTTCACCGGGGACGCGATCCTCGGCAGCATCCGCGTCGGGCTGGCGCGCGCCGGGCAGCAGGAGCGCGACGCGACGAACTCGGCCGAGATCCAGGCGCGGCTGGCGCTGCTCTCGGCGCGCGAGCGCGAGGTGCTCGACGGCCTCGTTGCCGGCCTGCCGAACAAGACGATCGCCTACGACCTCGGGATCAGTCCGCGCACGGTCGAGATCCACCGCGCGCGGGTCATGGAGAAGATGCAGGCGAAGAGCCTATCCGAGCTGGTCCGGCTTGCGATCGCCGCCGGCATCGAGCCCAACACGGGCTGACCGGAGCTTGCGGCGGCTCCGTCAGGGATGGTCCTGGCCGGCGGCGGCGTCCCAGAGCTGGATCGGACGATCGGGCGAGATCGTCGAGATCGCGCGCTTGTAGATGCTCTGCGCCTGCCCGCGGAAGATCAGCTGGACGGTGAACGCATCGTGGCCGACGACGACCCCCTGAAGCTTGACGCCGTTGATCAGGAAGATCGACACCGGCACGTGGTGATCCCGGACATGGTCCAGGAAGACGGCTTGCACGCTCTGCCCTTTTGACGCCATGACCTGCCCGCTCGCTGCGCTATGCTGTGCTGTTCGTCGTCGACGCGTACCAGACGGCGAACCGGGTACGATGGGTTCGGCCCAGGCGATATTTAGCCGGAAGGCCGCCGCCTGAACAGGGCACAAAGCCGGGAGAATATCATGCAGGACGGGTCAGGGCAGGAGACGAAGGCGCCGGACGGCGTCGTCGGACGGCGCAACGCCGCCGAGGGCGAGGTCACCGCCGAAGGTGTCGAGGAACTGCTCGCGACCTTCGATCATCCGCCGCGCCGCCCGCCCGCGGGCGAGCCGATCCCGCCGGCATGGCACTGGCTCTACCTGCGCGCGGTCGCGCCGCAGCATGAGCTTGGGCCGGACGGACATCCGCGGACGGGCAGTTTCCTGCCCGCGCTCCGGTCCTTGCCGCGCCGCATGTGGGGCGGGAGCCGCCTGCACTTCCTGCGGCCGATCCGCGTCGGCGACCGCCTCACGGCGGCGAGCGAAATCGTCGACTGCGCGATGCGGCAAGGTCGTTCCGGCCGGTTCGCGGTCGTGACGGTACGCCACGAGGTGAGCGCGGGCGGCACGCTCGCGACGGTCGACGAGCACGACATCATCTATCGCGAGCCCGCCGCCCCGGCGGCCGGGGCGGGGCCGCGGGCGGATGCCGGCAGTCCCGCAGCGGCCTCCGAAACGGCCGATTTCGAGCGGATCGTCCAGCCCGATCCGGCGATGCTGTTCCGGTTTTCGGCGGTTACCTTCAACGGGCACCGGATCCATTACGATCATCCCTACGTGACCCAGGTCGAGGGGTATCCGGGACTGGTCGTGCACGGACCGATGATGGCGCTGCTGATGCTCGACCTGCTCCATCGGCAGCGGCCGGGGATCGATATCGAGCGGTTCGAGTTTCGCGCCTTGAGCCCGGTCTTCGTGCCGCAGCGGATCGCGGTCAAGGCGAGGGCGACGGCGGACGGCGGGTTCGCGACCTGGATCGAGTCCCCGGGCGGCGTCGCGATGCGCGGTGTCGCGACATGCCGCCGGTCGGGCAGCGGCACAGCGCCGCCGCCGCGATAGGTTCAGAGGGAGCCCGTCTCGGAAGGCTGATATAGCCTCTCAGGCGCGAAGCGGCAGGGGCGGCGTCAAGGGAGCGCGGTCGGCGCCGCTAGCCCGAGGGTGTCGGCCAGCATCTCCGGCGCGCCCAGCAGATCGGCGAGGGTGTAGCCGTCGAGCACGGCGAGGAACGCCCGCAACGCCTCATCGAACGCGCCGCGGAGCCGGCAATCGGCGGTGATGCGGCAGGTATTCGCCGACCCGAAGCATTCGACCAGCGCCATGTCCTCCTCGGTCCGTCGGACGACGTCGCCGATCCGGATCGCAGCCGGCGGACGCGCGAGGCGAATACCGCCGCCGCGACCGCGCACGGTATTGACGAACCCGCCGCGGCCGAGCCGGTGCACGACCTTCGTAAGGTGGTTCTCCGAGATGTCGTAGGCCTGCGCGATGGCACGGATCGAGCCGAGCCGCTCGCCGTGCAGTCCCAGATAAAGCAGCGTCCGCAATGCGTAATCGGTATGGACGGTCAAACGCATCGCTTCTCCTTCGCTCGCTGCCAAGGAAGGTAGATCGCCGCCGCCGCGCGTCAAATAAGATGCATTACGTATATATCTTTTGGAGCTGCTGCATGGTATGTCCGCTCCAGCAGCATCTCAGAGGCGCCCGCATGCCTGACGACGATACCTCACCGCCGCCGACGATCACGGAAGCCGAGATCGGCGCTCTGGTCGACCGGTTCTATGCCAAGGTCAGGCGCGACGAGCTGATCGGGCCGCTGTTCAATGCCGCGATCGAGAACTGGGATGAGCATCTCGTGACGCTGCGCGCCTTCTGGTCGTCGGTGATGCTCACCAGTGGCCGCTACAAGGGCAATCCGATGGCGGCCCACCTGCGCCATGAGATCCGGGCGGAATTCTTCGACCGCTGGCTCGCGCTGTGGACCGAGACCGCGGATGAGGTCTTCGCGCCGGAAACCGCGGGCCGTTTCCGCCTGAAGGCGGCCCGGATCGCCGAGAGCCTCAAGCTCGCGATCCTCTATAAAGCCGGCTCCCTCGAACCGCTTCGGGTCGGAGCGCCCGAGCGGACCGGCAGCAGCGCGCGCGCCCGGTAGGAGCCTTGACGGCAACCTGCCGCACGCACCGTTTCGCCGGAAGCGGATGCCGGTCGACGCAACTTTTCAGCGAGCTCATAAGTCGTAACGAACGGCACCGGCACCCATGCCGCTATGTATACCGGACTATGCAATAACCCGTTGCCATCCCAAAAAGACACTGATATCATTCGTTTGTTGCGCAATTGGCGACCATAAAAGAAGAAAAGGTCGCAATGCGACAGCCCGAGTTTGGGGAGGGTGACCGTTGGCGGGTGCGGCAGACCGACGTTTGTCGGTTCTGCCGCCACGTCCGTTCTGCGGCGCGTTTGCATGTCGGCATCGAAAATGACAAGGGAACATGGCGGCGTCAGCGCTGCTCGCCCTGTCGGCGGCGCACGTTCTCCTCGACAAGCACCGTCTGCCGCTGCTCCGACGTCATTCGCTGCTCGAAGATCAGCCCCTGGTTCTGACGCGCCTTCGGCACGCCGAGATCGGTCGCCTGACCATAGAGCCAATAGGCCTTGACCGGGTCGGCGGGACAGCCGCTGCCGTTGAGGTAGCACCAGGCGAGAACCTCGACGGCCTTCGGATTCTTCGCCGCCGCCTGTTCCTCCAGCAGCACCCGGTCCTTCTCCCGCGCCTTGCCAGCGCGTACCCGCGCGATCGCGGCAGCGATCCCGCCGCCATCCGCGCCGTCCGCCTTCGCATCGCCGTCTGCCGCGGCGCGATCGGCGGCGGCCGTCTTCCCGGCGGCCTTCACCTTCGCCCGGCGCCCCCGCGGTGCATCCGGCCGGCCGGCACTAACACCAGTACCAGCAGCGGCGTCGGGCTTTCCGGCGGCACTCTCAGGCGACGCGGCGCCGACCGGACCGGCCGGATCGCGCGGCGGCGTCAGGCGCTCGCGGCATGCCGGCGTCTCCGGATGATCGATGCAGGCGTCGAACCCTTCGAGATGAAAGAACTCGGCCCGCCCGACCGTCGGCGGTGCCGCGACGGCGATCGCGGCGGCAAGCCGGAGTGTAGCGGCCCACCGTCGGATGCCGCGAGCTGGGAAAGCCGTCATGGGCGAGCCGGTCCGGCGGGTGATGTCCGTTCAGCGGAAGAATGGCGCGGCGGCAGCGGCGGCGGTGACGCAAACGAGCCCAAAGTGCATGTTCCGAACCTCCACACCCGCCCGCCCGCCGGTCGACCGACCGATCGGCCGCTGGGGCGGCACGGTACGCGCGCACCGTGCCGCCCCAACATCGCCGACAAGGCGGAGCGATGTCGAGCGGCAAAGCGGTCCGGCCGCCGTCGCGCGGCGGGGACGCCTCCGTCAGCCGCCGTGGAATCCCTTGAACCGGTCGTCGCCGCGTCCGATCCGCTCCGGGAATTGCGCGTTGCGGGCCGCCTCGATGATGCTGTCAATGAACGCGGCGTACGCGCCGCCGTCGCTGCTGCCCTCCGCGGGCGGATCCCGTCGCTCGGCCATGCCGCCCTCCCGGCCCGGCAGTTCGACGAAGCGCTCGTATTCGCGGCTCTCCAGCATCGGAGGAATGAACAATGCATCCTGCGTCCCGGCCGCTTCGCCGGTGTCGCGGGCGGCGCGGACCAGCGCGAAATCCCCCTTCTCGTCCGGCGCCGAGTCGATGCGCACGCCGCGCAGCGTCTGGGCGTTGCCGACCGCATTCTGCGCCGCCTCCGCCTCATAGACGTCGCGCGGGTAGATCGCCTCGACGCTGGCGCGGTCATTGACGTTGGCGGTGGACATCGGCGGCTCCTCGATCAGGCACGGACTCGCGGCGGCGGCATCGATCGCCCCGCACCCCGTCAACACGGCGCCGAGCACGCCCGCTCCGCCGGTGCGGATTTACCGTTCGGGAACCGGCGGGATGTAAAGGTAACGTACATGGCGTCGCCGCCGCTGCACACGGGCATCCGATGACGATCAGGCGAAAGATCTACGCGCTCGCCGGCGCCCTGCTTGCGCTATTCGGCCTCGTCGTCGGCGGCCTGTCGCTACTCCAGCGGCGCAATGCGGACCACCTGGAGAACATCGTCCGCTATCAGCTCCAGATAACGCGGCTGCTCGCCAATCTCGACGTCGCGACCTTCGAGTACGAGCTGGCGGTCGAGCGCATGCGACGCCGCGGCACGGCGCAATCGGCGGAGGATCTTGCGAATGGCGGCGCGCATGTCCGCGGGATCGCAGCCCGGATTAAGGAGGAATTCCGCGCGATGCAGGCGCTGCTCGATGCTGCCGTCGCCAACGACCGGCAGTTCGTCGCGGATCGGCTACGCCTGTCGCGGACTCAGGGGGCGGTGCACTTCCTCGTGCGCTCCGTCGACCCGTTCGTCGCGGTCGGCGAGGCGACGGTCGCGGCGCTCGCCGCCGGCAATGCTGAAGCGGCGCGTGAGGCCGCGACGGACTTCACCCGCTTCGAGGAAACGTTCGGTCCGGACCTCGCGACGATCCGCCAAGACGTTGTCGCCGTCACCGATCATTCGGTCCAGGCAATCTACCGGAACCAGCGCCTCGACATGTGGTTCAGCTTCGCCCTGTTCGTCGTCGCGAGCGGCGTCGGTCTGGGCATCAGCGGCATTGGCGCATCGCGCGTCGTGTCCGGGCTGCGCCAGCTCGTCGCCACGACCCGGGCGATCGAGGCGGGGCAGATGGATATGAAGGTGACGGTCGTCACGCGCGACGAAGTCGGCGAGCTGGCGTTGGCGTTCAATCGCATGATCGAGGAGCTGCGTGCCCAGGCCCATCTCCGGGAAACCTTCGGCAGCTTCCTCGACCCGCGCATCGTCTCGCGGCTGATCGCGACGGGCGGCGGCAATGGCGACGCCGCAGCCGACCAGGGCGAGCGCCGCATCGTCACCGTCTTCTTCTCGGATATAAAGGGCTTCAGCGGCATCAGCGAGCGGCTCACCGCCGGCACGGTCGTCAAGCTGCTGAACCGTTATTTCGGCGCCACGGCCGAGGTGATCCGCCGCCATAACGGCATCATCGACAAATATATCGGCGACGCGGTGATGGCGTTCTGGGCGGCGCCGTTCGTCGCCGACGACCACGCCGCGGCGGCCTGCCTCGCCGCCCTCGACCAGCAGACGGCGATCGAAGCGCTCCGCGCCGAGCTGCCGGACATCACGGGATTGCGCCGCGACACGCCGGACCTCGCGGTGCGGATGGGCATCGCGACCGGCGAGGTCGTGATCGGCACGATCGGCTCGCCGATGGCGCGCTCCTACACCGTGATCGGCGATACGGTGAACCTCGCCTCGCGCCTTGAGGGCGTCAACAAGCTCTACGGCACGCGCATCATCATCGGCGAGGATACGTGGCGCACCGCGCAGCAGAGCGTCGAGGCGCGCGAGCTGGACACCGTGACCGTCGCCGGCAAGACCGAGCCGATCCGGATCTACGAGGTGATGGGCCGTCACGGCGCTCTCGCTCCCGCGCAGGCCGCGCTGCGCGACGCCTATGCCGCCGGCCTCGCCGCCTACCGCGCCCGCGACTGGGACGGCGCCGCGGCGCGGTTCCGCGAATGCCTGGATCATGTCCCGGAGGACGGGCCGGCCGCCCTGCTCCTCGGCCGGATCGAGCAGTTCCGCCATGCCCCGCCGCCGGAGGATTGGGGCGGCGTGTGGCACCTTCTGGCGAAATAGCGGGCGCGTCCGCCCCGCCCGGCGCCGGTGTCGGCGGTCGTCTGGCGTTCGACGGGGCCCGCTGATATTCGAAGAGCTGACTCCGAAACGACGGACGGCCGTCCATGTCCGATTCCCGTGCCGACCTCGACCCCGCCGATTGGGCGGAATTCCGCCGCCAGAGCCACCGCATGCTCGACGACATGCTCGATTTTCTGGAGCATGTCCGCGAGCGGCCGGTCTGGCAGCCGGTACCGGACGCGGTGAAGCAGCGGCTCGCCGAGCCGCTCCCCGCGGCGCCGACGCCGCTCGACCGGGTCTACGACGAGTTCCGCGAGCTGGTTCTGCCCTATGCGACCGGCAACATCCACCCGGCCTTCTTCGGCTGGGTGCACGGCGGCGGCACGCCGACCGGCATGCTCGCCGAGATGCTGGCCGGCGCGATGAACGCCAATCTCGGCGGCCGCGAGCACGCGCCGGTTCATGTCGAGCGGCAGGTGATCGGATGGTGCCGCGAGATCTTCGGCTTTCCCGAGACGGCGGGCGGCCTCCTCGTCACCGGGACGTCGCTCGCCAACCTGATCGCGCTGCTCGTCGCACGCACCGCCCGGCTCGGCCCGGCGATACGCGACACCGGCCTGCAGGCAGCGCAGCCGGGACAGCTTCTCGTCGCCTATGCCTCGGCGGCGGCGCATAGCTGCGTCCGCAAGGCGATGGAGATGAGCGGGCTGGGCGGGGCGCAGCTTCGCATCGTGCCGACCGAAAGCCGGCTCCGCCGCATCGACGTCGCGGCGCTCGCACGGATGGTGCGCGAAGACCGTGCGGCGGGGCTCGCGCCGTTCTTCGCCGTCGGCACCGCCGGCACCGTCGACACCGGCGCGGTGGACGATCTCGCCGCGCTCGCCGATCTCTGCGCCGAGGAGGATCTGTGGTTCCATGTCGACGGCGCGTTCGGCGCCCTGGCGATGCTGAGCCCGGCGCTGCGACCGCTGCTGCGCGGCATCGAGCGGGCCGACTCGCTCGCCTTCGATTTTCACAAATGGGGGCAGGTACCCTACGACGCCGGCTGCATCCTGGTCCGTGACGGGACGCTCCAGCGTCAGACCTTCGCCGCCGAGCCCGCCTATCTGGCGCGCGCGGAGCGCGGACTCGGCGGCGGCGCGCCGTGGTTCTGCGATTTCGGGCCGGACCTCTCGCGCGGGTTCCGCGCGCTCAAGGTCTGGTTCACGTTCAAGGAGCATGGCGCCGGCGCGATCGGCGCGACGATCGAGAAAACCTGCCGGCTGGCCCGCCGCCTCGAAGCGCGGATCGCCGCGGCGGCGCCGGAGCTTGAGCTGATGGCGCCGGTCACGCTCAACGTGGTCTGCTTCCGCTACCGCGGCGGCCGACCGGACGACGGCGCCGCCGCCGCCGCGCTCGACGCATTGAACCGGGAGATCGTCGCCGACGCGCAGGAAGCGGGCATCGCCGCGCCGTCGACCACGGTGCTGGACGGCCGCCTCGCGATCCGCGCCGCGATCGTCAACCACCGTAGCGCCGACGCCGACATCGACCGCCTCGTCGATTTCGTCCTCGCCCGCGGGCCGGTTCGCGCCGCGGCAATCACGGGAGAAACCTGAATCGGAGACTTGGGATGACCGGTATGACTGGTTTGACCGGTATGAAATGATGAGACAAGCGGCTCATGCGGTAGCGCAGAAGGCGCGGAGACTAGGCGCAGAGCGGCCCGGCCTGTCTGCCTCCGGCCTCAGGGGAGGCGGAACACCGGGGGCTTTGCCGATATGATCGCCAGCCGGATTGCCTTCATCAGGGCCGCCGCCCGCAGCTTCGTCGTGATGAAGCCCGCCGCGCCGTGCTGGCGCGCTTCCATGATCCGGCGGCGCGGCAGCGAATCGGTCACGACGATGATCGGCATGCTGGGCAGCGCTTGCCGCAGGGCGCTGATCCCGTCGAAAGCGTCCGCCTCACGGAAGGCGGGGTCTACGACGACAGCGTCGAAATCCGCGAGACTGTCTCCCCGTCGAAAGATCGCGATCACGTCGGCGGGCAGCGCCACCTTCTCGACGGCGACGTGGAGGTCGGACTTCTGCAGCAAGACGGCCTCCAGCAGCGGCGCACAATCGCCGACGAGAAGCAGCCTCAGCTTTCTCTCAGACCCCATGCTGTCCGCCGAACAATTGCTTGCGCAGTATTAGAAAACCTCGACCTGACACCGGCGCCTACTCCGGTAAGGATAGGAAGGACGGAAGATTGAGTCCATCTTGATTGACTATAGACTCCTTGATGTTCCGGTCAGACTCCTTGATGATTCCGGTCAGACTCCTTGATGATTTGGATCATTTTCCTTGATGAACTCGAACATGAATCGCGATGGCCTGCTGAGCCGGCGCGCCGCACCGTTGCAAATGGCGCATCGACCCCGCGGGAGAAGGGCCTGCGCCATCGACAACCCTGGGTAGAGAGATATCGGACCCGTTCAAACCTCGCCAGATCCGGCGCTTGCGTGCCGGGAAAGGAACCAGCCCGGAAGACATGCACTGCCGGGACCACGGCGCCTGCCGGAACCGGCTGATTTCCGGGCTTTTCCGGTCGCCCTCCGGCTGCCTTCGCGGCTGGCGAGAAGCGGGTTCTCCGTATGGCATGATGCACGGCATGCAACCGAGACTTGAACCGGTGCAAACACGTGACGCGTCATGAGGGGGTGCCGGGCACCGATGTCTTTTCCTCGTGGGAACGAGTTTTTATTGCAAAGATCCGAACGATGTGTCGAAATCTGATGTAGTCCTGCGGTAACTCATCGACCGTGAGTGGTTTCCGCTCTGTCGAGGTTTTTAAATGCGCGAGCCCGGTCGCTTCCCGCCGCTGAATGCACTCCGCGTCTTTGAAGCGGCGGCCCGCCACCTCAGTTTTGCTAAGGCGGCCGACGAACTGATGGTCACGCCATCGGCCATCAGCCTGCAGATCAAGGCGCTGGAGGAGCGTCTAGGCGTCCAGCTGTTCCAACGGTCCAATCGCGCGATCGCTCTGACGGAGGCCGGCCTTTCGCTCCTCCCGGATCTCGGGGCGGCGTTCGACCGGATCGATGCCGCCGTCCGGCGGCTGGACCGTCATTCGGCGATCGAGACGCTTCGCGTTACGGCATCGCCGTCGGTCGCCGCGAAGTGGCTCATCCCCCGGATCGAGCGCTTCAACACGCTCTATCCGGAGGTCTCGGTCCGTGTCGAGGCGACACCCACGGTGACGGACTTCTCGAACGACGACGTCGCGCTGCGCTATGGCTCGGGGAACTATCCCGGCCTCTATTCCCGCAAGCTTATAGACGTCGAGGTCTTCCCGGTATGCAGCCCCAAGCTGCTCTCCGGCTCCAATCCGCCCCGGCATCCGGCCGATCTCGCCGATTACGTCCTGCTGCACGAGGTCGGCGTCTACAATGGCGTCACCCTGCCGAGCTGGGCGGCCTGGCTGCGGGCGGCCGGGCTCAATAACCTCGACGCGCGGCCTGGCGCGCAGTTCAGCAGCTCCTATCTCGCGATGGAGGCCGCCGCCGCAGGCCTCGGCATCGCGCTCGGGATCGGGGCCCTCGTCTCGGCCGATCTCGCCAGCGGCCGGCTGATCCGGCCGTTCGCGCTGAGCCTGTTCACCAATTTCGGCTTCTATTTCGTTTGTCCGGAGCGGGCGATCGAACGTCCGAAGGTCCGGGCGTTCCATGATTGGTTGTTCACCGAGGCGACCAACACGACGCGGCCCATGGGCACAACCGTCACGTGGCCGCAGCGGCCGGTACTCGAAGCGCAACGCGCAGGAGTCGCCCCTTAGCCTGGATCTCCGTGCCGAAAGACCGGACTGGCTGCCGGAACGGGACATGAACCGTTCTCCCTCCCCCGCTGTTAGCAGGACGAACCCGAGCCGCGGCCTTGGCGTGCTCGGCTCTCCGATGGCGTCTCTGGGGCGAGATGATGTCCGACAGGTTACCCGCGCTCATGGAAAAGAAGCCGGCAGGCTGCAACCAGCCGCCGGACGAGCCGGATTACCACTTCCGGAGCGTCGATCGTGCCTTCGGCGGCGGGAAACCGTTTGGCACGGCGACCGGTCGCCGCCTGACCGATGATCAGGCCTTCGCCGAGTTGCGGCGGCGGCAGCTCGACCGGAATCGCTGACGGGCAGGAGCGACGGGCAAGAAAAGGGAATGCCGGGCTTGACCGCGCGCCATGCCGCGACATCTTTTTTCCGCTTGCGATGATTTCCCTCGGTAGTACTGCCGCTCTGATACCGCTACAACCAATCCCATGCCGCACCGATATCGATCGGCGGTGAGGGAACGGGCATGGTGGTGCCGAAACAAGAACACGAGCGGACAGCGCACCTGATCGATACCTACGTCGGCGGACGGATGCGGCTGCGACGCATCCAGCTCGGCATGAGCCAGGGCATGCTCGCCAGTCGGGTCGGCGTCTCCTTCCAGGCGGTGCAGAAATACGAGGCTGGCGACATACGGATCTCGGCGAGCCGCCTTTATGACGTCGCCACGGTGCTCGGCGTCCCGCCCGGTTTCTTTTTCGACGGCTACCCGAATGGCATCGCCGTCTCGACGCTTGCCGACGAAGCCGCCGCAGCCTGCTCCGAAGGCAGCGAACCGTTCGACCGGCGCGAGATCGTGTCGCTGATCCGCGGTTATTACGGCATCCGCGACCGCGCCGTGCGCAACGACCTGCTGCGGCTGATCTCACGGCTCGGCAGCCGCAGCGAGGCTGACGGCGACGGTCCGCCATCCTCATAGCCGTCCCGCCCGGCCGGCTTCAGGGTCACCCGCCTCTTTCTCGGCCATGAGGCTCGGTCGCCGCCCGGTGCCGAGCGGCTGACGCCCCAACGCCGCGCGGATTTACGAACGGCCGGCGAGGCATGCTCACCGGCCGTCCGCCGGTGCCATCAAGGACGGTCGAGATCCTCGGCGATCGCCAACGCCGCCGCGGCGATCAGTTCGGCGGTGAGCGGCAGATCGGCCCGCTGCGCCTCTTCCGACAGATGATCGAGACATTCGCGCAACGCATCCGCCGCCCGGGCGCGGTTTCGGCGTTTGGCCGCCGGGACTGCGGGAAATGACACGACGGTATTGTTCACGCTCTCCTCCGGTACTGCGACATGCCGGTGCCGGCCCTCGGAGGGGCGCCGCACCATGCCGGCAAGGAAGCAAATTTCGGACCGCTATAGCCGGCTCCGGTCAGCCGGCGAACCGGGCGAGGATCCGCTCGACCTGGCCGACATAGTGGCCGCCGAACAGCCGCACATGCACCAGCAGCGGGTACAGGTTGTAAAGATCGCGACGCACCTCGAAGAAGCCCGGCCGCAACGGGCGGCGCTCGGCATAGCGGTCGAAGAAGGCGTCGCCGACCGTGCCGAAGAGCGTCATGAAGGCGAGTTCGATTTCGGCGTCGGCGAAATAGATGGCGGGATCGATCAGCCCGACGATACGGCCGCCACGGCTCAGGACATTGCCGCCCCACAGGTCGCCATGGACGAGCGACGGCCGGGTTCCGCCGAGATCCCAGGCATCGAGCCGGCCGGCCAGCCGCTCGATGCGGCGCAGCGTCGCCGCGGGGAGCCGCCCGGCCGCATGCGCCGCGCCGGCCATGTGAAGGAGCCGCCGGTCGCGGAAGAAGTCCCGCCAGTCGTCGGCTTCCGCGTTCGGCTGCGGCAGCGCGGCGATCACGGTGTCCCGCGCGAACCCGAACCGCTCGGCCGTGACCTCATGCCACGCCGCGGCAACGTCGGCCAAGTCGCGCGCCGCTTCCGGCGGCGGCGTCCCCGCCGCACCGTCGATCCACTCCATGACGAGGAGGTCATCGGTGCCGTGCAGCACCGCCGGCACCGGCGACAGGCCGCGCCCGCGGAGCCATCCCAGCATGAACGCCTCGACGGCGAGCGCGCCGCCGGCGGCAGCGCCGGACGCGCCGACCTTCGCGACGACGGCACCGCCGTCCGCGAGATCGGCCTTGATGACCGTCGCGACGCAGCCGCCGCCCAGCGGCGTGACGCGCACGACCGGCGCACCGGCCGCCGCCTCGACTGCCGCACGCGCCGCTTCCGGGAGCAGGCTCACGCCCGCCCCATCCGGATCGCCTCGACCAGCGCGGCGGCGCCTTCCTCGATCAGGTCGAGCGCATGCTCGAAATCGGCCGCGCCGCCGTAATACGGGTCCGGCACGTCGGCCACGTCGAGGCCGGGCACGAAGGAAAGGAACAGGCGCACCGCGGTCTTGCCGGGCGACTGCGGCGGCGCCATGCGGCGGAGGAATCGCTCATGGCCGCGGTCGAGCGCCAGCAGCAGCCCGGCGGCGGCGACGTCCTCGCGGCTGAGTTTCCGGGCCCGGATCGCCGAAAGATCGTAGCCGCGGCGCAGCGCCGCCGCCTGCGCGCGCTGATCGGGCGGCTCGCCAACATGGTACTCGTGCGTGCCGCGCGACCCGATCTCCAGCCCGCCCGCGATCCCGGCCCGCTCGGTGAGCGTGCGGAACACGCCTTCGGCGGTCGGGGAGCGGCAGATGTTTCCGGTGCAGACGAAGAGCACGAGGCGCTTGCGGGAAGCGGGAGCGGCGGCGGAAGGGGTCATGGTGCTCGCTGTTCGTGACGACGTGAGGTGGCGGCGGCACACGGGAACGGCGCCATTCGCGCGTCCGTTCTATCCTCGACAGGCGAGGGATTGAAGGTGTGGCGCGCAACGAGGACGGCATGCTGTTGCGCGAGGGGCGCGACTATTGGCGGAAGGAGAGGGCCGGCCGGCTCGCCTTCCTGATCGACGCCGCCCCGTATTTCGGGGCGGCGCGGGCCGCCATGCGCCTCGCCGAGCGGTCGATCCGGATCGTCGGATGGGACATCCACAGCCGGATGCGGCTGGTCGGACCGGAGGGCGAGCCCGACGACGGGCTGCCCGCCGAGCTGGGCCCGTTCCTCAATGCGCTGCTCGGCCGGCGGCGCAAGCTCCGCGTCCATATCCTCACCTGGGACTTCGCGATGATCTACGCGATCGAGCGCGAGGTCCTGCCGCTGCTGAACCGGGAGTGGACGGCGCATCGGCGGATGCATTTCCGCCTCGACTCCGCCCATCCGCTGGGCGCCTCGCAGCACCAGAAGATCGTCGTGATCGACGACGCGCTCGCCTTCGTCGGCGGCATCGACCTGACGATGCGGCGCTGGGACACGTCCGAGCACCGGCCGCTCGACCCGCGCCGTATCGACCCGAATGGCACGCCCTACGCGCCCTTCCACGATGCCGCCGCGATGCTCGACGGACCGGCGGCGCGTGCCCTGAGCGACCTGGTGCGGGAGCGCTGGTTCCGCGCCACCGGCCGGATGCCGAAGCCGGCGCCAGCGCCGTCGTGCGTCCCCTGGCCGGCGGAGATCGCCCCAGACCTGCGCGACGTCGACGTCGCGATCAGCCGGACCGAGCCGGCGTTCGGCGGGCGGCCGGACGTGCGCGAGGCGGAGTCGCTGTGGCTGACGGCGATCGCCGGCGCCGAGCGGTTCATCTATATCGAAAACCAGTACCTCACGGCGACCAGCGTCGCCGAGGCGATCGCGGCGCGGCTCGACGAGCCCGAGGGGCCGGATATCGCCGTCGTGCTGCCGCAGCGGGCGCATGGCTGGCTGGAATCGACCGCGCTCGGCGACGCGCAGGCGCGGCTGATGCGCCGCCTGCGCGAAGCCGACCGCCACGGCAGGCTGCGTCTTTTCTATCCGGTCCTGCCGGGCAACGCGCCGCCGGAGGAGCGCTGGGTGCGCGTCCACGGCAAGGTGCTGATCGTCGACGACCGGCTGGCGCGGATCGGGTCGTCCAACCTCAGCAACCGGTCGATGGGCGTCGACAGCGAGTGCGACATCGCGATCGAGGCCGCCGACGGCGACCTGAAGACCCGCGCCGCGATTGCCGGCCTGCGCAACCGTCTGCTCGCCGAGCATCTCGGCTGCTCGCCCGAGACAGTCGCTCAGGCGGTGGCGCGCCATCATCCCGTCGAGGCCATCGATCGCCTCCTGGCGGCGGAGAGCGGAAACGGGCGCGGCTTCCGGTCGGTCGACGAGACGGTGCCGCCGATGCCGATGCCGCTCGACGATGCCGCCGCCATCGAGGCCAACCCGTTCGATCCCGAGCGCCCGCTGCAGCCCGACCGCTTCCTCGACGACTTCCTGCCGGAGGTGCCGCCGCGGCATCGCCTGTCGCGGCGCGTCGCCTTGTCGATCGCCTACATCATCGTCGTCTTCGCCGCGCTCGGCCTGTGGGCGTTCAGCCCGCTGCGCCACTACCTGACGCTCGATGCGCTTCTCGCCGACATCGACCGGTTCAACGGCGACAGCTGGGCGCCCGCCTACGTGCTGGCGAGCTTCGTCGGGGCCAGCATGGTGATGCTGCCGGTCGTGCTGCTGATCGCGGTGTGCGCGGTCGCCTTCGGGCCGGTGCTCGGGCTCGCTTATGCGCTCGGCGGCGCGGTCGCGAGCGCCACCATCGTCTTCTTCCTCGGCCGGCTGATCGGGCGGGACGTCGTGCGGCGGCTCGCCGGACGCCGGCTCAACCGGATCAGCCTGCGGCTCGCGCGCAGCGGCGTCCTGACCGTCGCGGCGCTGCGCATGCTGCCGATCGCGCCGTTCACGCTCGTCAATCTGGTCGCCGGAGCGATGCAGCTTCGCTATCGCGATTTCCTCTGCGGCACGATCCTCGGTATGCTGCCGGGGATCGCCGCGATGACGGTGCTCGGCGTCACCGTCGAGCGGGTCCTCCGGACGCACGACCCCGTGAGCATCGCCGTGCTCGCGCTCGTGCTCGGCGGCCTCGCAGCGATCGGGCTGGCAATCCAGCGGTGGCTCGGCCGGGGCGGTCGCGCGGCGCCGCCGTCGTCGGCGCGACCGCGCCGGCCCGGCAGACGACATCGCCCGTTGCCGGCCCCAGGAGAATAGTCCCGGTGCGCATGACGCTTCGCCGGCGCGCCCAGCGCGCCCTTCCGGAAACCGAGGGGCCGACGCTCGTCGTCGCGACCTACAACATCCATCGCTGCGTCGGCGTCGACCGCCGCTACGATCCGGCGCGGATCGCCGCGGTGCTGAGCGAGATCGACGCCGACGTCATCGGGTTGCAGGAGGTCGATGCGCGCCGCCTCGGCGAGCGGAACCTGGACCAGTGGGCCTATCTTTCGGAGGCGACCGGCATGCACGCGATCGTCGGCGCCAACGTGCTCGACCATCAGGGCCGCTTCGGCAACGCGATCCTGACTCGCTGGCCGGTCCTGTCCACGCGACTCCACGACCTCAGCGTTCCCGGCCTGGAGCCGCGCGGCGCGATCGACGCCGACATCGCCGTCGGCGACCGGCGGCTGCGCGTCGTCGCGACGCATTTCGGACTGCGCGACGCCGAGCGGCGGATGCAGACCACGCGCCTGCTCGACGCGCTCGCCGAGGAGGAGGACGAGGAGGAGGAAAACGGCGGGACGCAGCGGCCGGACGCGATCCTGGTGATGGGCGACCTCAACGAGTGGCGCGGCCGGCGCGGCGGCATCCGCTGGCTCGACGGCCGGCTCGGCCGGGCTCCGGCGCCGCGCACCTTCCCGTCCTGGTGCCCGGTGCTGCCGCTCGACAGGATCTACGCGGCGGCGCCCGTGGTGCTCTGCGAGACGCGGGTGCACCGGTCGGCGCTGGCCCGCGTCGCCTCGGATCACCTGCCGCTCTGCGCGACGATGCGCTGGCATGCCGCCGGCGCGGCGGCGGCCGCGGTGCCGCACGAACCGGTGACGGAGCGGCCGTCGCCGCGCGTCGTCCCAGCGGCGGCAGCCGTCAGCCTTCGAGGAAATGCCCCAGCGCCATCAGCGGGCGCACGCGGTCGCAGACGATCTTGAAGACGGCGAGCGCCGGCACGGCGAGCAGCATGCCCGCCACGCCCCACATCCAGTGCCAGAAGATCAGCGACCCGATGACCAGCACCGGGTTCAGCGTGAAGCGCCGGGCGAGCAGCATCGGCGTGACCCCCTCTCCCTCGGCGAGGTGGATGACGAGGTAGATCCCGGCCGGCACCATCGCCTGCCACGCCGAATCGAAGGTCAGCAGCCCGATCAGGAAGAACAGCACGATGCCGCAGACCGGCCCGAGGATCGGGATGTAGTTGAGCAGGAAGGCCAGCGCGCCCCACAGCACCGGGTCGGGAACGCCGCAGACCTTCAACGCGACGCCGGTCGCGATGCCGACCAGCGCGTTCATCACCGTGATCGTCAGCAGGTAGGCCGAGATGTTGCGCTCGACCTCGTGCGAGATCTCGACGGCCCGCTTCTTGTCGCGGAAGTTCGGCAGGATCTCGACGAGGCGCCGCAGGAACAGGTCGCCCGCGATCAGCAGGAAGAACAGCAGCACGAGCGTCGTCAGGAGCCCGGCCGCCAGCGCCTGCGTGCCGCTGAACAGCCAGTCCGACAGGCCCGGCCCCTTGACCGTCACCGGCGTCGCCTCGCCGGCTCCCGGCGCCGAGGCGATCTGCTCGACCCGCTTCGTCGCCTGCTGCATCTTCTCGAAGACGCCGCGGAACACCCGCAGCTTCTCCTCGACCCGCGGCAGCGACTGCGGCAGCTTCTCGAACCAGCCCGCCGCCGGCCCGGCAAGCGTCGCCCCCAGCCCGCCGACGCCGGCGAACAGCACGAGGATCAGCAGCAGCGCGCCGACGATCTTCGGAACCCGCAGCTTGCCGAGGAAGCGCATCACCGGCTGCAGCAGCCAGCTCAGCAGCAGCGCGAAGAAGATCGGCAGCAGGATCTCGCGGCCGACATAGAGGGCGTAGAAGACGAGCATCGTGAAGATGCCGCCGAGGAACAGCGTGCGCGGGTCATGCGGGACGAACAGTTCCTCGTCGGTCGCCGCATCGGCCGCGTCCGTGCCGGCGGCGTTGGCGGCGGGCGTGACCGCGGGAACGGCGCGGGCCGGGTCGTCCGGCCCCGGAGAGGCGCGGCGGCCGGCCGCGGAGGCCGCCGCCGCCCTACCCTCGGCCATCGCGGGTGCTGCTCGGTGCTCTCATCCCTCCCTTAACGCCCGGCGCGGCGTCTCGTTCGGGACGGACTCGCCCGGAGCGCGAGACCGGCCGGCCGCCGCCGCCGCCTGCATCGCCTCCGCCCGCGCCGGCAGCCGCCAGTAGCGGATCTCGCCGGCGAAGCCCTTCATCTCCGCGGCCTCGGCGAGGAGCGGCGACGGCGTGCCGGCGAGCAGCGCGCGGACCGCCGGGTCGTCGCGCACCTGCTCGGACAGCACGATGTCGCCGCCGCGGCTCTGCCCTTCGAGGCGGGCCGCGAGATTGACCGTGCTGCCGAAATAATCGAGCCGGTCGTTGAGCGTCACCGCGATGCACGGCCCCGTATGCAGCCCGAGCTTGACGACGAGCGGGCCGCCATCCTCCCCGGCCGTCTCGTTGTACGCGGCCGCGTCGTGCTGGACCGCGAGCGCGGCGCGCACCGCCAGGGCGGGCTCGCGGAACGCCGCCATGACCGCGTCGCCGATCGTCTTGACGATCGCGCCGTCGTTGGCGCGGATCGCGCGCATCAGGAAGGCGTAGTGCTCGCGCACGATCGCGTAAGCCCCGGCGTCGCCCATCCGCGCGTACATCGCGGTCGAGCCCTTGAGGTCGGTGAACATCAGCGTGATCTGGTCGATCTCCACGTCGTCGCCGGGCGCCAGCGTCTCGTCGGCGAAGAGGTCGCGGAAGGCTTGCAGCGTCGTCACCTCCTGCGCGGTCAGCGCGTCCTGCGCCCAGCGCCGCGACTCGACGACGATCGTGCGCCGCACCGCGCCGCGGTTCTCGATCTCGACCGCGCCCGGCGCGACCGCCGCCCCCGGCGGCTCAGCCGCCACGTCGGCGCCGTCGACGACGATCCGGGGGAAACGCTCGCCCTCGCCGAGATCGACGTCGGCCGCCCCGCCCGCCTCCAGCGTGCGCAGCCGGTACGGTCCCGGCGGGAGCGCGGCGGCGACCGTCCGCCTCTCACCCGGCGGCACGGACTGCTGGACGAGCACGTGCGGCGTGGCGCGCGGGCTCATCAGGCAGAAGCCGCCATCCTCGACCGCGCGGATCACGGCCGGCGGCCGGAACGTGACCTCGACGTTGCGGGAGAACTCGCGCCCGTACTCGATGTTGCAGGACGGGCAGTGCGCGCCGCGCGGCACCTTGTCGAGGCTCGGCGCCGACAGCTTGGCGCCGCGGCAGCGCGGGCAGAGCAGGTCCCAGCGCAGCGTCAGCAGCCCGGCCCGCACCGCGGCGAGGCACAGCTCGATCACCTCGCGGGCCGGCGCGCCCCACGACGCGGCGAGCGCGCGCGGCCGGATCCGTTCGAGATCGCCGTCCGGCGCGCGCAGCAGGTGCGCGCCGAGCCGGGGCGCCAGCCTGTGCCCGTCAGCATCGAGCCGCGCGACCAGCGCCTCGACCCGCGGCTTGGCGCCCGTCGCCAGCTCCGGCGGCTTCGTTTCGTAGGGGACCGGCCGGTTCCCCTCCAGGAAGGCCGCGGCCTCGCGCATCAGCCGGTCGACGGTGGCGTGCGTCTTCCGCAGGAACAGCCGCGCGACCAGCCGGCCGAGCAGATTGCGCGGCTCGACGCGCATCCGGTAGGTGACGCGGGTCCGGATGCCGCCGCCCTCGGCTCCCTCCCCTTCCGGCGCGAACTCGACGACCGGGCCGAAGCTCGCGAGCGGCCCGGAGAGCAGGCGCCGCCGGTTCGCGAAGATTCGGTTCGCGACGAACTCGAACGGCTCCTCCTCCCAGGCGAGCGGCAGGAAGCCCAGCACCCGCGCGCGGCCGACGCGGCGCACCGAGCCGTCGGGCTGAAGCGTCTCCTCGATCGCATAGCGCGGGAACCCCGCCGCCTCGTTGAAGCGCGCCGTGTCGGCGACGACCGCCCACGCCGCCTCGGGCGGCGCGGGCAGCACCCACTGCCACGCCGCCTCGACGGCCTTCCCAGGCCGCCCCGGCGACGATGGCGCCGCGGTGGACGCCGCCGGGCTGTCGTCATCGGCTGGATCGCTCACGCCGGTCCCGTTTCCTCCGTCGCCGCGCGTCCGGCCGGTCCGGCCGCGGCGGGCGCATTCTATCGCCGGGCCGCGCCATCCGCCCGACCTT
>DASWRT010000078.1:0-10189 GCA_036403035.1 Allostellaceae bacterium | reverse complement strand
GCCGCCTGCGCGCGCCGGCGGCCGGTCGCGGCGGCCTACTTGAACAGCGAGAACGGGATCGAGTAGACGAGGACGAGCGACTCCTCCCCGGGATTGCGCTTGTCGATGCCGGCGTTCGAGATATGGTTGAAGGCAAGGCCGAGACGGGAGCGGTCGTCGAAGCGGTAGGCGAATTCGGCGCCGGTACGGAACTCGATCGTCGATCCCAGATCCTTGCCGGCTCCGCGCTCGTAGAAGCCGACCGCGGCGTTCGGCATCAGCACCCAGCGCGACCCGAAATAGAGGTCGATCCCGAACCCGCCAAAGCCATAGAAGGCCCGGTCGGTCGTCGCCATCATGCCGCCGATGGGCTTCAGAAATCCCAAGAGCTTGTAGTCGGAGCGGTACTCGGCGCGGAACTCGCCCGCCGTTTCGTTGTGCAGCACGTCGAACCCGCCGGCGCCCAGCGAGATGAACCCCGGATCGTCGCTCTGCAGCCCGATCCCCATCACCTCCGCCGCCCTGCTCTCCGCCGACGCAACAAGACCACCCAGCCCCGCCGCGACGATCGCGGCGGCAAACACTCTGCCGAAGCCTCTCATTCCTTACCCCCAGGGAGCGGGCCTGCCGGCCGGCGTCAACGAAGCGGGCGCATCTTCCCGGTTTCGCCGAACACTCGCAAGTACGATCCCAGCGGGAGGAGCGCACGCAGATCCGGACTCAGGCGAGCCGCTTCGCACGCTCGGTCGCGGCGACGAGATGGGCGCGGATGCCGGGCTCCATCGCCGAGTGCCCGGCGTCGGCGACCGTCACGTACTGCGCCTCGGGCCAGGCGCGGGCCAATTCGTCGGCGCTCGATGGCGGACAGACCATGTCGTAGCGGCCCTGCACGATCGTCGCCGGGATGTGCCGGATGCGTCCGACATTGGCGACGAGGTCGCGTTCCGGCGGGACGATCTCATGCATGAAGTAGTGCGCCTCGATGCGGGCGAGTCCGAGCGCCATGCGATCCTCTCCGAAGGCCGCGACGGTGTCGGGGTTGGGCAGCAGCGTCGAGCAGGCGCCTTCGTACACGCTCCAGGTGCGCGCCGCCTTGAGGTGCACCGCAGGGTCGGGATCGGTCAGCCGGCGGTAATACGCGGCGAGCAGGTCGCCGCGTTCCTCCTCCGGAATCGGCGCTACGAACGCGCGCCATGCCTCCGGGAAGAAGGCGCGGATGCCGTACAGGAACCAGTCGACCTCGGGCTGCCGGCAGAGGAAGACCCCCCGCAGGATCAGCGCACGGCATCGCTCCGGGTGGGTCTCGGCATAGGTAAGCGCCAGCGTCGAGCCCCAGGAGCCACCGAACGCCACCCATCGCTCGACGCCGAGATGGCGGCGCAGCGTCTCGATGTCGGCGACGAGATGCGCGGTCGTGTTGTCGCGCAACTCGCCGAGCGGCGTCGAGCGGCCGGCGCCGCGCTGGTCGAAGATGACGATGCGATACGCGTTGGGATCGAAGAAGCGGCGATGCGTCGCAGTGGCGCCCGCGCCCGGACCGCCGTGCAGGAACACGACCGGGATGCCGCGCGGGTTACCGGCCTGCTCCCAATAGAGCGTATGGTGCGAATCGACCGGCAGCATGCCGGTGGCGTAGGGTTCGATAGGTGGAAACAAATCACGCCGCATCATCACGCCACCTGCCGAGAGGTTAGCCCCTAGTCTAGGGCCGGTGGGGCGCGTGACAACCCCGAGCCGGATGGAATCGGCGGCAAGGAAGCCGGCCGCGGCATCCGGGCCGGTCTGCACCGGCCGAAGCGCCCCAACAAGCCCTGGTGCCGCACGGTCCGATACACTAACGTGACGCGCAAACACGCGTGCCGGCGCCGCTCGTCCGTGCCCGTCCGCGCGACTATGACGGGGAGCACGCCATGACCAAGACTTCCGATTCCAATGCGCACAGGCCCGCGCCCGGCGCGGGCCTCACGCTCGACCGCCGCCGCTTCGGCCTCGGCGTCGCCGCGACCACCGCCGCGATGTCGACCTCCGGCTGGATCCGCGCGGCACGTGCCGCCGCGACGCCGCCGGTCAAGGTCGGCGTGCTGCTGCCGCGCTCCGGGTTCCTCGCGCTGATCGGGCAGGCGTGCCAGCGCGGCTGCGACCTCGCGCTGCCGATCCTGAGCGATCTCGGCTACTCGATCGAACTGATGAACGCCGACACCGAGTCGAGCCCCGACGTCGCCCGCACCCAGGCGGAGCGGCTGATCCGCGAGGGCGCCAACGTGCTGGTCGGCGCCTTCGAGTCCGGTGCGACGATGGCGATCGCCCAGGTCGCCGAGCAGCGCGGCGTGCCGTTCGTGATCAATCTCGGCGCCGATCCGAAGATCACCGAGCAAGGCTTCAGGTACACGTTCCGCAATTTCCCGACCAGCGTGATGCTGACCCAGGGCGGCCTGTCGCTGATGAACGACCTGTTCAAGGCGACGGGGAAGACACCGAAGACGGCGGTGCTGACCTACGTGAACGACAGCTTCGGCCAGTCGATGCAGACCGTGATCGGCCAGCTCGCGCCGAAGATCGGACTGCCGTTCACGATCGTCGAGTCGATCGCCTACGATCCGAAGGCGCGCGACCTTTCGGTCGAAGTCGCGAAGGCGAAGGCCGCGAACGCCGAGCTGCATATCGCGGTATCGCGCCTCAACGACGCGATCGTGATGGTCCGCGAGATGGTGAAGCAGAAATACGAGCCGATGGGCATCATCGGCCCCGGCAACCCCGGCATGTACGAGAAGCAGTTCCTGAAGACGCTCGGCAAATATGCCGAGTACGTCATCACCAACGTGCCATGGTTCGATCCGAAGCAGCCGTTGAACGGCACGTTGCAGGCTGCCTTCGAGAAAGCCTATCCGGACGAGACGTACGAACTCAATGTTGGGTTCTCGTTCGAGGCGATGCTTGTCTGCGCCGACGCGTACAAGCGCGCGGGGTCGGCCGCGCCGCAGGCGCTCGTCGAGGCGTTGCGCCAGACCAACCTGCAGCAGCGCGTGATGATCGGCGGCCCGATCCGCTTCGACGAGAAGGGACAGAACGTCGATCTGGTCTCGGCGGCGGTGCAGAACCGCAACGGCAGACCGACCGTCGTGCTGCCCGCCGCCTCGGCCGAGATGCCGCCGGTCTTCCCGATGCCGGGCTGGTCGGCGCGGGCGTAGCTCCAGGGAATGATGAGGAACGTCGTAAAGGTTTGCCTGCTCCCTCTTCGAGTGCCGCGCTCGGCGGTCGCCGACGCGTGCCCTCTCCCGCCTGCGGGAGAGGGACAGGGAGAGGGGAGTTTTTCTTCTAATCAGCGACTTGCGTCGGCGTTCGCCTACCAACGGCCCTCACCCCTACCCTCTCCCGCAAGCGGGAGAGGGAGCTGCGTCGATGCGCAGCGGAGCGCGTAAGGCACGGCATGCTCTACGCCAACATCGTCGCCCAAGGGCTGCTCACGGGGGCGGTCTATGCGCTGATGGCGCTCGGGCTCTCGGTGATCTTCGGCGTGATCCGCATCGTCAATTTCGCGCATGGCGAGATGATGGTGGTCGGGATGTTCGCCGCCTATCTGATCTTCCAGGCGACCGGCATCGATCCGCTCTTCGCGATGCCGGCGGTCGCCGCCCTGCTCTTCGCCTTCGGCTACGTGCTGCAACGCGGGCTCATCAACCGCTTCGTCGGCCGGCCGGACTACATGCAGTTCCTGCTGCTGCTCGGGATCGCGATCATGCTGACCAGCGCGAACCTGATGGCGTTCGGGCCGGACGCGCGCAACGTGCCGCTCGACTATGCCTTCGATTCCTACGAGGTCGGCGGGCTGCTGCTCGACAAGGTGCGCGTGCTCGCCGCGGCGGGCTCGCTCGCCGGGGCGGCCGTGCTCTGGGCGTTCTTCCGCTTCACGCGGACCGGCAAGGCGATCCGCGCCTGCGCCGACAACCACGTCGGCGCGCAGGTCGTGGGCCTCGACGTCCGCCGGCTGTACGCGATCACCTTCGGCATCGGCGCGGCCTGCGTCGGCGCCGCCGGCAGCCTGATGCTGCTGCTCGTCGACGTGCACCCGTACATCGCGACGGACTACACCTTGCTCGCCTTCATCATCGTCATCGTCGGCGGCCTTGGCAGCCTCGCCGGAGCGTTGCTCGGCGGCCTGCTGATCGGCGTCACGGAGGCGCTTTCCGGCTTCCTCGTCGCGCCGTCGATGAAGTCGATGTTCAGCTTCGGCCTGCTGATCCTGATCCTCCTGCTGCGTCCGCAGGGGCTGCTCGGCGGAGCGCGGAGATGACGACGCTGCCCGCACCCGCCAAGGCGGGGCTGCCGCTGCGCAGCCGGATCGGCCTCGGCCTGTTCGTCGCGGCGATGCTCGCCGCCCCGTTCTTCGTCGGCGACTACGTGCTGTCGGTGCTGATCATCGTGCTGTTCTCCGCCTATCTGGGGCAGGCGTGGAACATCATGATGGGCTTCGCAGGCCAGCTCTCGATCGGGCACGCGCTGTATGTCGGGCTCGGCGCCTATGCGAGCGCGGCGCTGTTCGTGCATTTCGGGCTGCCGCCGTGGATCGGCATGCTCGTCGGGGTGGCGCTGGCGACGCTCGTAGGCAGCGCGATCGGTGCGCTGGGCTTCCGCTTCGGCGTGCAGGGCGTCTATTTCGCGCTGCTGACGATCGCCTTCGCCGAGTTCACGCGGGTGCTGTTCGACCATTTCGACTGGGTCGGCGGTTCCGGCGGCCTCTTCCTGCCGGTCACGAACCGCAGCGGCAACGACCTCGTGAACCTGCGCGGCTCGCCGGTGATGTTCTACTACCTGCTGCTGGCGATGACGCTCGGGGTGCTGGCGCTCTGCCGCGCGCTGCTGCGGCGGCGCATCGGCTATTACTGGCTCGCGATCCGCGAGGACCAGGACGCGGCGCAGGCCGCGGGCATCGACGTGTTCCGCTGCAAGGTGCTCGCGGTGGCGCTCTCGGCCGGGCTCACCGCCGTGGCCGGGGTGCTCCAGGCCTTCTACAACAACAACCTCTACCCGGAGACGACGTTCGCGACCGGCCGCTCGGTCGAGATCATGCTGGCGCCGATCATCGGCGGCCTCGGCACGCTGTTCGGCCCGATCCTCGGCGCCTTCGCGCTGACCGCGCTGGGCGAGGGGTTGACCACGTTTGTCGGCAGGCTTGCCGAGTCCGGATACGGGCTGCATCTCGACGGGCTGAAGCCGTTCCTCTACGGCCTGACGCTGGTGCTGATCATCGCCATGCAGCCGACCGGGCTGTGGCCCTGGCTTTGCCGGCTGGGCGCATCGCTCGGCGGGCGAAATCGCCGCCGCCGCGCCGTCGCCGGCACGGAGCGGCGAGCATGAGCGCTGAGAACGCCGCGACGCAGCCGCTCCTGGAGGTTGAGGGTATCTCGAAGCGGTTCCGCGGGCTGAAGGCCGTCGACGACGTGAGCTTCACCGTACCGCGCGGCGGCATCGTCTCGCTGATCGGTCCGAACGGCGCCGGCAAGACGACGACGTTCAACCTGATCGCCGGCGTCTACGCGCCGGACACCGGCCGCGTCGTGCTCGACGGCATCGACATCACCGGCCTCCGCCCGGACCGCGCCTGCCATGCCGGGATCGGCCGCACCTTCCAGATCGTGAAACCCTTCGCCGCGCTGACCGTCGAGGAGAACGTGCTGGTCGGCGCGCTGCGCCGCCATCCGAACGTCGAGGCGGCGCGGCGGGAAAGCCATGCGATCCTGGAACGTCTCGGCCTCGCCGAGAAGGCGGCACAGCCGGCGCAGGGGCTGACGCTGCCCGAGCGCAAGCGGCTGGAGACGGCGCGGGCGCTCGCCACCGGGCCGAAGATCCTGCTGCTCGACGAGGTGATGGCGGGCCTGCGACCGGTCGAGATCGACCGGATGGTGACGACCTTCCGCGACCTCTGCCGCGAGACCGGCATCACGATCCTGCTGACCGAGCACGTGATGCGCGCCGTCATGGCGCTGTCAGACCGCATCGTCGTGCTGCACCACGGGCAGAAGATCTGCGAAGGGCCGCCGGAGCAGGTGGCGCGCGACCCGCGCGTCCTCGAATCCTATCTCGGCCACGCCGCCGCCGCGGACGCGAGCACTGGGGTTACGCACTGATGCTGGCGGTGCGCGACGTCGACCTCTTCTACGGCGACGCCCAGGCGCTCGACGGCGTGTCGCTCGACGTGGCCGAGCGCGAGATCGTCGCGATCGTCGGCGCCAACGGCGCCGGCAAGACGTCGCTGATCCGGGCGGTCGCCGGCATGGTGCGCCCGCGGCGCGGCAGCATCCGCTTCGAAGGGACAGAGATATCCGGGTCGCCGACCTACCGGACCTGCGAGATGGGCATCGGGCAGGTCGCCGAAGGGCGGCAGATCTTCCCGACGATGACGGTCCTGGAGAACCTGGAGATGGGCGCCGCGATCCGCCGCGCCCGCGCCGACCGCGCCGCCTCGCTGGAGCGGGTGCTTGCGATGTTCCCACGCCTCTCCGAGCGGCGGCGCCAGCTCGCCGGCACGCTCTCCGGCGGCGAGCAGCAGATGCTGGCGATCGGGCGCTGCCTGATGGGAAAGCCGCGCCTCATCATGTTCGACGAGCCGTCGCTCGGTCTGGCGCCCGTCGTCGTCGCCGACGTGTTCCGCACGATCGAGCACCTGAACCGCGAGGACGGGATCACGGCGGTCCTGGTCGAGCAGAACGTCGCCCAGTCGCTGTCGATCGCGCACCGCGGCTACGTGCTGGAGAACGGCCGGATCGTGCTGTCCGGCGAGGGCCGGGCGCTGCTCGCCGACGACCGCGTGCGGCAGGCCTACGTGGGGCTGTGATCACTCATCACGGACGCACCGATCTCATGTTGAACCTCCCGAGGCGAGCAGCCGCGCAACGAAACGGCTAATCGCCTCCACCGTCTCGTCCGGCCGATCGCGGTGCGGGGAGTGGCCGCACGCGGGGAGGACGAGGCGCTCGGTGGGGCCGGCGACCTGCCGCTCGATCGCGTCGAGTTGGGCGAGCGTGCCGTACTCGTCGTCCTCGCCCTGGATCAGCAGCGCCGGGCAGCTTATGCCCGGCAGGTATTCCTCGATGTTCCAGGAGCGGAAGGCGGGGGCGAGCCAGATGTCGTTCCAGCCCCAGAAGGTCGCGTCGGGATCGTCGTGATAGCGGCCGAGCCGCTTTCCCAGGTCGGTGGCGCGGTAAACATCGCGCGCCGTCTCGATGCCGGCGATCGATTCCGGCTCGACGAAGACATGCGGCGCCATCAGCACGATGCCGCGCACCGGCCATTGTCCCGCCCCCGCATGGATCAGCGCGATCGAGGCGCCGTCGCTGTGCCCGACCAGGATCGGGTTCTCGATGCCGAGCGCGTTGCGCAGCGCCGGCAGCGCGATCAGCGCCTCGTCATGCATGTAGCGGACACCGCGCGCCTCGGCGAGCCGCTCCGACCGTCCGTAGCCGTAGCGCGAATAGAGCAGCGCGCGGGTACCGGTCGCGGCGGCGACCCGCTCGGGCACGTCGCGCCACTGGTCGTGCGAGCCCAGCCCCTCGTGCAACCAGATCAACGTCGGCGCGACCCCGCCACTGTGCGGCGGCGGCTCTTCCTCTCCGATCCAGCGGTAATCGATGCGGCGGTCGGCGACGGTGACGGACGGCAAAGCGCAGCTTCCCTCGGCAGCCGGATAACGGGTGGCGGATCATGACGAGGCGACGGCGCCCTGTCGAGACCGCCCCGGTCGGTCCGCACGCCGCAGCCCGGCTCAACAATGTCACAGGGACCGCAGGGGAATACCGTGCGGTCCTCAAACGTATTGAGTCGCGACGCACCTTCCCAGGCATGCACGCACTTTTCTGTCCCCGGAGACCACGATGTCCCGCTCCCGCCTCCTCCGCCCCGCCCTCCTTGCCCTTTCCGTGATATCAGCGCTCTCCGGCTGCGCCGAATACGGCCCGAATGAATTCGGTGGCGGGCTGCTGGGCGCGGGCGGCGGCGCGCTCCTCGGCTCGCAGTTCGGCCGCGGCTCCGGCCGCCTCGCCGCGACGGCGGGCGGCGCGCTCCTCGGCGCCTGGGCAGGCAGCGGCGCCGGCCGCTCGCTCGACCGCGCGAATTACGGCTACGGTTACGCGTATGCCGCGCCGCCGCCTGCGCCGGGATACTACGTCCCGGCTCCCGGTTATTACTACGCGCCCGCGCCCGCCTATTATTACGGCTACTGACGGCGGCAACGACCGACGGCAATGCGCGCGCGAGCGGAACACCCCGCCGTCCGTCTCCCGGTTCCTCTCCCCCGACATCTCCTGACCGCCGCCGCTCCGGACGGTCTTGCCGAGCAGCCGCTCGCTTTCTCCAACTGACGAAGGCGGACGCTCGGCGTTGTCAAAGCAGAGGAGTACGTCGGCGCTCCATTGAAGGAAAATCGCCGGCGTCAGGACAACCGTGGCAGCGCCGCGCAGACGGCGCGCCCACCCGGAGAAGGAGGGAGGGGAAAGCGATTGAGCTTTCTGGTTGCCGTCGGTGCGCTCGTTTTCCTGATGTTCGTCGCGTATCGCGGCTTCAGCGTGATCCTGTTCGCGCCGGTCGCCGCGTTGGGCGCCGTGCTGCTGACCGACCCGGCCGCGGTGCCGCCGGTCTTCACCGACCTGTTCATGGACAAGATGGTCGGGTTCGTGAAGCTGTACTTCCCGGTGTTCCTGCTCGGCGCCGTGTTCGGCAAGGTGATCGAGCTGTCCGGCTTCTCGAAATCGATCGTCGCGGCGGTGATCCGGCTGATCGGGCACCGGCGCGCGATGCTGTCGATCGTGCTGGTCTGCGCGATCCTGACCTACGGCGGCGTCTCGCTGTTCGTCGTCGTGTTCGCGGTCTACCCGTTCGCCGCCGAGATGTTCCGCCAGGGCGACATCCCGAAGCGGCTGATCCCCGGCACGATCGCGCTGGGCGCGTTCGCGTTCACCATGGATTCGCTGCCCGGCACGCCGCAGATCCAGAACATCATCCCGACCACCTTCTTCAAGACCGACACCTGGGCGGCGCCGACGCTCGGCACGATCGGCGCGCTGTTCATCCTGGCCGTCGGCATCAGCTACCTGGAATGGCGGCGCCGGCAGGCGGCCGCCGCGGGCGAGGGCTATGGACGCGGGCACGTCAACGAGCCGGAGCCGATCGCCGAAGGGAACCTCACACATCCGGCGCTCGCGATCCTGCCGCTCGTGGTGGTGGGCGTGCTGAACAAGCTGTTCACGTCGCTGATCGGCGCGTTCTACGGCGACAAGACCGAGGTGACGCTGGCCGGCATGGCGAAGCCGCTGACGACCGCGGTGCCGCAGGTCGCGGCGATCTGGGCGGTCGAGGGCGCGCTGCTGGCCGGGATCCTGACGGTGGTCGTCCTCGCCTTCCGGCCGGTCAGCCGGAAGTTCGCCGAGGGCTCGAAAGCGGCGATCGGCGGCGCGCTCCTCGCCTCGATGAACACGGCGTCGGAATACGGGTTCGGCGCGGTGATCGCGGCGCTGCCGGGCTTCCTGGTGATCCGCGACGCGCTCCGCGCGATCCCAAACCCGCTCGTCAACGAGGCGATCAGCGTGACGGCGCTGGCCGGCATCACCGGCTCGGCCTCCGGCGGCATGAGCATCGCGCTCGCCGCGATGGCGGACCAGTTCATCGCCGCCGCGAACGCCGCCGGCATCCCGCCCGCGGTGCTGCACCGCGTCGCCGCGATGGCGAGCGGCGGCATGGACACGCTGCCCCACAACGGCGCCGTGATCACGCTGCTCGCGGTCACGGGCCTGACGCACCGCGTGTCGTACGGCGACATCTTCGTGATCACGACGACGAAGACGCTCGCCGTGTTCGTCGTGATCGCCGTCTACTACCTGACCGGGATCACGTAAGATCCCCAAAAGTAATGGCCGGTTCGGCACCATAACGGGAGGAGGACATCATGCCGGTCGTCGTGCCGCATCCCATGCTTGCGTCGCTGCGCTCGCAGGAACGGGGCAAGGTCGTCACGGCCGCCGACGCGGTACGCCTGATCCGCGACGGCGACACCGTGGCCACCGGCGGCTTCGTCGGCATCGGCTTCCCGGAAGCCGTCGCGGTGGCGCTGGAAGAACTGTACCTCTCGACCGGGGAGCAGCATTTCCAGGCGACCGGCAAGCCGCGGAACCTCACGCTCGTCTACGCCGCGGGCCAGGGCGACGGCAAGGAGCGCGGCCTC
>DASWRT010000077.1:0-8960 GCA_036403035.1 Allostellaceae bacterium | reverse complement strand
AGAGACGTTTCGTTTTCATCGGAACCGGCCGTTCTGAGCAGTTCGGCGGTATCGTCTTCCGCTGTCCGGAGCGCCGGCTGGATCCTGTCGCCGTCGCCATAGGCCATATCGGCGCCCGACACGACGTTGATGAAGGTACGGTGCAGGACCGTGTTCCACGCCGCTGCCGCCCGTCCATAGGCGAGCCGCCGCTCGTCACGCGCCTGTTCCGTCGGCGCCTCGCGGTACGCGGTGCTTGCGCTGCGGTACACCTGATCGCGGTACGCGGCGAGTCCCTTCACGTCCGCCTGGATCCCCGCCGGCAGTTCCGCGCATCCGGCAAGGAGCGCCAGCGTTGCCGCGACCAATAGCGGCCGTCGGACGGAGAACGGCGCCGGTACGGCGGCGGCGCTTTTGCAATACGGCGTCATGGCTGAACGGGAGATCCTGTCGCCGCCTCGATCTGATAGACGGCCGTCCAGTAGTCGCCGAGCGACTGAATGTAGCTCAGCGTCGTCGAGCGATAGGTCCGCTCCGCGTCGAGGAAATCGAGCAGCGAGACGGCGCCGCGCCGGTACGCGGTCTCCGTGCGGTCGCGCGCCTCCTTCGCTTTCGGCACGTAGGTCTCGCGCAGCAGCGTCACCTTCTGCCGGGCGGTGCCGAAGTTCGAGAGTGCGGTATCGAGGTCGGCGGCGGCTTGGCTGTAGGTCGCCTCGCGTTCCGCCTGGATCCTTCCCGCGTCCGCGGCCACGCGGGCGCGTTCGCCTTGGTTCCGGTCGAACACCGGCAGCGGAACGCTGATGCTGACGCCGAACAGGTCCTGGCCGTCATGCGTCCGCGTGTAGCCGATCGAGGGAGTGATGTCGGGGTAGGCGTTCGCCCTGGCGAGGTCGATATCGATCTGCGATTTGTCGCGCGCCGCATCGGCCGCCTTGAGGTCGGGGCGGTTGGCCATCAGGACGCGCATGAGGTCCGGGCGTGCCGGCTCGAACTCGCGATAGACGAGATCGCCCTTGATCTCGAACTGTTCGGCGATGCGGTCGGGCGCGATCGTGCGGAGCGTCGTCTTCGTGCTCTGAAGACTGTTGCGCGCATCCGCCGCATCCCGCTCGAAATCGTAGCGCTCTCCTTCGAGGCGGACGAGATCGAGGCCCGACAGATCGCCTTTCTGGAAACGCAGCCGCTGCAGGCGTTCGACTTCGTCCAACGATTTCAGGTTGTCCTGCGCGAACTCCAGGCTCGTCTTGGCGACCAGCGCGGAGACGAAGGTCGACTTCACCTGGAAAGCAAGCTGGCGCTCGAAATCCTGAACCTGGAAGCCAGAGATGCGCGTGTCGGCGCGGGCGCTCTGGACCCGCAGATCGCGCTTGCCCATCGTTTCGAAGGTCTGCGCGACCGACAGCGTGTTGTCGACGCTCCGCAGCGGCGTCAGCGTCGACGGGCTGTAGGAGAATTGCGGGTTCGGCCGGAGACCCGCCGTGATCTCGGCCGCCTGTTTCGCCTTCAGGTCGAAGTTCCGCGCCCGCAGCGATTGGTTCTCCGCCGTCAGCCGGATCGCGTCGTCGAGCGACAATTGCCGCAACGGCGCCTGCGCCCAGGCGGTGCCGGCCGAGGCCATCGCAACAATCAGAAGGGATAGCGCCTGCGGCAGCGTTCGTACGCCGCGGCCGTCAATGTTCATCACGCGTTTCCGAGACATGTGCCGTGCCGTTCGCCGGTACCTACTTCGAGCCGCCCGAACTGTTGCCCGGCGCACCGCCCTGCGTTCCGGTCGAACCGGGGTTGTTGGCGATGCCGGGAAAGCTCTCCGGCGGCACCGAGCGCGGCGTGCCGGGGCCGGCGGCGGTCGAGCCCAGCGGTCCCGCGGGCGGCGCGAGGCTGCTCGACGAGCCGCCGAACAGCCTGCTGCCGCCGAGCCGCGGCGCCGTCGGCGCACCGAAGCCCTGAATGCCGAAGGTGCCGACCGCCGTCCCGCCCGAGGCGCTGCCGCCCGATCCGCCCGCGCCGGCGGCCGATCCGGGCGACGCCGCGGCGCAGGCGCACGCGCATCCGACGACTAAACCGGCGAACAGCTGCTTTGCAGTCACTCGCATCGCGAGATCCTCACCGTTTGCCGTGAGCCTGGGCGTCGCGGGCTCATTCCGCGGGTTCCGGTCGCACCTGCTCGAACCGCGCGTCGCCGGCAGCGGCGACCGGCGCGCGGCGCGAGAACAGCTCGATCAGGACCGGCAGGACGATCAGGATCAGGATCGGCGCGAACAGGATGCCGCCGACCACGACCAGCGCGAGCGGCTTCTGCACCTGCGATCCGATACCGGTCGAGACCGCCGCGGGAAGCAGTCCGACGCAGGCGGCGACGCAGGTCATCACGACCGGCCGCATCTGCGTCGCTCCGGTCGCCAGGACCGCCTCGCTGCGCTCGATCCCCTGCCGGACGAGGTTGTTGAAGTAGGCCAGCACGATGATGCCGTCCATCACCGAGATCCCGAACAGCGCGATGAAGCCGATCGCCGCCGAGACGCTGAACGGCGTGCCGGTAAGGTACAAGGCGAAGATGCCGCCGACGAGCGCCATGGGGATGACGCTCGCGGTAAGCAGCGTGTCGACGAGCGAGGAGAAGTTGACGTAAAGGAGCAGGCAGATGAGGCCGATCGCGATCGGCACCACGATCGCAAGCCGCTGCACCGCGTCCTGAAGGTTGCCGAATTCCCCGACCCATTCGAGATGGTAGCCGGACGGCAGCTTCACCTGCTCATTTACGCGTTGCTGCGCCTCCAGCACCGCGCTGCCGAGGTCGCGCCCGCGCACGCTGAACTTGATCGGGATGTAGCGTTCCTGCTGCTCGCGATAGACGAACGAGGCGCCGGATACGAGCTTGACGTCGGCGATCTCCGACAGCGGGACCTGGACGACGCCGCCGCCGTTCGGGTTCTGTGCGCCGACCGTGATGTTGCGGATCGTCTCGACGCTGCGGCGATACGGCGCCGCGAGCCGCACCACCATCGGGAAATGCCGGTCGCTGCCGTCCTCGTAGAGATCGCCCGCCGCCTGCCCGCCGATCGCGGCCTGGACGGTCTGGTTGACGTCGCCGGGAGCGAGGCCGTAGCGCGCGGCCCGCGCCCGGTCCACGTCGATGCGGATCGTCGGCTGGCCGAGCGAGGTGAACACCGCGAGGTCGGTGACGCCCGGCACCGTCTTCAGCGTGTTCTTGATCTTGTCCGCCGTCCTGGCGAGCGTTTCCAGGTCGCTGCCGAACAGCTTGATCGAGTTTTCGCCTTTGACGCCCGAGACAGCCTCCTCGACATTGTCCTCGATCGTCTGCGAGAAGTTGAACTCGACGCCCGGGAACTCGGCTTGGAGCTTGTCCGACATTTCCTTGGTCAGCGCTTCCTTGTCGATGCCCTTCGGCCAGTCGCCGAACGGCTTCAGCGGCACGAAGAACTCGGCGTTGAAGAAGCCCGTGGCGTCGGTGCCGTCGTCGGGGCGGCCCTGCTGCGAGACGACGGTGACCACCTCCGGATAGCCATGGATGATCCGCCGCATCCAGTTGACGTAGCCGTTGCCTTCTTCCAGCGAGATCGACGACGGCAGCGTCGCCCGGATCCAGAAGTTCCCTTCCTCAAGCTTCGGCAGGAATTCGAGACCGAGCGATTGGACCGCGATCCCGGCCAGCACGAGCAGCAGCGCGGCGCCGCTCAGCGTCAGGACCTTGTTGGCGAGGCAGAACTCCAGCACCGGCCGATAGACGCGCCGGAGCGCGCGCACCGCGAGCGTATCGACCTCGCTCGTCTTCTCCGGCAGCAGCAGGGCGCTCAGGGCCGGCGACACCGTGAAGGTCGCGAGGAGCCCTCCGGCCAACGCATAGGCGTAGGTCTTCGACATCGGGCCGAAGATGTGTCCCTCGACGCCGCTCAGTGTGAACAGCGGCACGAAGCCCGCGATGATGATCGCCGCCGCAAAGAAGATCGCGCGGTTCACCTCGGCCGCCGCGGTCTGGATCATCGAGAGCTTGCCGGTGAGCCGGTGCGCACGTTGCCGGCGAGCGGGAGCATCGCGGCGTGCCGGGACGACTTCCTCGCTCAAATGCCGGAAAATGTTCTCGACCATGATGACGGTCGCGTCGACGATCAGTCCGAAATCGATCGCCCCGACCGACAGCAGGTTCGCGGATTCGCCCCGCAGCACCATGATCCCGATCGCGAAGAACAGCGCGAACGGAATGGTCGCGGCGACGATGACGGCGCTGCGCAGGTTGCCCAGGAAGAGCCATTGCACGGCGAAGATCAGCAGCACGCCGACGACCATGTTGTGCAGCACGGTACGGGTGGTGACGTTGATCAGGTCGCTGCGGTCGTAGATCCGCTCGATCCGCACGCCCGGCGGCAGGAGGGTCGACTTGTTGATCCGGTCGACCTCGGCCTCGACCCGCTTGATCGTCGGCATGCTCTCGGCGCCGCGGCGCATCAGCACGGTGCCTTCGATGATGTCGTCGTCCTTGTCCTGCCCGGCGATGCCGAGCCGCGGCTGGTGGTCGACGGTGACGGTCGCGACATCGCGCAGCAGCACCGGACTGCCGTTCTGCTGCGTCAGCATCGTGTTCCGGATGTCGTCCATCGACCGGATCAGGCCGACGCCGCGCACCACCGCCGATTGCGGCCCGATATTCACGGTGCCGCCGCCGACATTGATGTTGCTGTTCCCCAGCGTCTGGATCACCTGCGGCAGCGTCAGGCCGTACGCCAGCGCCTTGTTGAGGTCGACCGTGATGCTGTAGATCTTGGTCTGCCCGCCCCATCCGGTCACGTCGACCACGCCCGGCACCGCCTTGAACCGGCGCTGCAGCACCCAGTCCTGGAGCGTCTTGAGGTCGGTGACGCTGAACCCGCGCGGGCCGACCAGCCGATACCGGTAGACTTCGCCGATCGGGCTTGTCGGCGAGATCTGCGGCTGCGCGTTGTTCGGCAGGGTTGGAAGCTGCGACAGCCGGTTCAGCACTCGCTGCCGCGACTCTTCGTAGGTCGTGTCGTAGGTGAACTGGAGCTTCACGTCCGACAGCCCGAACAGCGAGATCGTGCGGATGGCCTTCAGGTTTTCCAGCCCGGCCATCTGCACTTCGATCGGGATCGTGACGTAGCGCTCCATCTCCTCCGCCGACTGGCCGGCGTTCTGCGTCACGATGTCGACGAGCGGCGGCACCGGGTCCGGATATGCCTCGATGTTGAGTTGCGCGAAGGCGAACCCGCCGGCCGCGAGCGCGGCGACGAAGAGGATCAGGACGAGCGCGCGCTGGCGCAGCGCGAAGGCGACGACGCCGTTCATCGGGAGAATTCTTCCGTCTCGATCTCTTCGCTATTCGGCGCTTGCGGTGGCGCGGTCGATGAACAGACCGCCCCTGGTGACGATCTTCTCGCCCGACTTCAGGCCGTCGCGAACCGCGATCATGCCGTCGCTTGCACGGCCGGGCTCGATGTCGCGCGCGACGATGCTGCCGTTGTCGCGCGCGACCCAGACATGCGCCTTGTCGCCCTCGTAGACGACCGCCTCCTGCGGCACCGCGGGCAAGGCGACGTCGGCGCCCGTGACGATCGCGAAGCTGGCGAACATCTCGGGCTTCAGCATGCCGTCCGCGTTCTCGACCTCCGCCCGCACCGGCAAGCGCCGCGTCTGCGGGTCGACCGTCGGCGCGACATAGGTGATCCGGGCGTTGAACACGCGGTCCGGATAGGCCAGCACGCGAACCTCGACCGCGTCGCCGGGGTGCACCTTCGGCGCATCCGTCTCGCGCACGTTGGCGATCAGCCACGCCGTCGACAGATCGCCGATCGTGTACACGGGGTCCGTCGCACCGGTGCTGATGTACTGGCCGGGCCCGACCTTCCGCTGCGTCACGATTCCGTCGATCGGGGCGGTGATCACGGTCTCGGGGCTGATCGTGCCCTTGCTCTCGAAGGTGGCGACCTCCTGGTCGGTCTTGCCGAGGATGCGCAGCCGGTTGCGCGCGGCGCCGAGCGCGGTTTCGGCGGCGCGGACGTCGTTCTGCGCCGCGCTGAGATCGGCCTGCGACTGCTCCCAGTCCTTCCGCGCTACCGCCTTCGCCTCGTAGAGATCGCGCTGGCGCCGCTCGCTGGTCTGCGCGAGGTTGAGCTGCGAACGGGCCTTGGAGAGCGCGGTGATCGCGCCGATATCGTCGTTCTGCGCCTGCACCATGTCGCTGGCTTCGATCGCGAACAGCGGGGCGCCGCGCGCGACCCGGTCGCCGGGCTTCACGAACAGCCGCGTCACCTTGCCGGCGTAGGGAGAGAAGACCGGCGTCGCCCGGTCCTCGTCGATGGCGATCTTGCCGTCCGCGCTCTCCTCGGTCCGGAACGTCCGCTGCTCGACCGGGCGGATGGTCATCGCGGCGAGCTGCTCGGCCGTGGGCCGGAAGGCGCCGGAATCGGATTCCGCCGATGCCGCCGTGGCCGCCGCGCTCCCGCTCGCCTTGTCCGCGTCCGCCGCCTCGTGGTGCCGGACCGCGTTCGTCGCCACCACGCCGCCGGCCGCCAGCAGCGCCAGGAGGGCGGCAATGGCCAGCTGAACCGGCCAAGGCAGTCCGCGCGCCGGGCGGCGGCGTAACGGGGTCAGGGTCTGCTCGGCCATGCCAACATCTCCGGAAACGGCACCCGGCTGAAACGCCACGCGGTGGATCGGATAAATCGATTATGCGGAATAAGCGCTTACGGCCGAATGACGGAACGCTTACGCGGACCTGACACGGTCACCGTCCGTTCGCCGCTGCGCCGACGGCGGGAATGCAGGCAGCACGGCTGTTTCCCGATAGCCTTCTATCAAGCGCAACGCCTTTTTGCCGGGGCGGCGTTCCGATGTCCACAGGCTGCGATAGCGATGTAAGGGTGGCGTAAGGTCCGCTTAAGCCTTGCGTCAGAGCGCGGCTGCCGACGCAGCCAATGCGCCGGCGTCCGCGCGGTCCTGTTTTGTCATCGCTCTGCGATTGTCGCACTGCCGCCAAGCATGTATTTCGACGGCGCTCATATCGAACCTGCCGGGAATCCAGTGCCGATGACGCCATGGTTACACCATCCGCCACGGTCGAGCGTGCATGTGCGCGCCGCGTCGGCCGTCGCCCTGACGCTGTTCGGCATTTTGTCTGCCTTCAAACCGCATGTGGCCGCTGCCGCGGACGAGTTGGCGTCGCAAACCGGCGCCTCCGCCCCGATTCGCATCGCTCAGGCGGCGCCGGGCGCGACCGGCGACTCGAACGGTGTGTCCGCCGCTGATTCAGCGGCCGGAGCGCCGGAGGCAAGCGACTGGAGCCTGCATTGGCAGGCGACCGGCGTATACCAGGGAAACCTGCGGTTCACCTCTCCCTATCAGGGGCCGAACAGCCTCGATCCCGGCAATCGCTGGCGAGAGACCGTCACCACGACGGCCTATCTCGGCCGCCGGCTCTGGGACGGCGCCGAGCTGTATTTCAACCCGGAGTTCGACCAGGGGTTCGGTCTCAGCAAGACGGTCGGCCTTGCCGGTTTCGCCAATGGCGAGGCGCAGAAGGCGGGTGCGAACATTCCGAAGTTCAACGTGGCGCGCCTCTTCCTCCGCCAGACCTTCGATCTCGGCGGCGAGTCCGAGCAGCTTCCGGACGACCTCAACCAGATGGCCGGTCCGCATACCGCGTCGCGGCTTACGGTCACGGCGGGCAAGTTCTCGGTCACCGACATCTTCGACGACAACAAGTACGCCCACGATCCGCGCACCACGTTCCTCAATTGGGCGATCTGGGAAGCGGGCGCGTTCGACTATCCGGCCGACCAGAAGGGCTTCACCGACGGGGTCGCGGTCGAGCTGAACCGGCCGGCCTGGGCGGCGCGCGCCGGGTTCTTCCTGGAGCCGAAGCGCTCCAACGACCGCAACCTCGACACCGACGTGCTGAAGCGCGGCGGACTCGTGTCGGAGCTTGAGCTGCGGCACGGCCTTGTCGCGGGTCAGCAGGGGAAAGTGAAAATCCTCGGCTGGGTCAACCGCGCCTACGCCGGCGGCTTCCGCGACACGCTGGACCTCGACACGACGGACATCACGGCGACGCGTAAGGATCGGCTGAAATACGGGTTCGTGCTCAACGTCGAGCAGCCGCTGGCCGACGATTTCGGGATGTTCTCCCGCCTGTCGTGGAATGACGGGCGGAGCGAGAACATGTCGTTCACCGACATCGACGCGAGCCTGTCGCTCGGCGCAAGCCTCAAGGGCGTGCGCTGGGGACGCGCCGACGACGTCGTCGCGCTCGGGGCGGCGGTGAACAGGCTCTCGAACGCGCAGCGCGACTTCACGGCGGCCGGCGGGCTCGGCGTCCTGATCGGGGACGGGCGGCTGTCCTATGCGTCCGAGGGTGTGGTGGAGGCCTATTACAGCCTCGCGCTGCTGCCGGACTCGGCGGCAGCGCTCAGCGTCGATTATCAGTTCATCGCGAACCCGGCATACAACAGCGACCGCGGTCCGGTATCGATCTTTGCCGCCCGTCTGCACACGCAGTTTTAGCGCGCGTTTCCCGCGAGTCGGCAAATAAAAAGGGAGAGCGGCAAGCCGCTCTCCCCTGCAAGGTTGTAAGGTGCTCGCGATCAGAAGTTGACGCGGGTGCCGACCATGATCGAGGTGCTGTCGTAGTTCCGCGCACCGTTGAGCGTCGACGAGGTATATCCCGAGCCGGTCATGGTGTAGGCGCGGATGGCGCCCGAGGTCATGCCGCCGCGGCCGTAATGGTCCTGATACAGGCCAGCGGCGATCCAGATTCCCGGCCCGAGGTTGTAGCCGACCGAGAGCAGGCCCTGCGTCAGGGACGGATGCGCCCTGGACGCCGTGGTCGTACCCGGGTTCGAGCCGTCGGACGGCTGGTCGAACTCGCCGTACATGCCTTCGAGCGCAACCTCGAACGGACCGATCGTGTACTTGATGCCGAGGTTGGCCACGTTCGCGTCCTCGCCGTTGCC
>DASWRT010000076.1:0-7512 GCA_036403035.1 Allostellaceae bacterium | reverse complement strand
CGCTCGAACTCGGCGAAATGCAGGATGACGCCGGTCTCCGGGTCGGGCTCGCCGGCCACCGCGACGTCGAGCCGGAAGGAATGGCCGTGCATCCGCCGGTTCGGATGGCCCTCCGGCGCGGACGGCAGGAAGTGCGCGGCGTCGAACGTCACCGACTTGACGATTTCCAGGCGGCCGGCGCGGCGCATCACGGGATCCCCGTGATCTTGTGCGTCTGCAAGCTGAGCCGCCAGCGCGGATGCGCGAGGCACCACTCGATCGCGTGGCGCGTGTTGGCCTCGCGCGCCGGCCCGTCCATCGGCTGCACGAACCAGTACGCGAAATCAAGCCCCTGCCCTTCGAAATCGGCCGGATCGAGCCCGTCCTGCGGCACCACCAGCTTCAGCTCGTCGCCGCGCCGCAGCGCCAGCTCGGTTCCCGCCTTCGGGCTGACGCAGATCCAGTCGATGCCGTCGGGAGCCGGCTGCGTGCCGTTCGTCTCGATCGCGATCTCGAAGCCTTGTTCGTGCAGCGCCTGCACGAGATCGGCGTCGAGCTGCAGCAGCGGCTCGCCGCCGGTGCAGACGACGTAGGGGCGTCCGCCTCCGGCGACCGGCCAGCGCGCCGCCACCGCGGCGGCGAGGTCGGCGGCGCAGGCGAAACGGCCGCCGCCCGGCCCGTCGATGCCGACGAAGTCGGTGTCGCAGAAGCGGCAGGCGGCGTCGGCGCGGTCCGCCTCGCGGCCGGACCACAGGTTGCACCCGGCGAAGCGGCAGAACACGGCGGGCCGCCCCGCCTGCGCCCCCTCGCCCTGAAGCGTGTAGAAGATCTCCTTGACCGCGTAGCTGCTCATATCGCTGCCATCGTCGTCCCGGCGGCGACGTAGCGCTCCCACCCCTGCCGGCGCAGATCGCAGGCCGGGCACGCGCCGCAGCCGTAGCCCCAGTCGTGGCGGTGCGCGCGGTCGCCCTGGTAGCAGCTATGCGTGTGCTCGCGCACCAGCTCGACCAGCGCGTCGCCGCCGAGCCGGTGCGTCAGCGCCCAGGTCGCCGCCTTGTCGATCCACATCAGCGGCGTATGGACGACGAAGCGCGCCTCCATCCCGAGATTGAGCGCGACCTGCATCGCCCTTACCGTGTCGTCGCGGCAGTCCGGATAGCCCGAATAGTCGGTCTCACACACGCCGGCGACGATGTGCTTCGCGCCGCGGCGGTAGGCGATCGCCGCCGCGAAGGTCAGGAACAGCAGGTTGCGGCCGGGCACGAAGGTGGTGGGCAGCCCGTTGGCGCCCATCGCGATCTCCGCCTCGCTTGTCAGCGCGGTCTCGCTGATCCGCCCGAGCACGCCGAGATCGAGGAGGTGGTCCTCGCCGAGCCGCGCCGCCCAGCGCGGGAAGGCGTCGCGGATCGCGTCGCGCACCGCCGGCCGCACGTCCAGCTCGACGCGGTGGCGCTGCCCGTAATCGAACCCGACCGTCTCGACCGCGTCGAACCGGTCCAGCGCCCAGGCGAGACAGACCGTCGAATCCTGCCCGCCCGAGAACAGCACGACAGCTTTCTCGGGCGCCTTTTCGGGCGGCGTCGCCGCGGCCGGCGCGGAGGATGGGGGCATGGACATGGCGCGGCAGATAAAGCGATGCCGCGCACCTTGCAAGGGCTGGACCGCTCGGCGCATCTGGAGTCGCACCGTGGTCCGATTGTATATCGGCGGCGCAGCACGTTCCTCCGATGGTCCCCGACATGCCGAAACACGCCAACGCCAGCCGCCGCCGCTCCCTCGCCGCGCTCGCCCTTGCCGCCGCCGTCGGCGGCGCGGCGGCGCTCGCCGGCTGCACCTCCGCTCCAGAAACCCCGGCGCCCGGCACCGGCGGCGGCGTCTCGCCGGCCGGCGAGCCGTCCGCCGCCGCGGCGCCGATTGCTTCGCCGACCGTCACCGCTCCCTCCGGCCGCGTCGTGTCGCTCACGGCGCATCTCGACGGGCTCGGCGAGGTCCCGCCGAACATGATGGGCGGGACCGGCGACGCCACCGTCACCTTCGAGCGTCGGACGCAGCAGATGCGCTTCAAGCTCGCCTATGCCGGCCTCTCCGGCGGCGGCGCGACCACAGCGCATTTCCACGGTCCCGGCGCCGCCGACGCGAACGCCCCGGTGACCGTCGCGATCGGCGTGCCGGCCGGCGGCGCGCAACAGGGCACGGTCGAAGGACAGGCGACCCTGACCGACCAGCAGGCGGCGGACCTCCTCGCCGGCCGCTGGTACGTCAACATCCACACCGCCGCCAACCCCGGCGGCGAGATCCGCGGCCAGGTGCTGCCCCAGCAGTAGCGGCGCTGAAACCGCAAGCCAGGACATCCCGATGCGCATCTCCAGCGACTTCGACGGCGGCAACATCATCTGCCACGCCTGCGACGATCCCGCCGACATCAGGCTGGAGATCCGCCGCGACGCCAATTCGCACTTCTACCAATGGTTCCATTTCCGCCTGACCGGCGCGCGCGGCCAGGACTGCGTCATGCAGATCGTCAATGCCGGCGGCGCCGCCTATGTCGGCGGCTGGCCGGACTACCGCGCCGTCGCCTCGTACGACCGGCGCCGCTGGTTCCGCGTGCCGTCGACCTCGTTCGACCGCGAGGCCGGCGTGCTGACGATCCGCCACGCGCCCGAGCGCGACACCGTCTGGTACGCCTATTTCGCGCCCTACTCGATGGAGCGGCACGCCGACCTCGTCGCCGAGATCGCGACGGCCTCGCCGCTCGCCCGGCTGGAGGTGGCCGGCGCGACGCTCGACGGGCAGGACATCGACTTGCTGCATATCGGCCGCGACGACGGCAAGCCCAAGCGCCAGTGCTGGGTGATCGCGCGGCAGCACCCCGGCGAGACGATGGCCGAGTGGTGGATGGAGGGCTTCCTGCGCCGCCTCGTCGACCCGGACGACGCGCTCGCCCGCTCGCTGCTCGCCGAGGCCGTCTTCCACGTCGTCCCGAACATGAACCCGGACGGCAGCCGGCGCGGCCATCTCCGCACCAACGCGGCCGGCGCCAACCTCAACCGCGAATGGAACGACCCGCAGCCGTGGCGCAGCCCCGAGGTGCTGCACGTCAGGGCGGCGATGCAGGAGACCGGGGTCGATTTCGCGCTCGACGTCCACGGCGACGAGGCGCTGCCCTACAACTTCATCGCCGGCCCGCACGGCATCCCCTCGCTCCAGCCGCGCCAGATCGCGCTGATGCACGACTTCCAGGCGGCGCTCGTCCGCGCCTGCCCGGACTTCCAGACCGCGCGCGGCTATCCGGAGGCGGCGCCGGGCAAGGCCGACCTGTCGATGTGCACGAACTGGATCGCCGAGACCTTCGGCTGCCTCGCGATGACGCTGGAGATGCCGTTCAAGGACAACGCCGACGCCCCGGACCCGGCGACCGGCTGGTCCCCCGAGCGCAGCCGCAAGCTCGGCGCCGCCGCCCTCGACGCGATCGCCGCGGTGGTGGACCGGCTGCGCTAAATAGATCAACCTCAAGGGGGATCGGGGGGACAATAAGGGGATCGGGGGGATAGAGACAGAGACACGCTTCGACGCAAAGGCCGCGACGTACACGCGAAGGCCGCAAAGTGAATGGTTGCGCGCCTGCGCGCGCGAAAACCTACTTCGCGTCCTCTGCGAGCCCTTTGCGTCCGTCGCGTTATGGCGTGAATTTTCTTGCCCTCTTATCCCCCCGATCCCCCTTCACCCCCCGATCCCCTGTTAAGGATTGGCTCACGGGATGGTCGCCGCCGCATCCAGCACCGCCGCCGCGCGCACCAGCTTCTTCGACGAGCAGCGCCGCCGCCGGCGCGCCTCGTGGCGTCTTGCCGTGCTCGTCCTCGGCGGCGTCGCGTTCGTCGGCCTGATCGCCAGCACGGTGGTGATGCCGCTGCTGCTGGCGCTGGCCGGCCTGCTGATCCGCGCCGTGCACGCGGTGCAGCCCGACCTCGCCGATGCGGCGCGGCACGCGGTCGCCGGCTGGGCCGGGCTGCGGCTCGACCGGTTCGGCGCCTTCATCGACCGCCTCGACAAGCTGCATGGCCTCGCCGGACTGAAGGAAGCGCTACGCGCCGCCGCCGACTTCGCGCTGTTCCTGCTGCCCGGCAGCGGCGCGATGCTGCTCGCCTATGGCGGGCTGCGCGCCTCGCTGCGCCGGGCCGGGGCCGAGGGCGTGCTGCTCGCGCTGGGCGCCCGCCCGCCGCGCGACGGCGACGCCGAAGAGCGGCAGCTCGGCAACCTCGTCGCCGAGATGGCGATCGCCGCCGGCCTGCCGCCGCCCCGCCTGATGCTGATCGACAGCGACGTGCCGAACGCCGCCGCGCTCGGCTCCGGCGCGCACGACGCGGTGTTGCTGGCGACGCGCGGCTTGCTCGACCGGCTCGACCGCGACGAGACCCAGGGCGTCGTGGCGCACCTCGTCGCCTCGATCGGCGACGGCGACCTCAGGCTGACCCAGGCGATCCTCGCCCTGTTCGAGACGCTGGGCCTGTTCCTCACGATCATCGACCTGCCGTTCCGCGCGACCGCGCGGCGCCGCATCGGCCAGCTGCTCCTCCTGAGCTTCCGCCGCGGCGGCTCCGTCGGCGTGGAGGCGCAGCGCATCGCCGACGCGATCGGCGGCGAAATCGGCCCCGAAGCGGTCGAGGAGACGAGCCGCTTCCTCGGCCTCGACGACGAGGCGCAGGAGCGCCAGCAACAACGTGGCGGCCGCTGGAGCCTGCGCACGATCCTGACCCTGCCGCTCCTGCCCTTCGCGCTGCTCAACATGCTGCTGCGGATGGTGCTGTGGCTATGGGTGGCGCTCGGGCTGGGCCTGCTGGTGGCGCTGCTCTGGCGCACCCGCCGCTACCTCGCCGACGCCGCCGCGGTGCAGCTCACCCGCAACCCGGACGGCCTCGCCCGCGCCCTCGGCCGGATCGCGGCGGAGGGCGGCGGCATCCCACCCGGCGGCGAGCCGGTCGAGTACATGTTCGTCTACGCCGGCGCCGTCGCGACAGTGTCGAAGGGCGGGTTCGGCGACAAGCGCGCCCTGGTGATGCCGCTCCAGCCGCCGCTCGGCACCCGGTTGAAGCGCCTGCGCGCGCTGGGCGCTATGGTCGGCGGGGATGCTCCCGGCGGCTTTCATCGCCTGCTGCATCCGCCCGCCGAGATGAGCACCGTGCGCTGGCTCGCGACGCTCGTGCTCGTTTTCGTGCTGCTGGCGCTGCTCGTCCCGCTCTTCGCGGCGCTCTACGTGATGATCGCCTTCCTGACCGGGATCGTGATCGTCAGCTCCACCGGCCTCGGCCTCCTCGCCCTCCATTTGGCGCTCGGCTGACCCGCGCGATGCGCCGCCGTACAACCGCCGTCGTTCCACTCCTTCTCCTTCCCCCGCGTGCGGGGGAAGGTCGGGATGGGGGCTGACGGCGCACGATGCCCCCACCCCTTCCCTCCCCCGCAAGGGGAGGGAGAAGCTTTGCTTCACTCTCCATTGAGGCCCCCGCCCCGATGCCCTCGACATCCCTGACCCTGGCCGTCGTGATCGGCCTCGTCCTCCTCGTCGCGATCCTGCTCTACAACCGGCTCGTCGCGTACCGGCAGCGCGTGCGCAACGGCTGGGCGCAGATCGACGTGCAGCTGAAGCGCCGGCACGACCTGATCCCGAACCTCGTGGCGAGCGTGAAGGGCTACATGGCGCACGAGCGCGGCCTGTTCGACCGGATCGCCCAGGCCCGCAGCGCGGCGATCGCCGCCGGGAGCGACGTGCCCCGCCGCGCCGCCGCCGAGGCGGAGCTGACCGCCGGGCTGCGGTCCCTGTTCGCGGTCGCCGAGGCGTACCCCGACCTCAAGGCGAGCACCAACATGCTGGCGCTTCAGGAGGAGCTGTCCTCGACCGAGAACCGCATCGCCTTCGCCCGGCAGTTCTTCAACGACGCCGTGCTCGCCTACAATACGGCGCGCGAGACCTTCCCGAGCAGCCTGATCGCGACCCTCTTCGGCTTCGCCCCGGAGACGCCCTTCGCCGCCGCCGAGACCGAGCGCGCCCTGCCCCAGGTCGATTTCGGCGACGCCGTGCGGTAGCGCTGCGCCCCTCCTTCCCCCGCCTGCGGGGGAAGGCCGGGATGGGGGCAAACAGCCGTACAGCCGTACCCCACCCACCGCCCGGCCCGCCGCAGAATCGGATTGCCGCGACCTTTGGTTGTGAACATAATATCAGCACAACCATTCAGGACGGCGGCGGAGAAGACATCCCATGGCGAAGGCCGCAAACGACAACAGCAGGCGCGCCTTCCTGCGCGGCGCGGCGGCGGCTGCCCTGGCGGCCTCGGCGACGGCTGCGCCGGCCGGCGGCGCCGGGACGGCATCAGCGGCCGCCGGCCGGGACGCCGCCCACGTCGCCGCGGAGCGCGAGATCCGCGCCATCCTCGCCGAGATCGCCGCGCTGCCGGAGCCGCGCACCCAGGACGAGGCGGAGGCATGGTCGGATGCGACCGACGCGCGGTGGTGGCGGATCGACGCGCTGGAAGCCCTGATCTACCGCACGCCGGTCGAGTCGCTGACCGGCGCGGCGGTGAAGCTCCGCCGCCTGCTCGACCCGAAGCACGGCATCCCGGCCGGGCTCCGCGGCGACGAGGCCGACTCGCTCGCCCATATCCTCGCCGTGATCGAGCGGGACGGACCGGCGACGCCGTAGCCGCCGCCGCCTGCCTCTCGCGTCCGCGTGACGGCGCGGCGGCTCAAGCGTTTCCCCCTGGGGAGACGGGCCGGCCGCCGATCTCGCCCCGCCGCCCCCATGGCCGGACGGACGGAGACGACACGCCATGCGATACCGGGCGACGATCCTGCTGACGCTGCCGGCGGCGGTGCTGCTGCTGTCGCTCGCCCTGCCCCGAAGCACGGCGCGGGCCGACTACGTCACCACCTACGGCTACGGTCCGGTGCCCTGCTGGCGCTTCCTGACCGACCTGGAGGACACGAAGGAGCGCGACCGCCAGCTCATCTACAGCGGCTTCGTCGCCGGCTGGATGAGCGCCATCGGCTACACCGACTCGAACGTCTTCAAGAGCGCCAAGCCGTCCGACGTCGTGCGCCGGCTGCAAGCCTTCTGCCTCAAGAACACCGAAGCGACGATCGCCGACGGATTGGGCGACCTGACCTGGGGACAGAACGGGAGGTAGACGCCCGAGTGATGTGTTCCCTAACGATCGGCGAGCGCGAGTTTCGCGCCGAGGGCGACGAAGGCGGCGGCGAAGGTGCGGCGCATCCATGTCAGCACCCGCGGGCGCGAGATGACGTGGCGGCGGATCGAGGCCGCAAAGAGCCCGTAGCCGGCGAAGACGACGAACGTCAGCAGCATGAAGACGACGCTCAGCATGACCATGCGCGAGAGCGGATGCGGCTCGTCGGCGCTCACGAACTGCGGCAGGAAGGCAAGAAAGAAGATCGACAGTTTCGGATTGAGGATGTTGATCAGGATCGCCCTGACAGTCACCTGAACGTCCGAGCGGGCGCCGACTTCCTGTTCCACGGAGAGCC
>DASWRT010000075.1:0-7502 GCA_036403035.1 Allostellaceae bacterium | reverse complement strand
CGCGTCGCGCAGTCCGTCGCCGAAGAAGTTGAAGGCGAGGACGACGAGGACGACCGGGACGACCGGCAGCATCAGCCAGGGATAGAGCACGACGACGTTGATGTTCTGCGCCTCGTTGAGCAGCACGCCCCAGCTCGTGATCGGCGGTCGCAGCCCGAGGCCGAGGAACGAGAGCGCCGTCTCGGCGAGAATCATCGCCGGCACCGACAGCGTCGCCGAGGCGATCAGGTGGCTCATGAAGCTCGGCAGCAGATGCCGTCCGATGATCCGCGCCGGGGTCGCGCCCATCAGCATCGCCGCGGTGCAGAAATCCTCCTCGCGCAGCGCCAGCAGCTTGGAGCGGACGGCGCGGGCGAGCCCGGTCCACTCGACCATGCCCAGGATCACCGTGATCCCGAAATAGATCAGCAGCGGGCTCCACGTCACCGGCAGGATCGCCGAGAGCGCCATCCACAGCGGCAGGTGCGGGAAGGACTGCACCACCTCGATCACCCGCTGGATCAGCGTGTCGATCCAGCCGCCGTAATAGCCGGCGATGCCGCCGATCGTGATGCCGACCACGAAGGTGACGGCGACGCCGAGCAGTCCGATCGTCAGCGAGACCCGCGCGCCGTAGGTGATTCGCGAGAACATGTCGCGCCCCAGCCGGTCGGTGCCGAGCAGGAACAGGGTCCCGCCCTCGGCCGGACAGACGAAGTGCAGGTCTGCCGGGATGACGCTCCAGAACTTGTACGGGTCGCCGTGGCAGAAGAAGCGCAGCTTCTCGACCTTCGCCGGGTTCTCGGTATAGACGCGCTTCAGCTTGTCCATGTCGAGCCGGTAGTCGAGTCCGTAGACGAACGGTCCGACGAACGAGCCCTCGTGGAACACGTGGACACGCTGCGGGGGCGCGAAGATGAAGTCGGTATGCCGCGTCGGCAACCCATAGACGGCGATGGCTTCGCTGACCAGGACCGACAGGTACATCGCCAGGAGGATGCCGGCCGAGAGCACGGCGAGGCGGTGGCGGCGGAGCTTCCACCACATCATCCGCCACTGCGACGCCATGTAGTAGCGCTCCTGCGCCGGCGTCATCGCCTCGACCGCGTACGGGTCGAACGGCTTCGGCGAGACGTAATGCGGCAGGCGGCCGGTTCCCTCCCCCTGCTCCGCCGTGGTCGTCCCCGGCTGTGCCGCGGCTGCGGCGAGGTCGCTCATCGCGTCACCCCGCCTTGCAGCCGGATGCGGGGATCCAACGCGGCGAGCGCGAGGTCGGAGACGAACATCCCGACCACGGTGAGGAAGGCAAGGAACATCAGGAAGGACCCCGCGAGGTACATGTCCTGGCTGCGCAGCGCTTCGAGCAGCATCGGCCCGGTCGTCGGCAGGTTCATCACCACCGACACGACCGCGGCGCTCGACACGAGATGCGGCAGGATCGACCCGATATCCGAGATGAACGGGTTGAGCGCCATGCGCAGCGGGTACTTCATCAGCGCGCGGAGCGGCGGCAGCCCCTTGGCGCGGGCCGTTGTGACATATTGTTTCTGCAATTCGTCGAGCAGGTTGGCGCGCAGCCGCCGGATCATCGCGGCGGTGCCCGACGCGCCGATCACGATCGTCGGCACCACCAAGTGCTGGACGACGGAAACCGTCTTGGCCCAGTCCCACGGCCTGTCGAGATACTGCTCGTCCATCAGCCCGCCGATCGAGATCCCGAACCACCGGTTCGCGAGGTAGAGCAGCACCAGCGCGAGCAGGAAGTTCGGCGTCGCCAGCCCGAGGAATCCGAGCAGCGTGAGCGAGTGGTCGGCCCAGCTGTACTGGTGCGTCGCCGAATAGACGCCGATCGGGAAGGCGACGACATAGGTGAAGATGATCGAGCAGAAGCAGACGACGAAAGTGAGGATCAGCCGGTCGCCGACGACTTGGCTCACCGGCATGTTGTACGCGAAGGAATAGCCCAGATCGCCGTGCAGCAGGCCGGCGACCCAGTACAGGTACTGCTCCCACACCGGCTTGTCGAAGCCGTACTGCTCGCGCAGGAAGTTGATCTTCTGCATGTCGGCCGCTTCGCCCTGCGATTGCAGCTCGGCGATGTAGCTCGAGAAATAGTCGCCCGGCGGCAGCTGGATGATGATGAAGATGACCAGGCTGATCGCGAGCAGCGTCGGGATCATGATCATCAGCCGGTGGACGATGTAGCTCAGCATGCGGGCGGTCCTATCGGGCTGCGTCGGCGTTGGCGCCGGTGGCGGCGGCGTTCGCCTGCGGCGCTGGCGGCGGCTCGAACCAGAACGTGTCGGGGCTGTAGATGCCGAAATGCGCGCCGGGATCCCAGTTGTAAATCCCCTCCTCCGGCACGTTGTGCAGCCGCCGGCTGACGACGACCGGCTGCAGCACGCCGGCGATGGTGCCGATCGTGAAGACCTGATTGGCGTTGATCGCCAGCATCTCCTCCCAGAGCCGCTCGCGTTCGTCGTGCGCAGCCGCCCCGAACCACGCTTTGTAGAGGTCGAGCAGGCGCTTCGCCTCGGGAAGGTCGACCGGCTCGCCGGCCTTGCCCTTGGTTTCGTAGTACTGGCCCCATTTCGGCCATTCGAGCTGCTGCTGGCTGACCGGCGCGAACTCGCTCGGCGGCATCTCGGCCGTCGGAAGGCCGTTTTCGATGCCCTTGTCGACCGCCATCATCGTCTCGCCTGCGAAGATCCGGTTGCGGAAGATCTGGAGCTGCGAGGGCTTGGTGAACAGCTTGATCCCGGCCGAGCGCCAGGAATCGCGGATCAGCTCCAGGACATCGGCCTGCTCGGTGGAGTCGCCGGCGGTCTCGACGATGATCTGCAACGGCTCGCCGTCCGGCAGCAGCCGGATGCCTTCGTCGTTGCGCTTCGTCAGCCCGATCTCGTCGAGCAACGTGTTCGCCCGCGGGAGGTCGAACCCGGCCCAGGCCGACCGGAACGCAGGCTGGAACAACGGCGACTGCGGCAGCAGCGTATTCTGCCCCTCGATCGCCAGCCCGTAATAGAGCGCCTGATTGATCTCGTGCCGGTTGACCGCCAGCGACAGGGCGCGGCGGAAGCGCACGTCGCGCATCAGCCCGCGCCACGTCGGATTGCTGACGTTGAGGTTCGGGTAGAGCGCGACCTGACTGCCCGGCGCGGTGCGCCAGAGCTGCACCGTGTAGTCCTGCCCCTTCTCCGCCTCCTTGAGGAAGGTGTAGTTGTCGAAGCGCAGGTAGCGCGCCTGGAGGTCGCTGTCGCCGGCGCCGGTCTTCGCCGGGATGATCTTGCTGTCGGCGATCGACATCGCGACCTTGTCGATATACGGGAGCTGCCGTCCCGCCGCATCGATCCGGTGATAATACGGGTTGCGCTTGAAGACGAAGCGCTCGGCCGGCGGCTTGGTCGTCAGGACCCACGGCTCCAGCGTCGGCAGGTCCGGGTTGTCGTTGCGGTACTCGTTGTCCATCCGCTGATGCAGCGCCGCCCAGTTCCGCACGCCCGCCTTCTTGACGGCATCCTCCAGCGTCGCCTTGTCGGCGTACTTGACGTGGAACCGCTTCAGGTAATGCGCCGGCATGTAGATGTAGAGCGGGCTCGGGCCGGCGAGCGCGGGCAGGAACAGCGGGTTCGGCTTCGACCAGGAATAGCGCACCGTCGACGAGTCGATGATCTCGACCTTCGGCCGCTCGCCCTCGACCAGCAGCGTGTGCGGCACGCCGGACGGCGACAGCTTGTCGTTCAGCGCCACGTCTTCGTACCAGTAGCGGAAATCCTCCGCCGTGAAAGGCTCCCCGTCCGACCATTTGTGGCCGGGGCGGAGATGCATCGTGAAGATCCGGCCCGCCTCGACGTCGACGTCACGCAGGATGTCCGGCACCAGTTCCAGCTCCGGCGTGTACCGGACCAGCCGCGAATAGCCGTAGACGACCATCAGCCGCGTGTCTTTCGCGCTGGCCATCAGCATGCGCAGCTCGCCGCCGTGCCGCCCTGAGATGCCGCGCGCCGCCACGGCCGGATCGCTCGGCACGCGCTGATCGACCGGCGGCAGCTTGCCGGCCGCGACGTCCTCCGCGAGGCTCGGCGTCTCTCTCGGCGTGATCTCCAGTGCGGCGGCCGGCGGCACGGCCGGCAGGAGCAACGGCAGCAAGCCCGCGAGCAGCGGCAGCAGCTTGGAACGCCTGCGGTTCATTGCGCGGCCTCCGCGGCTTCGGGAAGCCAGGCGGCCTCGACGAAATGCCCGTCGGCGCCGGCCGGGATCAGCGCCGGGCGGTGCTCGGCGTCGCGGCGGAACGGCGGCGGCCACGCCGTGGGATCGGAGGCGCGCCCGCCCATCAGCTTGTCGAAATCGAGCCGGTGCTCCAACTCAGGCGTCGGCACCGCCGCGACCAGCGCCTTGGTGTAGGGGTGCATCGGGTTGCGGAACAGCGCCTGCCGCGGCGCCAGCTCGACGATCCGGCCGGCGCACATCACCGCGATCCGGTCGGCGATGTAGTCGACCACCGCCAGATTGTGGCTGATGAACAGGTAGGTGAGGCCGAGCTGCGTCTTCAGGTCCATCAGCAGGTTGAGGACCTGCGCCTGGATCGAGACGTCGAGCGCCGACACCGGCTCGTCGCAGATCACGAGGTCGGGCCGGAGCGCCAAAGCGCGGGCGATGCCGATGCGCTGCCGCTGCCCGCCCGAGAAGCTGTGCGGGTAGCGGTTGAGGTGGCGGGTATCGAGCCCGACCAGCGCCACCAGTTCCTTCACCATCTCGCGGCGCGACGACGACGTGCCGATGCCATGGATGACCAGCGGCTCGGCGATGATGTCGTAGACGGTCATCCGCGGGTTCAGCGAACCGAACGGGTCCTGGAAGATGAACTGCACCTTGCGCCGGAACGCCTTCAGCGCGTCCCCCTCAAGCGCCAGCACGTCGACCTCTTCACCGTGGTCGTTGAACAGGATGCGCCCGGTATCGGCCGAGATCGCGCGCATCAGCATCTTGCTGAGCGTGGTCTTGCCGCAGCCGCTCTCGCCGACGAGGCCGAGGCACTCGCCGCGCCGCACCTCCAGGCTGACCCCGCCGACCGCTGTGACGAGCCCGGTATCGCCGCGCGAGAACATCCCGCTCCTGCGGATGCGGAACGACTTGCTGACATCCTCGACGGTCAGCAGGTTCGGCCCGGCATCCTCCGGCCAGGGCCGCTTCGCCGCCATCAGATGGTGCGCGTCGCCGTGCGGGATCTCGCGCAGCGGCACCAGCCGCTCGCCGGGCGCCATGTCGAAGCGCGGCACCGCGCGCAGCAGCGCGCGCAGGTACGGGTGCTGCGGGTCGTGGAAGATGTCCGCGGTCGCGCCGCTCTCGACGATCTCGCCGTGATACATCACGACGATCTCCTCGGCGACGTTGGCGACGACGCCAAGATCGTGCGTGATCATCAGCACCGCCATGCCGAGTTCGGCCTGGAGGTCGGCGATCAGCTTCAGGATCTGCGCCTGGATCGTGACGTCGAGCGCGGTCGTCGGCTCGTCCGCGATCAGCAGCGCCGGGCGGCAGACCAGCGCCATCGCGATCATCGCCCGCTGCCGAAGCCCGCCCGACAGCTCGAACGGGTAGGTCTTGAGCGCCCGCGGCGGGTCCTTGAACCCGACCAGCCGCAGCGTGTCGGCGGTAAGCTCGGCCGCCTCGGCCGGCGTCACCTTGCGGTGCAGTTGCAGCGCCTCGCCGATCTGGTTGCCGATCGTGTGCAGCGGCGACAGCGAGGTCATCGGCTCCTGGAAGATGATCGAGATCTGGCCGCCGCGTATCGCGCGCATCTCGTCGCCGTCCGCCGCCAGCTTGGCGATGTCGGTCACCGTGCCCGGCTGGCGCGGGTCGGCGAACAGGATCTCGCCGGCGCGGATCCGGCCGACGCGCGGCAGGATCCGCATGATGCTCTGGCTGATGACCGACTTGCCGGAGCCGGACTCGCCGACGATCGCGACCGTCGAGCCGGGGCGGATGCGGAAGGAGGCGCCGCGAACCGCGTGCACCGGGCCGGCCGGCGTATCGAAGTCGACGTGCAGGTCGCGGACGCGCAGCAGGTCCATCACCATCCGGTTCTCACGCCTCCCTCATTCCGGAATCGATATCCAGCCCGATTGCCGAGAAGTTCGCGGCGGTCGACGGCGCCAGGGCGAGCCGCCGATGCTTTGCCTCCCGCGCCGCCCGCTCGGCGATCGCGGCGAACCCGTCGATCCGGCTGTCGAGCTTGAGCCGGCGCCCGCCCGCGGCGAGGCCGAGCTGCATCCAGCCGTTCGCGCCGTCGCGCCGCGTCGCATAGTAGCCGAGCGTCACCCGGTCGAGCCGCGACCAGTCGAGCCGCCGCGGGAACGGTCCCTGTGTGGCGATCGACTCATCGGTCATTTCGACCGGGCTTGTCTGCCGCAACGCCGTGCGCGCCGCGAACGCGGCGAACAGCGCCGCCAGCGCCGCGAACAGGGCGGCGACCCAGCGGTTGAGCGGTACGGACACGAGCGGCAGCAGCATCAGCACGAGACCGAGCGCCGCCCGGACATAGTCGCCGGCGAGCGCCCGCCCTGGATAGCGGTGATGGGTCGCCGTCACGGCGCAAGGCCGAAGGCTTCGTCGACCGTGACCCAGCGCACCCCCGCCCCGCCCCGGGCGCGCGTCGCGGCCAGCAGCCGCGCGACGAAGCGGTCGGTCGCCTCGTCCTGGACGAGATGGTGCGTCAGGATGCCGGTCGGCTCCGCCGGATCGGCGGCGCCGGTCCGCCGCGCGGCGAGATGCGCGACGATGCGCCCGAGCGCCGTCCCTGTCCCGGCGAAGCGGCGCCCCTGCCGCCAGTCGATCAGGTCGGCATGCACGTTGACCTGGACGACGCCCGGCGAAGGCTCGGCCGCGCGGCGCGGGCCGAGCGTCGACAGCCCGCGGAAGCCGATATCGCCGAGCCGCGCCGCGACCGCGTCGGCGATGCGGTTCCACGGCGGGGTCAGCACGGCGCGGAACGCGGCGCCGCAGAGATCCGCAAGCTTGGCGCAGCCCGCCGACAGCTCGGCGAGCACCGCCGCGGTCGGGCGATGCGTCCCAAGCTCCATCTTGCGCGACCCGTCCGGCGCGTGGTTGGCATGCGCCCAGCCGTGCTGCAGCACCGTCACCGCACCGCCGCCGCCGGCGGTTCGCGCCGATATGGCGGCGGCCAGCGTCGGCGACGCGGCGGCCGGGATCGCGGCGAGCGCCAACGGCGTCCCGTCGGCGAGCGCGAGCAGCCGGTCGAGCGCAGGCGTCGCCGTCGCCGCGTCGTCGTCCCGCCACCACAACGTCGCCGCCCGGTTCATGTGCGCCCAGCGGTCGAGTTCCTCATGCAGATCGTGCCAATCGGCCGAATTCGTTGCGAGGGCCGCGGCGCGATCGTTCAGCAAATCTGCCATTCCGTCCTGGTATAGCTCAGGTCAGGGCTACACCCAACCCGCTTCTGCCCTGCCGATCTTCGCAGGACCGTAACGGGATTCCGTTTCAATCCGGTAACGACGCGGCGC
>DASWRT010000074.1:0-4204 GCA_036403035.1 Allostellaceae bacterium | reverse complement strand
GGAGACTACCGGCTCGGCGACGTGGCGATCACACGCGGAACGGAGCCGGTCATCCAAATCACCGGGTCAGCATCTCTCGCAGGCTCGGCGCTCTGCCTCGATCAGGCGGTGCGCAACATCATGGCGTGGCTCGATCTGACGCTGGATGAGGCCGTCCGGCTCGCCCGCGACAACCCGTTGCGCGCGATCGGCGAAGCGCCGGACCAGGGCCGCGTGTGGTGGCGGCGGACGAAAAAAGACGGGCTGCCAGCGGTCGAGAAGGTCGAGGCTGGCGCGATCCGATGGGGGAGCACCGAAAGCCCGCCTCACCCCATCGGCGCGTAGCCGGGCAGTGCCGCGACGCGGTCCAGCCAAGCGCGGATCGCGGGGACGCCGGCGAGGTCGAAGCCGCCTTCGTGCGCGACGTGGGTGTAGGCGTAGAGCGCGATGTCGGCCACCGTGCACCGCCCCGCGCCCGCGACGAGCCAGTCGCGTTCGGCGAGCGCGCGCTCCATCACGCCGAGCGCCGCATAGCCGCCGGGCCGCTTGGTGTCGAGCTGAGCGCGGTATTCCTCCGCCTTGCCGAGATAGCGGATCCAGTAGCGGGACGTCGCGATGAAAGGCTCATGGCTGTACTGCTCGAAGAACAGCCACTCGAAGGCGCGAGCCCGCGCCAGCCGGTCGTCCGGCAGGTAGGGCGTGCCGTCCGCGAGATAGCAGAGGATCGCGTTCGATTCGCCGAGCCAGGTTCCCGGCTCGATCTCCAGTACCGGCACCTTGCCGTTCGGGTTCATCGCGAGGAATTCGGGCGTGCGGGACTCGCCCTTGAGGATGTCGACGTCGACCCACTCGAAATCCCGGCCGAGCAGGCTCAGCAGCAGTTTCGCCTTGTAGCAATTGCCCGAGAACCGGTCGCCGTAGACCTTGAACATGCTGCGCGCGCCTCCGAATGGTGACGGCCGGACACTACATCATCCGGCCGTCCGGTTCAGGAGGCGAAACGGCGTACCGCTCCCTATGCAGCGGCCGTCAGCCCGCTTCGGCGGCGCGGGCGGCGCGCTTGCGGTCGTTCGGGTCGAGCAGGCGCTTGCGCAGCCGGATCGATTTCGGCGTCACCTCGACCAGCTCGTCGTCGGCGATGTAGGCGATCGCCTGCTCCAGCGTCATCATAATCGGCGGCGTCAGCCGCACCGCCTCGTCCTTCGAGGTCGTGCGGATGTTGGTGAGCTGCTTGCCCTTGAGCGGGTTGACTTCGAGGTCGTTGTCGCGCGTGTGCTGGCCGATGACCATGCCCTGATAGACCGGAGTGCCCGGCGTGATGAACATCGGGCCGCGATCCTCCAGGTTCCACAGCGCATAGGCGACCGCGTCGCCGTCGCCGGTGGAGATCAGCACGCCGTTGCGCCGGCCCTCGATCGGCCCCTTGAACGGCGCGTAGCCGTGGAACAGCCGGCTCATGATGCCGGTGCCGCGCGTGTCGTTGAGGAACTCGCCCTGATAGCCGATGAGGCCGCGGGTCGGCGCGATGAAGGTGAGGCGCACCTTGCCGCCGCCCGAGGGCCGCATGTCCTGAAGCTCGCCCTTGCGGCGGCTCATCTTGTCGACGACGACGCCGGAGTACTCCTCGTCGACGTCGATCTGCACCTCCTCGATCGGCTCCAGCCGCTGCCCGGTGGCCGAGTCCGACTTCAGCAGCACCCGCGGCCGCGAGATCGACAGCTCGTAACCTTCGCGGCGCATCGTCTCGATCAGCACGCCCAATTGCAGCTCGCCGCGGCCGGCGACTTCCAGCGCGTCCTTGTCCTCGGTCTCGCGGATGCGGATCGCGACGTTGCCCTCTGCCTCGCGATGCAGCCGCTCGGCGATCATGCGCGAGGTGACCTTCGAGCCCTCGCGGCCCGCGAGCGGGCTGTCGTTGACCGAGAAGGTCATGGCCAGGGTCGGCGGGTCGATCGGCTCCGCATGGATCGCGACCGAGACCTCCGGCACGCAGATCGTGTCGGCCACGGTCGTCTCGGCGAGGCCGGCGATCGCGACGATGTCGCCCGCCGACGCCTCTTCGACCGGACGCCGGTCGAGGCCGCGGAAGGCGAGGAGCTTGGTCAGGCGCGACTGCTCGATCAGCTTGCCGTCGCGGCCGATCGACTTCACCGGCATGTTGATCTTGGCCGTGCCGCTGTAGATCCGTCCGGTCAGCACGCGGCCGACATAGGAATCGTATTCCAGCGTCGTCGCCAGCATCGCGAACGGCGCGTCCGGCTTCACCGTCGGCGGCGGGACGTGCGCGAGGATGAGGTCGAAAAGCGGCGTCAGGTCCTTGCGCTCGTCCGCCATGTCGGCAACCGCCCAGCCGCTGCGCCCGGAGGCGTAGAGCGTCGGGAAATCGAGCTGCTCGTCGGTCGCGTCGAGGGCGGCGAAGAGGTCGAACACCTCGGTATGGACCTCGTCGACGCGCGCGTCCGGCCGGTCGATCTTGTTGATAACGACGATCGGGCGGAGCCCCTGCTTCAACGCCTTGCTCACGACGAACTTGGTCTGCGGCATCGGCCCCTCGGCCGCGTCGACCAGCACCACGACGCCGTCGACCATGCTGAGGATGCGCTCGACCTCGCCGCCGAAATCGGCGTGGCCGGGCGTATCGACGATGTTGACGCGGACGCCCTTCCACTCGACCGAGGTGCACTTGGCGAGGATGGTGATCCCGCGCTCGCGCTCCAGCTCGTTCGAATCCATCGCGCGCTCGGCGACCTGCTGGTTGGCGCGGAACGAGCCGCTCTGGCGCAGCAGGGCGTCGACCAGGGTGGTCTTGCCGTGGTCGACGTGCGCGATGATCGCGATGTTGCGGATGTCCATAACGTCAGAGTCGCAGAACTGTGTGACCGAACGATGTATCGGGCGGGATGGTCGCGGCCGCCCTCGTCAAAACAAACGCCGCACCGGCGTTTAGTGCAAACGCCGCACCAAGCGTTTCAGGCCGAGCCGGCTTACGCCAGTCCGGCCTTGGCGGCCAGCGCGGCGAGCGGCTCCTCGGGGCGCGCTCCGAAATGCGAGATGATTTCCGCCGCGCAGAGCCCGCCCAGCCGCGCACAGCCCGGCAGGTCGCGTCCGTGCGTCAGGCCGTAAAGGAAGCCGCTCGCATAGAGGTCGCCGGCACCCGTCGTGTCCACCACGCGGGCGACCGCCGCCGCGGGCACTACATGGGTATCGGATCCGGTCACGACAACCGAGCCCTTCTCGCTTCGAGTCAGCGCCGCGATCTCGCAGTGGCCGCGCACCGCGGCGGCGGCCTTCTCGAAGTCGTCGGTCCGGTAGAGCGCGCAGATCTCCGCCTCGTTGGCGAAGAGGATGTCCACGTGGCCCGCGACCAGATCGAGGAACTCGTCGCGATGGCGGTTGACGCAGAACGGGTCGGAGAGGCTGAGGCTGACCTTGCGGCCGGCCGCATGCGCCGCCGCCGCGGCCTTGCGGAACGCCGCCTTCGCCTGCGGCGGGTCGAAGAGATAGCCTTCGAGGTAGGTGACCTGCGCCTTGGCGATCAGCTCCTCGTCCACGTCGTCCGGCCCGAGCGCGACGCAGGCGCCGAGATAGGTGCACATCGTGCGCTGCGCGTCCGGCGTCACCAGGATGAGGCAGCGCGCCGTGCCCGGCCCGTCGGTCGCGTCGGGCGTCGAGAAGCGCACGCCGATCGCGGTGATGTCGTGGCGGAACACCTTGCCCAGAAAATCGTCGCGGACCTTGCCGATATAGGCGCCCGTGCCGCCCAGCGAGGCGATGCCGGCCATCGTGTTGCCGGCCGAGCCGCCGGACATCTCGATGCCGGGCCCCATCGCCGCATAGAGCGCGTCGGCGCGGTCGGGATCGATCAGCGTCATGCCGCCCTTCGCGAGGCCCTGCCCCGCGATGAAGGCGTCGTCGGCGTGGGCGAGCACGTCGACGATCGCATTGCCGATGCCGACGACGTCGAGGGAAGCAGCCGCCATGAGAATAACCCGGGAGTTGCCGTGCAGGGGCGGCGAGTATATGGGCGATCGGGCGGGCGGCAAGACGCGGCGGCGCGATTAGGGACGATTGACCGCGCGGCAACGACCACTTAGACGGCCGCCATGATCCCCGCCCTCTTCCGCGCGCTGTCCGACCTCGTCGACCCGGCGCTGCGCCGCGTGCTGTTCCGCAGCGTCGGCCTCGCGCTGCTCGCGCTCGTGGCGCTCTGGGCCGCGGTCGGCCT
>DASWRT010000073.1:0-16467 GCA_036403035.1 Allostellaceae bacterium | reverse complement strand
GCGCTGCCTCCCGTGCCGCCTCAGCAAGCGCCGGCAAACCCTTGGTTGCAAAGAAGAAACCACCGCGCGAAGGACACCGCCGCCGTTCCCGCGCCAAAATTTCCCTCTCCCGCAAGGGGAGAGGGAAAGAAATTTGACACGGGAGAAATTTGCAAAATGCCGCCGCTTTGGGGTACGCAACGCCGCGGGGCCGGTCGGCCGCCGGCCGGTCCCGACCTCCGACGATCGGGTGTTTATTGATGATGAGTACCGCTTATTTCTCCGCCGTTCCGGCCTCGATCCGGAAGGCTTCCGCCTCGTTGCCGTCCCTGACCGCGGCACTCGCGCTACTGGCCGCCGCCGGGCTCGCCGCCTGCTCCTCGTCCTCGGACAAGCAGCCGGCGCCGCCGCCCGCGGTTCCGCCCGGCCCGTCGGCCGCCGCGGCGACGCCGCCGGTCCTTCCGGTGGTGCCGGGCGCCGTCGTCACCGCGCCGAGCGTCGCGATCCCGCGGAACTCGGGCATCGCCGGCACCTCGGCCACGCCGGTCTCGGCATTCGGCAAGCTCGCCGCCCCCGACTTGCAGAAGACCGTGGCCGGCAACACCGCGGTCGGGATCGCCGCGAACGGCCAGGAATACTGGGCCTATTTCGATCCGGCCGGGACGCTCAAGTTCCGCCAGGGCGAATTCCGCGATACCGGGAAATGGCGCGTCGGCGACGAGGGGCAGCTCTGCTCGACGCTGGACAAGATCAATGCCGGGGTCGAGCATTGCTACACGCTGTACCGCAACGGCGGCAGCGGATTCGTCTTCGAACGGCCGGAGGGCAACCCGGTCGGCAGCTTCAGCGTGAAGCCGGGCGACGCCTACAAGTTGTAGGCGGGCAATCGCTCGACGCCGCGTATCAGGCCCTCTCCCCTCGGGGAGAGGGATGCAGCACCGGAGCCGCCATGCCCCCGCTCGCGCTTTACCATCGACGCCGTCGCGCCGCCGGCGCCGTCGCAGCGGTGATCGCCGCGGCGGCCGTTGCGGCGTCGGGGACGCTCCTGCTCTCCCGCCGGCACCATGGCGCACCGCCGCCCGCCGAGCCGGCCGTGTCGCTCGCCCTCGCGCCCGCGGCGCCGTCGGAGGCGCCGCCGGCCGCCGCGGACGATGCCTCCGCCTCCCCTCGCCTCCCCGACCTGCCGATGCGCGAGATCCCGGAGCGGCCGGTCCACATGGTCCCGTCAGAGCCCGATGCCGAGACGCCGAAGCGGCTCGATCTGCGCTTTCCCCCGCCGGCATCGGGCAGCGGCAGCGGCGCGCAGGAGGCAGCAGCGGCGACGGCGGGACGCCGGCTCGCCGGGCATGCCGAGGCGGCCGGGGCGACGGCGCTGCGCGTCGACGGGCGGCCGGTGCGGCTGTTCGGCATCCGCCCGCCGGCCGGCGGCGACCGCTGCGCCGCGCCGGAGCAGCCGGACGGGAGGGCGATGCCCTGCGGCGACCGCGCCCGGGACGCGCTGGCCGCCCGCCTCAAGTCGGCGTCGAGGGGAGAGGTGTCGTGCCGGCTCGTCGTCGCGGCGGCGGGCGGAGCGGAGAACGGCGGCGCAGGAGCGGCGGCGGTCTGCCTCGACGCCGGCGGCGTCGACCTCGCCGGGTTCCTGGTCGGCGAAGGGCTTGCGCTCGCCGATCCGGCGCAGAGCAGCGACTATGCGGGGGCCGAACGGGTCGCGCGGACGTTGCGTAAAGGATTATGGCTTTATCGCTGAAACTCTATTGCGGCTCCGACAATTTCTCTGTAACACCACCGCAGTTCATTTTCGGCGTCGCCGTCGCGACAGACGCCGGCAAGAGATCAGCACGTAACGCATGTCCTCCAATCTTGTGCAGGGCGCGATCTTCACCATCATGGTGATCAAGGTCGCAGACCCGCGCGATCCGATCTTCGAGCAGGATCTCGCGGCACAGATCGCGCGCAGCCCGCGTTTCTTCGAGCACGCGCCCGTCATCCTCGACCTGAAGGACAATCTCGGCTTTCTCGACGCGGACGAGTTCTTCGCGGTGAAGGCGCTGCTGCGGCGGCACCGGTTGGTGCCGGTCGGCGTGCAGAACGCCAGCAACGCGCAGCAGCGCGCCGCCGCCGCCGCCGAACTGGCGGTGTTCGGCGCCTCGAACCAGAACCGGCGGGTCGAAATGCCGGCCGCGGTTGCTGCTGCGGCGGCGCCCGTTCCCGCCCCGGCTCCCGTGCCGGGCCCTGCCCGCGTTCCCGCTCCGGCGGCTGCCGTCCGGCCCGCGGCGTCGGCCGCGGCGAGCCGCTCCCCGTCGGCGGCAGCGGCGGCGGCGGCCGCCACGGCGTCGGCCAGCAAGGGCAAAACCAAGCTGGTCACGCAGCCGGTCCGCTCCGGCGCGCAGATCTACGCCCGCGGCGCCGACCTCGTCGTCACCAGCTCGGTCAGCGCCGGCGCCGAGATCATCGCGGACGGGCACATCCACGTGTACGGCACGCTGCGCGGCCGGGCGATCGCCGGCGCCGCCGGCGACGGCGAGGCGCGGATCTTCGCGAGCCGGCTCGACGCGGAACTGGTCAGCGTCGCCGGCCGCTACCTCGTCAGCGAAAACATCGGCGCGGAATATCGCGGATACCCGGTGCAGGTGGCGCTGGTCGACGACCAGCTGACCATCACGAAAAGCTAGCCGGCACACGGCGCGGCAATCATCAAAAGCAGCAGCGGCGGCGACGGCGCCGCTAAGCCGATGCCGGGCAGGCGCACCCGGCCGGCGCAGAGAAGGAGGCAGGTTTGGGCAAGGTAATCGTGGTCACGTCCGGCAAGGGCGGCGTCGGCAAGACGACGTCATCGGCGGCGTTGTCCGCCGGGCTCGCTCTGCGCGGTCACAAGACGGTCGTGATCGATTTCGACGTGGGACTGCGCAACCTCGACCTCATCATGGGGTGCGAGCGGCGCGTCGTGTTCGACTTCATCAACGTCATCAACGGCGACGCCAACCTCAACCAGGCGCTGATCAAGGACAAGCGCTGCGACAACCTCTTCGTCTTCCCGACCTCGCAGACCCGCGACAAGGACGCGCTGAAGCGCGACGGCGTGGTGCGGGTGATGGAGGAGCTGAAGAAGGAGTTCGACTACATCGTCTGCGACAGCCCGGCCGGCATCGAGCACGGCGCGCTCACCGCGCTCTACCTCGCCGACCACGCCGTCATCGTGACCAACCCCGAGGTCTCGTCGGTGCGCGACTCCGACCGGATCATCGGCATCCTCGCCTCGAAGTCGCGGCGCGCCGAGCAGGGGTTGGAACCGGTCAAGGAGCACCTGCTGCTGACCCGCTACTCGCCGGAGCGCGTCACGCGCGGCGAGATGCTGACCGTCGAGGACGTGCAGGAGATCCTGTCAGTGCCGCTGCTCGGCGTCATCCCCGAGTCCGAGAGCGTGCTGCGCGCCTCGAACACCGGCACGCCCGTCGTGTTCGACGACGACAGCCCCGCCGGCCGCGCCTATCAGGACGCCGTCGCCCGCTTCCTCGGCGAGAACCGCGAGATGCGCTACGTCAAGCCGGAGCGCAAGAGCCTCTTCCGCAGCCTGTTCGGCAGAGCGTCATGAGCATCTTCGACATCTTCTTCGCCAAGAAGCCGCCGACCGCCAGCATCGCCAAGGAACGCCTGCAGATCGTCCTGGCGCACGAGCGCGTCAACCGCAGCGGCCCCGATTTCCTGCCGCTGCTGCAGCGCGACCTGCTCAACGTCGTCCGCAAGTACATCGAGGTCGACGAGGACGTGATGAAGGTCCAGCTCGGCAAGCAGGAAGGCACCTCGGTGCTGGAGATCAACATCGAGCTGGACAACGCCAAGGTGAAGGAGCGGTCGGAGCCCGCGAAGCCCGCCGTCGCCGCCGCAAACGGCGGAACTGCCGGCGCTGCGGCGCCGAAGCCGGCGATGGCGTCGACCGCAGCAAAGGGCGTCGGCGGCAAGCGGAAGCGGTAGCAACCGGCCGGCCGGCGTTAGCCGCCGCGGCGCTTGGCGACCCGCAGCAGCAACGAGACCAGCGCGATCGGCACGACGATCACGGCGCCGAGCAGGATGTACTGCATCGCCCAGGTCAGCATGTCCATGCCGACGCCGGCGAACCGCAGCATCAGATCCCAGACCGACCGGATCGTATGCCACGTGTCGGTGAAGATGCTGTGCGGCGTGACGCCGAGGAAGGCGAGCACCAGCCCGACCAGCAGGCAGAGCACCAGAAGGTTGACGATCCGCGCCATTTCTCCTCCGTCGCCGCAGCAGCACGTCCGGCTCGGCGGCGGGCAATTCTGACAAAGAACGGCGCACCGCCCTCAAGTACTCCATGTGTTCCGGCCCGGAACGCGCCCTCCCCCCTCGATGTTGGACGGAAAGGTGCCAGCAGCCGCAGGAAGAGGCCGCCCGATGCCGACGTCCAGACCGCGGCGAGCACACACCCTCGCGCCGCGACGAGTGATCTCTCCGACCGCCTGCAAACACAAGCCCCGACGTCTTTGGGCTTCATGATAGTGTCCACGGCCAATTGAGATCGGCGGCGGAGCGGTCATGAGCGATGCGGTAGGGACGTCGGCGGTGAAGGTTCTCGGCATCTGCGGCAGCCTGCGCAAGGGCTCCTACAACGCGGCGGCGCTCCGCGCCGCGCAGGAGCTTGCACCGGACGGTCTGACGATCGAGACCTTCGACATCGCGCCGATCCCGATCTACAACGAGGACGTCCGCGCGGAGGGCCTGCCCCCTTCCGTCGAGCAGTTCCGCGAGCGCATCCGCGCCGCCGACGCGCTGCTCTTCGTGACGCCGGAATACAACTACTCGGTCCCCGGCGTGCTGAAGAACGCGATCGACTGGGCGTCGCGGCCGCCCGAGCAGCCCTTTGCCGGCAAGCCGGTCGCGATCATGGGCGCCACTCCCAGCGCGCTGGGCACGGCCCGCGCGCAGTACCATCTGCGCCAGATCCTCGTCTTCCTCGACATGCACCCGATCAACAAGCCGGAAGTCATGATCGCGGCGGCGTCCGGCAAGTTCGACGCGGCCGGTCAGCTCACGGACGAGACGACGCGCGACTTCGTCCGCCAGCTCCTGACCGCGCTCCGCGACTGGACGCGCCGGCTCACCGCAAAATAGCAAGGCGCGCGGCGAGACACTCCCGCGGTTTCGACTGTTGAACGGCATGTGCGGCGGTGGGCGGATCGGCCGGTCCACCCGCCGTCGTGCGTGCCGTCGACGATCGGGAGGCCGCTCATGCTGGAAGTCTTCGCTCCTCTGCGGACGCTCAATCACGAGCAGCGCAGCGCCGTGCTCGCGAGCTTTCTGGGCTGGACGCTGGACGCGTTCGACTTCTTCATCCTCGTGTTCGTCATCAAGGACATCGCGCACGATTTCGGCACCGAGGTCGCCGACGTCACCTTCGCCATCCTGCTGACGCTGGCCATGCGCCCGATCGGCGCGCTCGTCTTCGGCATGCTCGCCGACCGCTACGGACGTCGGCCGACGCTGATGGCCGACATCGTCTTCTACTCGCTGATGGAACTGCTGTCCGCGTTCGCGCCGTCGCTCGGCGTGCTGCTGGTGCTGCGGGCGCTGTACGGCATTGCGATGGGCGGCGAATGGGGCGTCGGCGCCTCGCTGACCATGGAGTCCGTCCCGCCGCAGGCGCGCGGCCTCGTTTCCGGCATCCTCCAGGAAGGCTATGCCGTCGGCTACCTGCTCGCCGCCGCGGTCTTCGGCCTCTTTTACAATTACATCGGCTGGCGCGGCATGTTCATCGTCGGCTTCGTCCCGGCGCTGCTGGTGCTTTACATCCGCATTCACGTCCGGGAATCGCCCGCCTGGGAAAGCCGCCGGTCAGCGGAGACGGCGGCGGCGGGCGGCAACGGCTCCGCGGGTTCCATCTGGAGGGCGATCCGCGGCCACTGGCAGCTCTTCATCTACGTCACCCTGCTGATGACGGCCTTCAACTTCTTCAGCCACGGGACGCAGGATCTTTATCCGACCTTCCTGGAGGTGCAGCATCACCTCTCGGCGCACGAGGTCGGCATCATCGCCGTCATCTACAATATCGGCGCGCTGCTCGGCGGGATCCTGTTCGGCGCGTACTCGGAACGGATCGGACGGCGGCGTGCGATCGTCATCGCGGCGCTGCTGTCGCTGCCGGTGATCCCGCTGTGGGCGCTGTCGTCGAACGTGATGATGCTGGCAGCCGGCGCCTTCCTGATGCAGTTCATGGTGCAGGGCGCCTGGGGCGTTGTCCCGGCGCACCTGAACGAGCTGTCGCCGGACGAGGTCCGCGGCACCTTTCCCGGCTTCACCTATCAGCTCGGCAACCTGCTCGCCTCGGCGAATGCGACGATCCAGGCGAAGATCGCGGCGGCGCACGGCGGCCATTACGGGCTCGCGCTGGCGATCGTCGCGGCGGTCGTCGCCATCGCGGTCGCCGCGCTCACCGGCTTCGGACGGGAGGCGAAGGGCGTACGTTTCGGCGCCGCGCCGACAACGCTCGCCTATGCCGGCAAGAAGGCGCCGGGAACCCGGGAGCATCCGGCGCACGCGGACTGAACCGCCGCCGGCCGGCGCCGGTTCCGGGGCTGCGGCGGATCTACTCGCGCTTCGGCGTGCTCAGCCGCAGCGCCTCGCCGTAAAGATCCTCGACTTCCTTGTTCGCGTTGCGGCCGGCGCGCTCCTCCGGCCGACGCAGCCGCGCGTCGATCTCGGCCTGCGTCGGTTGCCGGTAGCGGCCGCCGACGATCGGCCCGCGACCGGAACCGGCGTCCTGCTGCGCGGCGTCGTCGGTCCCGGCCGCCGGTGCCGGCGCCGGCTCCGCCGGCTGACGCTCCGACTGGGCGCCGGCAGGTATTCCGGGCAGCAGAAGGGGAACGGCGACCAGGGCAGCGGGAAGGACACGGTTGGTCATCATGGCGCCCTCACGGGAAAGCCCGCATCGTCGGGCATTGGGCAGTGGCACTCACGCGGCCAGATTGTCACGATCGGCCGCGACCGGCAATCACTGCGGCCGGCAATCGCGACGACCGGTCAGCCCGGCTCGAAATGGTAGGGATTGCTTTCGGCATCGACCATGCCGAGCCGTTCCAGGCGAGCGAAGATCGCCGACGGGGTACGGAGGAAATGCGCGAGGATCGCGGGCACGTCGCAGCCGTCGCGCCACATCCTCCGCAGCGTCTCGTCCATCTCGACGGTCCAGCGGCGGCCGGTCATGACCGGCTCCGGGCATAGCGCCGGCGGCAGGCGGACGAGCCGCGGATCGGCCGGAGCACGCCCGGACGCCGGGGCGAGGTCGGTCGCCGCCTGAGCCGCCGCCGCTGCCGCCCGGCGGCGCGCCTGGATCTCCTCCGCCGGGAGGTCCGGCTGGGCGACGAGCCAGCGGTGGACGGAGCGGCAGGCCAGCGCGTCGGCCGCGGCGCGGTGCCACCGCCCGGCCGGGACGTGCCCGGCCATCTCGGCGGCGACCCGCAGCTTGTGCGCCCGCCCGAGCTTGCGGCGGCAGAGCGACACCGTACAGGTGAAGCGCGCGGCAGCCGCCGCGGCGGCGCCGACGACGGCGCGGTCGAAGGCGACGCTGTGCGCGACGAACTCCGTGCCGGCAAGCAGCCGCGCCGCCTCGGGGGCTACGTCGTCCCAGCGCGGCGCGCCTTGCACCATGTCGTCGGTGATCCCGTGGATGCGGACGACGAAGGGGTCGATCGGCCGGCCGGGATCGATCAGCGTGTCGAGCAGCACCATCCCGGTCTCGTCGACGATCGCGATCTCAAGGATGCTCTCCGGCCCGGCCCGGCCGCCGGCCGTCTCGGTGTCGACGTAACGTACGGGAAGAAACGGATCGGTCACGGAGATGCCGGCTGCTGCATGATTGCGGAGAGCCGCAGAATCGGTGGTGTCGCGCTCCTTGTCGACAATTGTTTTCGGAAGTGCGGAAGGAGCGGAGTCGACGCAGGACGCGGAATCGGCGCCGTCAGGCGGCGACCTCGGCGGCGATCCCGTCCTCCACCTGTCGCATGGTAGCGGCGCCGTCCGGCAAGCATATGCGGATGCGCGTGCCCTTCCCGAGCACGCTCTCGATCACGAGATCGCCGCCCATCAGGTCGACGAGGCGCTTGGCGAGAGGCAGCCCCAGCCCGGTTCCCTCATGCCGGCGCGCGAGCGAACCGTCGAGCTGCCGGAACGGCATCAGGGCTACGGCGACCTCGCCGGGCGCCATGCCGATGCCGGTATCGGCCACCTCGATCGCGATCCGGCCGACCTCCGGCTCGCGGCTGGCCGTCAGGACGACGGTGCCGCCGGACGCGGTGAACTTGATCGCGTTCGACAGCAGATTGAGTAGAACCTGACGCAAACGCCGGGCATCGGCCAGCACGGTAAGATCGCCGGGCACCTGCAGGGACAGCACGAGACCGCCGGCATCGGCGCGCTCCTGCACCATCCGCCCGATGCCGCGCAGCAGCAGGCCGAGATCGACGGCCTCCATCGCCAAGGTCATCTCGCCGGCCTCGGCCTTGCTGAAGTCGAGAATATCGTTCACGACGTCGAGCAGGTGCGTGCCGGTCACCAGGATATCGGCGGCATATTCGCGATAGCGCTCGTTGCCGAGCGGCCCGAAAAGCTCTTGCTTGAGGACCTCGGAGAAACCGATCACGGCATTGAGCGGCGTCCGCAGCTCGTGGCTCATGTTCGCGAGGAATTCGGACTTGAGGCGGCTCGCCTCCTCGGCGGCGGCGGCGCGGCGCATCGCGGCCTCGGCATCGCGCAGCGCAGTCACGTCGGAAGCCGCGGTTATGAGAAGCTGGCGTCCCTCCACCGTGCACACGCGGCGTGCGCTGAAGACGCGGCGCGTCTCGCCGCCGACGGTCAGGCACTGCTCGCTCTTGATCGTCTGCCCCGGCGGCGCGGCGCGTGCCGCCGCATCCGCCGCCTCGATCTCGCCGGCTACATCGGCAGGAAGCAGATCGATCATACGACGCCCGAGAATGGCCGCGCGGGGACGATCGTAGAACCGCCGCGAGGCCTCGTTGAGCACCTCGAACCGTCCGGCCTCATCCTTCACCGTGATCGATGCCGGCGTCAGTTCGAGAATGGTCGCCATCAGTTCGGCCTGCGCGGCGGCCGCCTCGTCGAGCCGCCGCCGGCGTCCGACTTCGCGGAGCAGCAGGGCGACGAAGATGACCACGACAGCGGACAGCACCGCCCCCATGGCAAGGCTTCGGCGCCGGCTCGCATCCGTGGCCGCAAGCACATCCTCGACCCCGATCCCGACAACGACCGAGAGCGGATATCCGGCGACTTCCGAGGCGCTGAAAACCCGTTCGACTCCGTCGATCATGCTGCGGAGCTGCTTCGTCCCTTTCCCCGACGCGAGTACGGCGCGGGCCAACGGCGCTGCCGAGACATCCTGGCCGACGGCGATGTCGCCGCCGCCCGCCCGCCGCGCCCGCACGATCCCGTCGTCCCCGAAAAGAGTGACGACACTATGCGGACCAAGACCGGCGGTGTCGAAGAATTGAGACAGGTACGCGGGATCGAGCGACACCACGATCACGCCGTCGAACGCGCCATCGGCACGTTCGAGGCGTCGCGTAATCTGGATCGTCCACCGGCCGGAAACGCGCCCCAGCACGGGCACGCTGACGTACGGCTGCGCGGCCGCCGGGGTGAGGTGCTGGCGAAAATGCGGCCGGTCGGAGACGTCGAACCGTTCCGTCATCACCCCATGGTCGTTGGCGCGTATGATGCCGGCGGCGTCGACCATCGACACCTGAACCGCGATCCCGTTGAGAAAGGCGGAGTTGTCGAGCCAGGCCGGAAGCGTGAAGCGGTCCGGCGACAGCGCATGTTCCGCCTTGATCGCCAGCATGATCTGGTCGAGCCCGGTCAACGTGCGGCCGATATGCTCGCGGAATGCCATCAGCAGGTTGGCGCTGTCGCGCGTCGCCTGATCGAACGCCGTGGCCCGCTGCTGATGCACGGCCTGAAGGACGCCAAGCCACAGGCCGCCGAGGACGGCAAGTCCGAACAGGACGATTGCAAGCGGCAACCGTGCTGCGTGCGGCAGATGTCCCAACAACGTTGCGCGCTTCACCGCACTCCTGGTCCCAATAAGGAGGAGCCGTACACCCAAAGTAGACAGTCAACGAAGAAACTTAAGCGATCGTGAATGAAAACTATGTCGAATACGCAGGAGTTTTTGCGAAAATCTGATGCGTTCTTCGAACGCGTCCGGCCGGTCGCGTTCCAGCCGGCCGGCGCTTAAGCGGTCCGACTGGCGGGCGCAGGTCGCTCACCCGACAGCCAGCGCGTACACCTGTTGGCCTCCTGCCGGAAGCGGCGGCATCTTCTCCCACCGGCCGCCGCCGTCGAAGGAACGGAAGACCTCGCCACCGTAGTCGGCGCAGAAAATGCGGGACGGGTCGCGCCTGTCGAACGCAACCTCGAACATCGTGCTGCGGGGTGCCGCGCCGAGATCAGCGCTGCGCCACGTGCGTCCGCCGTCGCGGCTGCGCAGCAGGACGCCGCCACGAAGCTCCGCCGCCGGGCCGCGTCAGTGTCCGCCGCCCGCCCCGGCGATGCGCGGCTTCCGCACGAGCGGCATCAGCAGCAGCGCGCACCCGAAGACGAGCGCCATCAGCAGCAGGCAGTCGTTCAACGTCATCACCGTCGCCTCGCGATTGATGATGTCGGCGAGCCGCTTCGCCGCGGCCTGATCGGGATCGCCCGGCAGCACGGTCGCGAACCGCGCGGAGAGCGTGTCGAGCCACGCCTGGACGCCCGGCGTCGCCGGGTTGACATGCTCGACGAGCCGGCTCCAATGGAGCTGCGACCGCATGGTGATCACGGTGTTGATCCCCGCCAGCCCGATCGCGCCGCCGAGATTGCGGGTCAGGTTGTAGAGCCCGCTCGCGTTCTTCAGCTTCTCCGGCGACAGCGTGCCGAGCGCCAGCGTGTTGATCGGCAGGAAGCAGAGCATCAGCGAGATGCCGCGCAGCATCTGCGGCAGGAAGAACTCCCAGAAGCCCCATTCCGCGTTCATCGTCGTCGTCAGGTAGACGCCGATCCCGAACAGCGCGAGCCCGATCGCCAGCATCAGCCGCAGGTCGAGCTTCTTCGACAGGATGCCGGCGAGCGGTGCCGAGACGAACTGGAACGCGCCGGTCACTACCATCAGCTCGCCGATCTGGAGGCTGTTGAAGCCGCGCACGCGCGCCAGATAGAGCGGCAGGATGTAGACCGAGCCGTAGAGCCCGATCCCGAGCACGAAGCTGAAGATCGAACCGACGGCGAAGTTGCGGTCGGCGAACGCCCGCAGTTCGACGATCGGGTTGTGGTGGGTCAGCACCCGCCACAGGAACAGGACGCCCGAGACCGTCCCGACGACCGCCATCGTCCGCACCGTCTCGTCGTCGAGCCAGTCCCAGCGCGCCCCCTCCTCCAGCACGTACTCCATCGGGCCGAGGAACAGCGCCATCAGCACCAGCCCGGCTGCGTCGAATCCCTTGAGCAACGCGAGGTTCGGCCGGTCGATGTCGATCAGCAGCCATACGGAGGTCGCCGTCAGCACGCCCGGCACGACGTTGATGAGGAACAGCCAGTGCCAGGAGAAGGTCTGGGTGAGATAGCCGCCGAGCGTCGGCCCGATCGTCGGCGCCATCGTCGCCACCAGCCCGATGACGACGCTGACGCCGGCGCGCCGCGATCCCGGGAAGAGCATGAAGCTGGTCGCGAACACGGTCGGGATCATCGCGCCGCCGCAGAAACCCTGGAGCGCGCGGAAGAAGATCATCGAATGGATGTCCCACGCCCAGGCGCAGGCGAAGCTCATCATCGTGAAGGTCGTCGCCGACGCGACGAAGAGATAGCGCGTCGAGAGCAGCCGCGAGAGGTAGCCCGACAGCGGGATCATCACGACCTCCGCGATCAGGTAGCTGGTCTGCACCCACGCGATCTCGTCGGCGCTGGCGGAAAGCCCGGCCTGAATCTCGGACAGCGAACTCGACACGATCTGGATGTCGAGGATCGCCATGAACATCCCGAAGACCATGGCGACGAAGCCGATCTGCTCGCGCAGTCCGGGCGCGGGCGCCGCACCGGCGGCGGGCACGGGTGCGGGAACCGGAGCAGACCGGTCGGAACCCTCGCGCGGCGGCGGCGCGGCGGAGCCGTCCGCCGCCGCCTCGCGGCGCGCGGAGTGCTGCCGGGCGGCGGCGACGCCCGGCGGAACCGGATCTCGATGTGCGTGCAGCGCCCACGTCGACATTAAAACTGAACCGTTCAGTTCACTTCGTGAAGGCAAATCTGGATCGCCGCCCGGCAAGGGTCAAGCACAAACTGAACCGTTCGGTTCACCTGTAGCGCCGCCATGCCGGCAGCGCATGGAAGCAAGGGGCCGGGACGCCCGCTCATCCGCACACATGACGCGACGCCTTGCGCGATAGCCCCACCGCGTCACGCCGCGGCGCCTCCGTTCGATCGCAGCGGCAACTTACAGTCTATATAGGCCGCACTTTTTACCCTGTATGATTTACCAAATTTCCAATTGGAAAGATGATGGTACAAGCTGAGATCCGGCGTGCGCTTATCGATCCATCGTCCGGATGTCTCACCAGATTTTCACCATGAGCGGCCGGAGGCAGTCGAAAGATCAAGCATCCCGCATCGGCCCGCCGACCGCAACCCGGCATGCCCACGCATCACGTATATACTATTATACATAGAAAAATATAATTTGTAGATCCTACTTCCCTCGGACAGGATTGTGGCTGCCCCACAGGAGGACGTGCGAAATGTTCTTGAGGAACTTCTGGTATACCGCCGCCTGCAGCTCTGAACTGAAGCACGAGCCGTTTCCCCGGACGATCCTGTCCGAGAAAGTCGTCATGTACCGGAAGCTGGACGGCACGGTCGCCGCCCTTGCGGATCGGTGCACTCACCAGCAGGCGCCGCTCTCGACCGGCACTCTGTGCGGCGATGTCCTCCGATGCGCCTATCACGGTTTCGAATTCGATCCGTCCGGCCGGCGCGTTCCTCCGCGGGGACAGGAGAAGCTCGTGTTCCGCGCCCGCGTGAAGACGTATCCGGTGGCCGAGAGGCACGGGTTCGTCTGGATCTGGATGGGCGACCCGGCCCGTGCGGACGAGAGCACGATCCCCAACTACTGGATGTGCTCGTCGCCGCAGTACGCCGGCAAGACGATCATGGCGCACATCGAGGCGGACTGGCAGCTCGGGATCGACAATCTTCTCGCCCTGTCGCGCATCGACCTCGCGGCTCCGGACACGGACGCCGGCCTCGGCGCCGCAGAGATCCCGCCGGAAACGAGGCTCTCGGAGAACGAGATCACGGTCAGCCGCTTCTTCCCGAACGAGACGACCCCGCCGCTGTTCCGGCGGACGATGGAGGTCGAGAGGGTCGACCGCTCCCAGGTGGCGCGCTACTGGCCGGCTGCAAACATCCTCGTCAAGTCGACGGCGCGGCCGGCAGGCGCGAACAACGATGCGCACGCGCTGGTCGTCTACACGCCGACGCTGTTCACGCCTGAAACCGAGAGCACCGCGTTCGCCTTCGCCGGAACGTGGCGCGACTTCGACCTCGAAGACGAGCAACTGACCGAAACGATGACCGGGCAGGTGCTGAAGACCATCCACGAGGCCAAGCGGATCGCCGAGCACGAGCAGTGCAACCGGGATCCCAACGCCCCCGCGACGGATCGGGCCGCGAACGGCGCCCGGCGCATCGTCCACCGGCTTTACGAGCAGGACGCGGACGAGCGCTCGGCGGCAATGGCGGCGGGCGGCTTGCGCTTCCCTTGAGACAGATCGAGCACTCGGGCAGGCGGGACGGATAGAGCAACGCGATCAGGTCGCTCGACGATGACGAGCGCGTCGAGCGTCGCCTGATCCGTGCGGTCGAGCCGGCGGCCGGCCCAGCTATGTCAAGAGCGTGTCGAGGCCGCGGCGCAGGCCGGGCTGCTCGCGCACCCGGCGCACCGCGAGCAGCGTCCCGCCGACATAGGGCGTGGCGCCCGATCCGGCATCGTGGCGGATCGACAGGCGCTCGTCCTGTGCGCCGAACAGCGCCTCGCAGGAGATGACGTAGCTCGGCAGGCGGAGAGAGTGCACGCGCGTGCGGCCGATCTCGGCGCCGCGCGTCTCGACCGGCCCGGTCAGCGTATCGGCCGGGCGGGCGGTGCCCTCCTTCCGCACCTCGCCCAGCCGCTCCGCCAGTTCGCGCGCCGTACCGCTCGGCACGTCCGGCTTCGTCGCCGATGCATAGTCGATGACCTCGACGTCGGCGACGTACCGCGCCGCCATCAGCGCGAAGCGGATCATCAGCGCCGCGGTGATCGAGAAGTTGCCGGCGGCGAACACGCCGACGCCGCGCGCCCGCGCCACCGCGTCGATCTCGGCGTAATCACCGGCGGTAAGGCCCGAGGCGCCGATGACGACGGCGCTCCCCGCCTCGATCGCGGCCAGCGCGTGCCCCTTGACCGCGTCCGGTTTCGTGTAGTCGACAACGACGTCGGCCGGCGCCGCGGCGAGCGCATCGGCCAGCGTCGCGCTGACGGTGACGCCCAGGGGCTTGCCGCCGCCCGCCGCGACGCCCGCGTCCTGTCCGGCCGCACGGCGGGCCACCGCCCCCACGAGCCGGAGATCCGGCGCCGCGGCCACGGCCCGCACCAGCTCGCTTCCGGTCCACCCGGTCGCGCCCACGATCGTCACCGATATCGTCACCGTCTGCCTCCGCCGCAGGAAAGATCTCCGGACAGGTTAGGCGGTTTCGCCCGGCTAGGCCGAGAGAATTGGAATTACGGTAGTGTTTCACTTTGGATCGTAACAGCTTACGTCGTCCGACCGTAACTGGGGCAGATTCCCGGACGCGGGTGACTGTTTAGGCTGATGCGCCGGCCTGACGGACGAGATCGGGTAGTGGCGGGATTGGCCCGTCACTTGGCACCCGCAGCCGATCACCGAGATAGCGGTAGAATGAGACGCCGAGCTTACGGCAGGTCTTCATGAGGCCGAGCAGGACGTCGCGGGCGGTCCGCCCATCCTCGCTCATGGTCGGTCCCGCCGGAGATCTTGCGCTTGGTGACGCAGGCGCGGATGTCATTCTCTGACCCGTTGGTGTGCAGCGGGGTCTCTGGCCGCTCCAGTACCCGCAGCAGTTCGGCCTTGCGCCGGTGCAGGCGCGCCAGCAGCCGATCGAGCACGACGTAACCGGTGCGGCGGGTGAAGATCCGGTCGAACCGTGCCCTGAGCGGCGCTGCCCGCCGGGGGCTGGGTTCCCGCTGCCAAGCCTTCAGGTCAACGTAGAGCCACCAGATCAAGGTCCGCGTCAGTTCGACGGCCCGGCGCTGCTGATCATTCGCCGGCACCAGCTTGTGGACGAGACGCTCGGCATGGACCCAGCACAGCGCGTGCTCGCCAAGACGGAACTGGCCGGCATCGTCGGAGACGATCACCGTCCTCGGCAGCAGCCCATGCGCCTGGATCGTGCCCCAGAGCGCCCCCTCGGTGGCGATCCGCACCGGCTCGGGGGTGACTGCCAGACGGTCGATGCCGAGCGCTGCGAGGTGCGCTTTCCAGGCGGCTTCGTCGGCAAAGACCTTCGCCGGGTGCGCCGCCAGCAACCCGACGACCGATCCGGCCAGGGCACGTCCGCGCATGTAATCAAGCGCTGCCTCGCTGATCACGTATTCGCCGTGGCCGGCGCGGAGCATCGACAAGAAGGCCTGGCGTGACTTCGACGCGCCGGTGCGGAAGGCAGTGAACCGGTGGTCGCCGATCTGCGTCGTCACCCCGTCCCGGCGGGCGTGCCGCGCTGCGGTGTCGTCCACCGTCACCCAGCGCGCCGTGGCCAAGCCGGCCCGCAGCACCTCCCGCTCCTCGGCGATCAGGTCGTCGAGCCGCGACGTCAGCAGCCGCACCACTTGGCGCTTCGAGATCTCGATGCCGATCCCCACCAGCAACGCCGTTAGCCGCTCCGTCGTCACCTGGCCCTGGGCATGCGCCACCAGCAGAAAGCGCCGCAGACCCGGCCCGAAGCCGCCAACGGTCCCTGCCGGCAGCGGTGCCAGCAGCATCTCGCCGGACGGCGTCTGCCAGCGCTCCCGCCGGTAGCGAACCACCTCGGGCGTGAGGATCAGGTCGCGTACCAGGATGTCCTGATAGCCCTTGAACCGCGATCCCGGCGGCGGCGCAGCCTTCACCACCACCTCGGAGGTCACCGCCTCGCGGTCTCGCTTGGCGCCCCGCCGGCGCCGCGATCGCTTGCTGCCCTTGCCCAGTCCAGTCCCGCCGCCGGTGCCGGTCGCCTTCTCCATGCCCGAGGGCCGCGAGGGCGGCCGCGGCGGTAGGCCTTTCAGCCGGGTCACCTCATCGCGCAGCGCCCGGTTTTCCGCCTTCAGGGCAGCATTGTCGGTCCCAAGTTCGGCAACCTTCGACATCAGCCCGCGGACGACGTCCCGCAACTCGGCGAGCG
>DASWRT010000072.1:0-17190 GCA_036403035.1 Allostellaceae bacterium | reverse complement strand
GTACGCCGTGAACGTCGCGCCGCCCGTCTCCGCCAGGACCTTCGTGATCGCCGCCGTCAGCGACGTCTTCCCGTGATCCACGTGACCGATCGTCCCGATGTTGCAGTGCGGCTTCGTCCGCGCAAACTTCGCCTTCGCCATTTGTCCCGGCTTCCTGATCCCGAGTACGACGTTACATTCAACCTGTGCGCCGAAGCGGCGGCGTTGGAGCGGGTGATGGGAATCGAACCCACGTAGCCAGCTTGGAAGGCTGGAGCTCTACCATTGAGCTACACCCGCTCGTACAACCGCGCTTCTCCGCCCGTTGGGCTCCCGTCGACAGCCCCCGAAAGGCCGCGTGGTGGAGGGGGTAGGATTCGAACCTACGTAGACTTCCGTCGGCAGATTTACAGTCTGCTGCCATTGACCGCTCGGCCACCCCTCCGCGAGGCCGCATTGCCCGGCGCAGCGGAGACGGGCCAGATAAGGTTTTCACGCTGCTTTGTCAACAGTGCGAACGCGCTACGGCTATGCTGGCCGCGCTGCGGCGCGGCGTCAGCCGGCCTCGGGAAATCCCTTGCGGCGCCGCCGCGATGCCGCGACCTTGTCGCGCCACAGAACGACGGACCGCAATGCGCAAGCAGCACCCACCCGGCGGCGCCGGCCGCAGCAACCCGAGGACGAACCGCCCCGCCGCCGACCGCGGCGCCGCAGGCGGCACGGGCAGGCCCCGCACGCCGCGCCCTCCGGCCGACCGCACCGCCGCCGTCCCTGCCTCCGCCGCACACGGCCAGGATCGGCGTCCCGCCGCCTCGAGCGCCGCCGCCGATCGCGGCGGCTTCGATCGCAACACCTGGATCTACGGCCGCCACGCGGTGGCCGCCGCGCTCGCCAACCCGGCGCGGCGCTGCCGGCGGCTCCTCGCGCTGCCGGAAACCGCGGCGGAGCTTCAGACGCTGCTCGCGGAAGCCGCGGCGAAGCTGACGCGCGACGCCGAGGTGCGGACGGTGACGCGCGAGGAGCTGGCGGCGCTGCTGCCGCCCGGCGCCGTCCATCAGGGTCTGGCGCTCGCCGCCGATCCGCTCCCCGCAGCCGACATCGAGGACGTGATCGACCGCGCGGCGGCCGGCGCGGCGCGGGCGCTCGTCGTCGTGCTCGACCAAGTGAGCGATCCGCACAATGTCGGCGCGGTGCTGCGCTCCGCCGCTGCCTTCGGCGCGCTCGCCCTCGTCGTGCCGGAGCACGGCGCACCGCCGGTCACCGGAGCGCTCGCCAAGGCGGCGTCGGGCGGGCTGGAGCACGTCGCGCTCGTCCGCGTCGTCAACCTCGCGCGCAGCCTCGACCGGCTGAAGGAGGCCGGGTTCTGGTGCATCGGCCTCGACGGCGCGGCCGAACGCAGCCTCGCCGAGGCGGCGCCGGACGACGGCCGGATCGCCCTGGTCCTCGGCTCCGAGGGCGCCGGGCTGCGCCGGCTGACGCGCGAGCGGTGCGACCTGCTGGCGCGGCTGCCGACGCGCGGGCCGGTCGCGTCCCTCAACGTCTCGAACGCCGCCGCGGTGGCCCTCTACGAGATCGCCCGGCGGAGCGGCACGCCGTGACCGCGAGCGACTCCGACGCGCCGCCGCCGGGCCGCCTTTGCGCCGCCGGCCTCCTCGTCACGCCGGACGGCCGCTACCTGATGCAGTTGCGCGACGACAAGCCGCGGATCTTCCTGCCGGGCCATTGGGGGCTGTTCGGCGGCAGCATCGATCCCGGCGAGGACGCCGCGGCGGCAATGCGCCGCGAGCTGTCCGAGGAGCTGGAGTTCGCCGCCCGGTCGGTCCGTATCTTCACCGACATGACCATCGGCCTGCCGCTCCCGGAGGCGCCGCGCCGTGACCGGCTGATCTTCTTCGAGGTGCCGGTCGACGAGGCCGACATCGCGCGCATGGTGCTGCACGAAGGCTCGGCGATGCGGCTGTTCCGCCCGGAAGCGCTGACGGCAGAGCCGCGGGTGGCGCCGTGGGATCTCGCCGCCGTGCTGATGCATGCGCGGCAGGCAACGCTGTTCCGGCAGAAGGACTGAGTCGGCCGGCTTGAGCGACGGCGGTGCGCCCTGTAATCTCGGCGCGGCGGTCGCTCGCAGCGCCGACGCGCGGTTCGCCGGGTTAGCACAGTGGTAGTGCAGCGGTTTTGTAAACCGAAGGTCGGGGGTTCGAATCCCTCACCCGGCACCAGCCTTTTCACTGTCCTCGGAGTGGCGCTGGCGTTCGTGCCGCAGCCCGCTTGTGACGGTTTGAACAGTCAGCAGAAAGCGGCGCCGCACCGCGATCAGGACGGGGCGGCCTCTCCCCGGCGGCGGGCGATCAGCGCCTCGGACGCGACGACCTCGACCACCACAGGGCCGCGGCCATCGCCATCGTCCCGCGCGTATCCGGCCATGACGTCCCGAACGTCGCGGGCGAGATCGCCCGCCCCGGCGGCGCCGAGGCGTCCGGGCGCCGTGCTCGACAACGATAGGGCGCGGTCGACGAACCGCTCGACCGGCGTCGATCGGCGCTCGATCACCGAGATCTGCTCAAGCTCGGCGAACGGGCTGTCGAGCAGGATCGCCACATTCGGCAGCCACTCGGGCGACTTCCGCTGCGTCCTCACCGTGTCGCCCACGGCGTACCGGTCGAGCGTCTCCTGGTAGACGCGGCGCCACGCATTGTCCGGCAGTTCGGGGTGGCGGTCGGCGAACAGGACGACCGCGCCGCCCTCCGGGTCGATCATCGAATCGAGCCGCTCCAGGGTCCGCCGCCGGTCCATCCAGTGAAACGCACGACCGATCGTCACGAGACGGAACGGCCCGAGCTGCGGGCCGAGATCGTACGAGCTGCCTTCGATGAAGCGGGCATTCGGAACCGCCGCCGCCGCGCGCTCGGTCGCGACACGCAGCATCGCCGGCTCCGGATCGATCCCGACCACCTCGGCGACGAAGGGAGAGAACGCGATTGCGAGCTGGCCGGGGCCACAGCCGAGATCGAGGACGCGGTGCGTCGGTTGCAGCCCGCAAAGCCGGGCAACGCGAGCGATCAGAGCCGGCGCATAGGCAGGACGACCGCTTAGATAGTGGGCAGCCGCCGATTGGAAGCGACGCGGCTCAGACGGAAGTGTGGATGCCATGCCGGGCATTGCCGTCGTATCGGGCCGACGACTATCGGCCCGATACGGCTGCGCCACAAGCGGCATGCCGCAACGGAGACCGCGACAGGACGGCCGGGGCGGCGAAAAGCCGGCCGCCGTCACCCGTTCAGCAGAATCGACCGGCGGCGACACTATCGGCACGCGTGGGCCGACGGGCCGAACTCGGCTGCCGATCGCGGTGTTCGCTGTATGTCGCATTACAGAACCGGAGATGGATATGCAACCTGAGAGGGAAGAATTTATTTGATTTCCCGCGTTTGAATTAAAGCGCCGGCCGTTCGTGTAGGCTGACCTCAGCCTGTCATCAGCCTATCCCGGCCGACGTCGGGGGCGCGCACGGCCGCCGGCACGCTCCTGATGGACTCGAGAAATTCCCGGCCGAGGGAGGAGCGGCGGTAAATCAACCGGGAATGCGCCGGACAGTGCAGCCGCCCAGCTTGCCGCCGGTTTGATCCCCGTGAATCATGCCGCCCCGGGAGCCGAGGCCGGAGCGGCGCAGGATGGTCCTCGGTTTCGCCATCTTCAACGCAAGGGAGTCCGAGTGTCCAGTACGCAGCAAAACCCGCCGCACGATCTCGCCCCCACCGGTATCTCCGGGCTCGACGCGATTTTCTGCGGCGGCTTCCCACGCGGTCATCTGTACCTCCTTGAGGGGACGCCGGGCGCCGGCAAGACGACGCTCGCCCTCCAGTTCCTGCTGGAGGGCGCCCGGCGCGGCGAGCGCTGCCTGTACGTCACGCTCTCCGAGACCGAGCGCGAGCTGCGCGCCGTGGCCAACAGCCACGGCTGGTCGCTGGACGCGATCTCCCTCCTCGAACTCGTGCCCCTCGAGGCGGATCTCGAGCGCCAGCAAGGCATGATCCACCCTTCCGAGGTCGATCTCGGCGAGACCGCCGGGCTGATCCAGCAGAAGGTGGACGAGCTGCGGCCCGACCGGCTCGTCATCGACGCGCTCACCGAGCTGCGGCTCCTTGCCCAGGACCCGCTGAGCTATCGCCGCCAGACGCTGGCGCTGAAGCAGTTCTTCGCCCGGCGCGAAACGACCGTTCTCGCGCTCGACGATCTCACCGATCCGCAGCGCGGGCTGCAGCTGCACAGCGTCGTGCACGGCGTCCTCACGCTCGAGCAGCGGCGGATGGAGTACGGCGTCGTGCGTCGCCGCCTCTCCGTCTCCAAGCTGCGCGGCGTCGATTTCCGGAGCGGCTACCACGACTACGTGATTCGCACCGGAGGGCTCACCGTCTTCGAGAGCCTGGTCGCCGCCCACCATGGGCGAGAGTTCCCGACGGAAGCCGTTTCGAGCGAGCTGGCCGAGGTCGACGACCTCCTCGGCGGCGGGCTGCGCCGCGGCACGAGCACACTCATCATCGGCCCTTCCGGCGTCGGCAAATCGTCGCTCGCGATGCGTTACGCCATGGCGGCTACCGGCCGGGGAGAACGCGCCGCCGTCTTCGCCTTCGAGGAGAGCTACCGGACAGCCGCCGAGCGCGCCCTCGGACTCGGCATGGGCATGGACGCGGCGATCGATGCCGGGCTTTTGCGCTGGGAGCAGGTCAACCCGGCGATCCTCTCGCCGGGCGAGTTCGTGGACAGGGTGAAGCGCCGGGTCGATAATTGCGGCGGCAACGGCGCTCGTCTCGTCGTGATCGACAGCCTCAACAGCTACATCGGCTCGATGCCTGAGGAACAGGCGCTCACGCTGCATCTGCACGAGCTGCTGGCCTATCTCGGCAATCAGGGCGTGACGACGATCCTCATCATGGCGCAGCACGGGCTCGTCGGCGACACGCAGGCCCCGCTCGACATCAGCTTCCTGGCCGACACCGTCATCCTGCTGCGCTATTTCGAGGCGGAAGGGCAGGTGCGCAAGGCGATTTCCGTGCTGAAGAACCGTAGCGGCCGGCACGAGACCACGATCCGCGAGTACCGGCTGGCCGACGGCGGAATCAGCGTCGGCTCGGCGATCCGCGAGTTCCAAGGCGTGCTGACCGGCGTTCCTACCTATGTCGGCGCGCCGGGCACATTGTCGTCCGTAATTGATACGACGGCCGAGCGTGACTGATCCTCGGGCGCTGGAAGAACGCGTCCTGATCTTGGCGCCGTCGCACCGGGACGGGCCGACGGTCGCGGAAATTCTCGACGAGGCCGGTCTCGTCGGCGAGATCTGCACCGATCTGACGGCGCTTTGCCACGCGTTCGAGCACGGCGGCGGCGCCGGCGCGGCCCTCATCGCCGAGGAAGCCCTCGGGCGCGAGCAGCACATCCTCCGGGACTGCCTTGAGCGACAGCCGCCCTGGTCGGATCTCCCCAACGTGCTCGTCGCCGCCGCGACCGCCGGGCAACGGGGGCCGACCCGTCGGGATTGGGCGATCGGCCGATTCGCCGAACTCGGCAACGCGACGCTGCTGGAGCGCCCGCTACGGTCTGCGACGCTCGTCAGCGCGCTGCGGTCGGCGCTGCGGGCGCGGCGCCGGCAGTATCAGGTGCGCGAGCATCTCCGGGAGCGCGTGCGGACCGAGGAGCGGCTGCGTGCGCAGGAAGCGGAGCTGCGCCGGCTGAACGAGGACCTCGAGCAACGCATCGCGTCCGCCATTGCGGACCGGAGCAAGATCGAGGCGGCCTTCCGGCAGGCGCAGAAAATGGAAGCGATCGGTCAACTCACCGGCGGGGTGGCGCACGACTTCAACAACCTCCTGAGCGCGGTGCTCGGCAACCTCGAACTCCTCGACGCGCGCGTCGCGGACAATGAGCCTGCCCGGCGGCTCGTGCGGAACGCGGCGCGGGCCGCCGAGCGGGGCGCCAAACTGACGCAGCAGCTTCTCGCCTTCGCCCGCAAGCAGCACCTCCGGCCCGAGCCGGTCGACGTCAATGAGACCGTGACCGGCATGGAAGACCTCCTGACGCGCACGATCGGTCCGACCGTCCGCTTGAGGACGGCGCTGGAGCCCGCGCTCTGGCCAGCCTTGGCCGACCCGAGCCAGATCGAGCTGGTGATCCTCAATCTCGCGATCAACGCGCGCGACGCCATGCCTCTGGGCGGCTCGCTCGTCATCGAGACGGCGAACGTGCCGGCATCGGCGCCGGAGCGGCCGGCGGACGTGGCGCCGGGCGACCTTGTCCGGATCGCCGTGACCGACACCGGCACCGGCATGAGCGAGGAAATCCTCGCGAAGATCTTCGAGCCGTTCTTCTCGACCAAGGAGGTCGGAAAGGGCACCGGTCTCGGACTCGCCCAGGTCTATGGTGTCGCCAAGCAATTGGGCGGCGACGTGCGCGTTCGAAGCCGTCTCGGCGAGGGCACGAGGGTGGAGGTCTACCTGCGGCGGACGGAGGGCGTACCGGACCGCGCGGTGGCCGGCGCCGCCGCAGCGGCGGAAGCGGTTGTCCGGTCCATGCGCGCCAGGATCCTCCTGGTCGACGACGATCCCGACGTCCGGGAGGTCGTGGCCGACGGCCTGAAGAGCCTGGGATATGAGGTACGCGCTGCCGGCGGCGCCCGCGCCGGGCTGGATCTGCTCGATCGCGTGGATGGAGACGGAAAGACGGATCTTCTGGTGGCGGACTTCGCGATGCCGGAGATGACCGGCACGGAACTCGTCCGAGCGGCCCGCGCCCGCCGGCCGGATCTGCCGGTCGTCCTCATCACCGGCTATGCGGAACAGGCGCTCGGCAGCGAGTTCGACGAGGCCGACGGGCTGGTGAAAAAGCCGTTCAAGCTCGCGGAATTGGCCCGCGCGGTCGAGAAGGCGCTGCGCCGCGAGCCGCCGGCGCGGGCCGCCTCCAATGTCATCCCGCTGAACCCGACCCAACGATCCTGAACGGTCTGTCGTCGCCCCAGCATCAGTTCTTCCGCATCCCCTCGGCGAGCGCCCGCGCGTTGTAGCGGAGCATGCCGGCATAGGTGCTCGCCTCCTGCCCCGGCAGGGCCAGCGAGTCCGAGTAGAGCGGCGGGCCGACGGCGGCGCCGGCCTCGCGGGCGAGTTGCTCGACGAGACGCGGATCGCTGATCGTCTCGACGAAGAGCGCCCGGATCTTCTCGCGCCGCATCTGGCGGATCAGCGCCGCGACCGCGCCGGCCGACGGCTCGCTTTCGGTGCTGACGCCGACCGGCGCCAGGAACTCGATTCCGTAGGCGCGGCCGAAATAGCGGAACGCGTCGTGCGAGGTGATGACGCGCCGCTTCTCCTGCGGGATCGCCGCGAAATCGCGGCGCAGCTCGGCGTCGAGCGCCATGAGTTGCGCCGCGTAGGCGTCGCCGCGCGTGCGGAGGAAATCGGCGTCGGCGGGATCGGCCTCGGCCAGCGCCGCCGCGATGTTGCGGGCGTAGACCGCACCGTTCGCAGCGTCCTGCCAGGCGTGCGGATCGGCGGCGGCGTGGCCGCCGTTCCCGCTGCCGCGCTGCTCTCCATGGCCGTGCCCGTGGGCGTCGTCCTCCGCATCCAGCGGGACGATGCCCTGCGTCGCGGTCGCGACACTCCCCTTGAAGCCGGACGCCTCGATCAGCCGAGGCAGCCAACCTTCGAGGCCGAGACCGTTGATGATGACGAGAGCGGCGCCGGCGACGGCGCGCGCGTCGCTGGGCGTCGGCTGGTAGACATGGGCGTCTCCGCCGGGTCCGACCAATGACGCGACGGCGACGCGGTCGCCGCCGATCTCGCGCGTCATGTCGGCGAGAATGCTGATGCTGGCGACCACCGGGAGCGGCGGATGCCCCACCGGCGGCTGTGGCTGCGCCGCGGCCGGGCCGGCGGCCAGCGCCAGAGCCGACAGGACCAGCAGCGCGCGGCGGAGTGGCGTCATTCCCTCATGCCTCTAGATGCGATGCGACGAGATAGCGCGTGCGGATGCTGTCGCGCGCCCCGGCGAGTACCGAGAGCGCGTAGCAGATCCCGGCCGTCAGCACGATCGCCGGTCCCGACGGCAGGTCGAGGTGGAACGAGGCGAGCAGCCCGGCATAGCCGGACAGCAGCGCGATCCCGACGCTGACCGCTGCCAGCGACCAGACCTCGCGCGCCCAGAAGCGCGCCGCCGCAGCCGGCAGCATCATCAGCCCGACCGCCATCAGCGTGCCCAGGGCCTGGAACCCGGCCACGAGGTTCAGCACGACGAGCGCGAGGAAGATCGTGTGGTAGAAGCCGCCGCGGCCGCCCACCGCGCGCAGGAACCCCGGATCGAAGCATTCGACGACGAGCGGCCGGTAGACCAGCGCGAAGGCGAACAGGCTGACCGTCGCGATGCCGGCGACGAGCAGCAGCGCCGCGTCGTCGACGCCGAGGATGCTGCCGAACAGCACATGCAACAGGTCGACGTTGCTGCCGTGCGTCGAGACGATCAGGACGCCGAGCGCCAGCGACACGAGATAGAACGCGGCGAAGCTCGCATCCTCGCGGATCGGCGTGATGCGGGTGACGAGGCCGGAAAGCAGCGCCACCGCGAGCCCGGCGACGGCGCCGCCCAGGCTCATCGCCGGCAGCGACAGGCCGGCCAGGATGAAGCCGACCGCTGCGCCGGGCAGCACGGCGTGCGACATCGCATCGCCCATTAGGCTCATCCGCCGCAGCACGAGCAGCGTCCCGATCGGCCCGGAGCCGAGCGCCAGCGCAAAACAGGCGACGAGCGCCCGGCGCATGAAGCCGAAATCCAGGAACGGGCCGAGGAGGAGGTCGTAGGCGCTGCTCATCGCGCCGCCGCCGCCGCGGCGCCGCCGCCCGCGGCGCGGCAACTCTCGGCGTCGCTGACCCACGCCTCCGACATCTGCCGCGCGCGGCGCAAATTCGCCGGCGTCAGGACGGACGTGGTATCGCCCCACGCCACGCACTCCCGCGCCAGCAGCAGCGTATCGGGGAAATGGGCGCGAACCTGATCGACATCGTGGAGAACGGCGACCACGGTGCGCCCCTCATGCCCGTGCCAGCGATGGACGAGGTCGAGCAGGTCGACCGTCGTGCGCGCGTCGACCGCATTGAACGGCTCGTCGAGCAGGATCAGCGCGGCGTCCTGGAGCATCATCCGGGCGAACAGCACGCGCTGGAGCTGCCCGGCGGAGAGCGTGCCGATCGGCCGCCGCTCGAAGCCGCCGAGGCCGACCGCCGCGATCGCGCGCATCGCGTCCTCGCGCAGCGCCGGCCCGATCGCGCCGCCCCAGCCGACGCGGCACCAATGGCCGAGGGACACCGTGTCGAGCACGGAGATTGGGAAGCTGCGGTCGATCTCCGCCTGCTGCGGCAGATAGGCGATGCGGCCGCGGTCGGCCGTGCCGAGATCGACTCGCCCCTCCGCGGGCCGCAGCAGCCCGACGACGGCCTTCAGCAGGGTGCTCTTTCCGGCGCCGTTCGGTCCGACGATCGCGGTGAGCGATCCCGGCGCGAAGCTGCCGTTCACATGATGGATCGCCGGGTGGCGCTCATAGGCGACGGTGAGGTTGGTCAGCGTCACCGGACGCGCGAGCCGGGCGATGCCGGCCGGGGCGACGGCGACATCGGCGGTAGCGGCGGCGCTCATGACAGCGCCCAGACGACCGCGGTCCAGAGGACCGCGCAGGCGACGGAGGCGCAGGCGAGCCGGGTTCCGACGCCCTGCTGCAGCGGGCTGACGGCGAACGAGGCGGCGAGGCGGTGCGGAAAGCGACGGCTCACTGCCGGATCTCCGCGCCGCGGCAATGGGCGCAGAGGCCGCGCAGCTCGACGATCTGCCCGCTGATCTCGTAGCCGAGATCGCGGCCGTGCCGCCGCAGGCTCTCGACGATGCCGTCGTCGTGCAGCTCCTCGGTCGAGCCGCAGTCGGTGCAGATCACGAACTGGCTCTCGTGCGGATGATCGGCGTCGACGCAGGCGATATAGGCATTCAGCGATTCGATGCGATGGATCAGCTTCTGCTCCAGCAGGAACTCCAGCGCGCGATAGACGGTGGGCGGCCCGACCTTCTCTCGGCTGCCCTGGAGCTGCCCAAGCAGCAGGTAGGCGCCGACCGGCTGCCGAGCATTCAGGATCAGCTCCAGCACGCGGCGGCGCAGCGGCGTCAGGTTCACGCCGCGCGCGGCGCAGCACCGCTCCGCCATATGCAAGCCTCGCTCGATCCTGCCGTTCATCGCCCGCTCCGTCACCGAAGGATCGTCCTGACACTGGCGTTATAACGTAACGGCCTTACGTCGCGATCCATACTATGATTCATAGTTGCCCAGAGAATTGTTGTTTAGAGGAACGCCTCGATCTGCGCCGCCAGGGCCAGCGGGATCTCCTGCATCGGATAATGGCCGGCATTCGGCAGCACGACCAAGTCGGCCCCCTGGAGGTTCGCAAGGTAGGTCGCGCGCATGAACGCTTCGGTCACCGCCGCATCGTGCTCGCCGACCAGCACGCGGACAGGCAGGGCGAGGCGGGCCGCCTCGGCCGCGAAGTCCGCCCGGCTCCAAGCCCGGAAATAGGCCGCGAAGGCCCGCGGGTCGCACAACTCTACCGTGCACTCGGCAAGGGACCGCGACCAGACCTTCGGCAGGCGTCCGCCGGTGGTGAAATCGACGATCGCGGCGCGCGCGTCGATGCTGCCGGCCGCCGCGCTCTCGAACAGCGCCAGCGCCTCCCCTTCGAACGGCACGCCGGAGGCCGGCACCGGCGTTACCGCGATGATCCGCCCGACGCGATCCGGGCCGGCATCGAGCGCGAGACGCAGCGCCGCGGGTCCGCCCATCGAATGGCCGAGCACGTGGAAATGGGGCCAGCCGAGCGCGTCGGCGAGCGCGAGCGCGTCCGCGGCGATCTCCGCGAGCGTATAGACACCCTCGATCGTCTTCGACGTCCCGTAGCCGCGATAGTCGACGAAGGCGAAGGTGAAGCGCGCGGGATCGAGGGCCGGCAGCATCGGCTGGAACACGGACCAGTCGCCGAGCCATCCATGCAGCACGATCACGCGCACCGGACCGTGCCCGTGGAGCGTATGGCCGATCATGCGATCCCTCTCGCGTCGATCATTTAGGCGGCAACGTTATACTATATCGTTCTCCAGCCGCAAGGGTCGGGCCGCTCCCGGCGCGGTCGTTCGATAACGTCGCTGGCCCTCGGTGCTCTTTACGGATTGTGTTGGAGGGCGCGCTCGAATTGCCCTCCAACCCTCCCCCGCTTCGCCAGGGAGGGCTTTGACAATGCTCAGCCTTTCACCCTCCCCTGCGAAGCGGGGGAGGGCTGGGGTGGGGGCAATCGCGCGATCCGCAACGTCGCGTGCGTCAGCCGGCAGGCAGGAACGCCGATGCGACGTGGAAGGTGACGAAGGCGGCGGCGTAGGCGAGCGCCAGCATGTAGAGGAAGGTGGCGACCGGCCAGCGCCAGGAGTTCGTCTCGCGCCGGATCACCGCGAGCGTCGAGGCGCATTGCGGCGCGAACACGTACCACGCCAGGAGCGCCAGCGCGGTGGGCAGCGCCCACTGTGCGGTGAGCACCGGCGCCAGCGCGCCGGCCGCGGCGTCCCCTCCAGCTCCGGCGACCGCGTAGATCGTGCCGAGCGCGCCGACCATCACCTCGCGCGCCGCCAGCCCCGGAATGAGCGCCGCGGCGATCTGCCAGTTGAAGCCGATCGGCGCCAGCGCCGGCTCCAGCCAGTGCCCGACGATGCCGGCGACGGAGTAGTTGATCGCCGGCTCCGTGGCGCCCTCCGGCGCTCCGGGGAAGGAACTGAGGAACCAGAGCACGATCATCAGCGACAGGATGATCGTGCCGGCGCGGCGCAGGAACATCGTCGCGCGCTGCCACAGGCCGAGCAGCACGTTGCGCGGCCGCGGCATCTTGTAGGACGGCAGCTCCATCAGGAACGGCTCGGGCGGGCTCGACCGCCAGACCAGCCGCTTCAGCACGGCCGAGACGAGCAGCGCCGAGACGATCCCGGCGCCGTACAGCCCGAACATCACCAGCCCCTGCAAGCCGACCCAGCCGCCCAGGAGCGCCGTCTGCGCCGGCACGAAGGCGGAGATGATCAGCGTGTAGACCGGGATGCGCGCCGAGCACGTCATCAGCGGCGCGACCATGATCGTCGCAAGCCGGTCGCGCCGGCTGTCGATCACGCGCGTCGCCATCACACCGGGGATCGCGCAGGCGAAGCTGGACAGGAGCGGGATGAAGGCGCGTCCGTGCAGCCCCGCGGCGCCCATCACCTTGTCCATCAGGAAGGCGGCGCGCGCCATGTACCCGAAATCTTCGAGCAGCAGGATGAAGAAGAAGAGGATGACGATCTGCGGCAGGAACACGAGGACGCTGCCGACGCCGGCGATGATGCCGTCGGTGAGCAGGTCGCGCACCATGCCCGCCGGCAGGACCGTCCGGACACCCTCGGCGAGCAGGTCGAACCCGGCCTTGATCGTGTCCATCAACGGCTGCGCCCAGGCGAACACCGCCTGGAACATCAGGAACAGGATCGCCAGCAGGATCAGCGTGCCGAACACCGGATGCAGCAGCACGCGGTCGATGCGGGCGGTGAGCCGCGCGTCGCCGGGCCGGAACGAGCAGACCTTGAGGATTCGGTCCGCCTCGCGGTGCAGCGCCCGGATCGCCGCGGCGTCCGGCTCGCGCCATTCGCCGTCGTCCGGCGCCGGCCGCGGCTGCGCCGACGCGGCCAGCGGCGGCAACTTGTCGATCGTCTCCAGCAGCGCCGCGATCCCGCCGCGCCGCACCGCCACGGTCGGGACGACGGGGATCCCGCCCAGCTCGGCGGAAAGCCGCTCGACGTCGATCTCTGCGCCCTGCCGGCGGGCAATGTCGATCATGTTGAGCGCCAGGACGAGCGGCCGTCCCGTCTGCTTCAGCTCCAGCACGAGGCGGAGGACCAGCCGCAGGTTCGTCGCGTCGGCGACGCAGACGAGCGCGTCCGGCGCCGTCTCGTCGGCGCGGCGGCCGAGGACGACGTCGCGAGTGACCGCCTCGTCGGGGCTGCGCGCGCGCAGCGAATAGGTGCCCGGCAGGTCGATGACCCGCAGACGGCGTCCGCCGGGCGTGGCGAACATGCCCTCCTTGCGCTCGACGGTGACGCCGGCATAGTTCGCGACCTTCTGCCGGCTGCCGGTCAGCGCGTTGAACAGCGCGGTCTTGCCGCAATTGGGACAGCCGACGAGCGCGAGCCCGGCGCACCGGCCGGCCGCCTCGGCCGCATCCGCCCGCGGGTCGGCGGCATAGGTCGCGGACGACATCGTGCCCGTCACCGATACCGGCCGCTGGCCCGCCCGCCTTCCGGAACGACGCGGATCGCCGCGGCATCGCGGCGGCGCAGCGCAATGGTCGCCGTGCCGTCGATCCGCACCGCGATGGGGTCGCGGCCGAACGGCCCCTCATGCATCACTTCGACGGACGCGCCCTCGACGAAGCCGATCTCCAGCAGGCGCCGGACGAGTTCCCCGCCGCCCGATGCCGCCGCCGCGACACTGTCGAAATCGGCGACGTGCCCGCGCCACCCTCTCGTACAACTGCCGAGCGCAACGGCGGCACCGGCCGCCGCGTCCTGCAACGGAGACGCCTCCGCTGCCTGCGCCGTAACCGGCCCGTCCATGGCGATCGAAAGCTGCATCAACCGTTCCCTTCCGCCGCTACGTCAGCAAATGATACTGACTCGCATTCACCTTTCAAGTAAGGAGTTCCCCTTACCTTTCAAGCCAGGGATGCAAACCGCGACGCCAATATCCCTGATTAATAGCTTAATACTATAACACATACACTGGATCTTTGAAAACATCCCCATCGGGTCCGCACTCAGCCGGCATTCTGCCAGTTCGCGAGCTGCGCCGTCATCCTGGCAACATGGCCACCGCGCCAGTAGAGCCGACCGCATTCGGGGCAGCGGGTGATTGCGCCGATGTTAGCGCTAACATCAGTCGGCGCCAGCGCGGCTTCCACCGGGCCGGCGGGACGCAGCGGCGCATTGTCGACGAGGCAACGGGTGAAGGGCGCATGCAGCCAGTCGATCGGTAGGCGCTCGCTCAGCGCGCGGGCCGTCGCCGCGAGGCCGGCCTGCCTCAGGCCGACGATCCGGCAGGGCTGCCGCTTCCGAGCGGCAAGCTCGCGGTCGCGCGTCAGCAGAACCCTGGACTCCTCGGCGGCGGCGCGCAGCAGCTCGGCATCCGCGGCGCCGCCTGACGCGATCGCCGTGTCATAGCCGGCAGCGCGCAGCCACCGCCCGAGCCGGTGCAGCATCTCGTCGCAGAGCAGCTTCATCGGCCCGCGGCTGTGCCCGTGCTCCGGCGGGCGACGCGGACGCGGTCGAGATCGGCCACGACGGTCGTCTCCGGAAAGACGCGCCGCGCCTCGGCGAGGATGTCCGCCACGTCGTAGCGGCCGGAGATGTGCGTCAGGTAGAGCGCGCCGACGCCGGCCTCGCGGGCGAGCCATGCCGCCTGCCCGGCGGTCAAATGGTCGCGCTCGCGCGCTGTCGCCGCGTCCCGCTCCAGATAGGTCGCCTCGATCACCAGCGCGTCGGCGCCGCGGACCGGCTCGACGAGCGATTCCACCTCGCCGGCGTCGCCGACGATGGCGAGCCGGGTGCCCGGCAGCGGAGCGCCGAGCACGTCGGCCGGCTCGATCCGCCGCCCGTCCGGCAGCGTCACGGCCTCGCCGCGCGCGAGGCGCCCGCGCACCGGGCCGTCGGGGACGCCGAGCGCAGCGAGACGGTCGGCGCGCAGCGGCACGTGGCCGGGCGTTTCGAACAGGTAGCCGAGACTGTCGGTCCCGGCATGGTTCACCGGGAAGCAGGAGATGGCGCAGCCGTCGAGCGCCGCGACCCGTCCCGGCCCGTCCAGTACCGTGAACTCGACCGAGAGCGGCGGCGGACGCCCCGGCCAGACCGCGTCGAGCAGGTAGCGCCGGACGAACCCGATCGTTTCCGGCCCGCCATGGATCGACAGGCGCTCGACCGCGTCGAACAGCGCCAGCGTCGAGGTCAGCCCGCCGAGGCCGAGCACGTGGTCGAGGTGCCGGTGCGTCAGCAGCACGCGGTCGAGCCGCCGGAACCCGGCGCCGCTGCGCATGAGCTGCCGCTGCGTGCCCTCGCCGCAATCGACGAGCACGCGCCCGCCCGGCGTCGCGACGAGGATCGCCGGCAGTCCGCGCTCCGCCGACGGCGCGCTCGCCGCGGTGCCGAGGAAAAGGAGTTCGAACGTCGCCATGCCGCTCCTAACGTCGGCGGCGGGGCGGTCGGCGGCAAGGAGAGAAAACCTGAAGGGAGATCGGGGGGATGGCTGGGGATCGGGGGGATATCAAAACGAGAACGCTTCGGCGCGAAGGTCGCAAAGTGCACGCAACGATCTGCACGCAACGATCGCGAAGAGGATGACTGCGCGCCTGCGGCGCGCGAAACACCTTACGTTCGCGCTCTCTGCGAAACCTTTGCGTCCTTCGCGTCGACGCGTGAATTTTCTTTTCATCCCCCCGATCCCCACCCATCCCCCCGATCTCCCTTCAAGTTTCCTCTTCCCGCCTTGACGCCGCGCGACCGTCGCGACGAAGCTCACCCGGCAGGTCACCGGACGAGAGCGGCCGTCGCAATAGGGAGAGAACTCCGCAATGTCCGCACGTTCCGCCGTATCAGCCGCCGCCGTCCTGCTCGCATCCGCGGCCGCCGCCGCACCCGCCGCGGCGCAGATCTCGGACGGCGTCGTGAAGATCGGCGTGCTGACCGACATGAGCGGCGTCTATGCGCGACTCACTGGCGAGGGCTCGGTTGTCGCGACGAAGATGGCGGTCGAGGACTGCCTCAAGGCCGAATGCGCCGGCATGAAGATCGAGGTGATCTCTGCCGACCACCAGAACAAGGCGGACGTCGCCGCGGCGATCGCACGGCGCTGGATCGACGAGGAGAAGGTCGACGCCTTCGGCGACCTCGTGAACGCCTCGGTGCAGCTCGCGGTGCAGGCGATCGTCAAGGACCGCGACCGGGTGGCGCTCTATCCCGGCGGCACGACGCGGCTCACCAACGAGGACTGCGCGCCCGAGAACAGCGTGCAGTGGATGTGGGACACCTACAGCCAGGTCGCGGCGGTCGTGAAGCCGCTCGCCAAGCCCGGCTCCAAGTGGTTCTTCCTCACCGCCGATTACGCGTTCGGCGCCGCCTTGCAGAATGACGCGACCGCGATCGTGACGCGGCAAGGGGGAACCGTCGTCGGCTCGGCGCGGCACCCGCTCGGCGCCAACGACTTCTCGTCGTTCATCCTCCAGGCGCAGGGATCGGACGCCGACTTCATCGGGCTCGCCAATGCCGGCGGCGACACGATCAACGCCGTCAAGCAGGCGAGCGAGTTCGGCGTGCTGGGCGGCGGCGGAGCCAGCGCGAAGCAGAAGGTCGTCGGCTTCGTGATGATGCTCCCCGAGGTCGAGAGCATCGGGCTCAAGCTGGCGCAGGGAGCGACGCTCGCCGAGGGGTTCTACTGGGACCTCGACGACGAGACGCGCGCCTGGTCGAAGCAGTTCGAGGCCGCTTACGGCAAGGGCAAGCCGACGATGATCCAGGCCGGCGCCTACTCGGCGACGCTGCACTACCTCAAGGCCGTCGCCGCGGCGAAGACCGACAGTGCCAAGGCTGTCGTCAGGAAGATGCACGAGCTGCCGATCAAGGACGCGATCGTGCGCAACGCGCGGCTGCGCGAGGACGGCCGCATGGTGCACGATTTCTACCTGATGCGCGTCAAGGCCCCCGCGGAGTCCAAGGGGCCGGACGACATCTACGACCTCGTCGCGACGATCAAAGGCGACGACGCCTTCAAGCCGCTGTCCGAGAGCGCCTGCCCCGCCGTCAGGAAGTGAGCGAATCTGTACCCTTGCAAGCGCATCAATTATCGTAGGGGCGGCCCTTGGGCCGTCAATCGCCGCAGCGGAGCTGCGGCCGATGGCGAACGCTCAGCGGAACGTCATCCCGCCGCAAGGCCACGGACGGGGCACGCCCCGCCCCTACGATAATTGATGCGCTTTCAAGCGGATAGCTCACTCACTTCCTGACGGCGGGGCAGGCGCTCTCGGACAGCGGCTTGAAGGCGTCGTCGCCTTTGATCGTCGCGACGAGGTCGTAGATGTCGTCCGGCCC
>DASWRT010000071.1:0-2076 GCA_036403035.1 Allostellaceae bacterium | reverse complement strand
AATCGGTGCCGAGCAGGAACCAGCGCTTCGCGCCGCCGCCTTCCTTGCTCATCAGGTACTCGACGGCTGGGATCGCCTGCTGGTTCGGTGCCGCGCCCGTGTAGAAGACGTTGTTCGAGCTTTCCTCGCCTTCGTACTGCACGGGATAGAACAGCAGCCCGTTCAGCTCCTCGAACACCGGCAGCACCGACTTCCGGGACACCGAGGTCCAGCAGCCGAACACCGCAGCGACCTTCTCCTTCGCCAGCAGCTCGCGCGCCTTCTCGGCGAAGAGCGGCCAGTTCGACGCCGGGTCGACGACGACGGCCTCGACCTTCTTGCCGAGCAACCCGCCCTTCTTGTTGATGTCGTCGACCATCATCAGGACGGTGTCCTTCAGCGTGGTCTCGCTGATCGCCATCGTGCCGGACAGCGAATGCAGCACGCCGATCTTGATCGTCCCGTCCGCCGCGACCGCCGGCACGGCGGCGGCCAGCAACGCCGTCGTCGCCGCGAACACCGTCGCTTTCAATCCCCTCGAAGCGTTCGTCATGGCCCCCTCCGGATTTGAACCGAAAGGGTGAAGAGCAAGATCGGGGCCAAGCGACGGATGCGGCATCGGAACCGGCCGGCCACTGCCCCCCGGCAACTGCCGATGCCTCAAAAAAGAGCAGCGCATAGAAAATGGGCGGCCCACCAGGAGCCGCCCACCTCGTATGCAGATCCAGACCGTCTTTCAGGCGGCGCCGCGTGGGCCGCCGCCCCGGGCCGGCCCGGTCAGACCTGCTGGATCGCGGAGAGGATCCAATGCCCGCCCTGCGAACTGCGCACCAAGGTCCAGACCTCGGTCGCCTCGACCGGCACGTTCGGGTCGCCTTCGACCACCTGGTCCGTGCCCGCACGGACCATGTAGTCGAGCGCGCTCCAGCGCAGCCGCACCGTGGCGTACTCCATGCCGGCCTCACGCCACGTCTCCTCGACGTCGCCCTTCAGAAGCGTGACCCGCTCGATCCGGTTCTGGAGGCCCTGGCTCGCATAGCGCGACAGTTCCTCGCCGAAGTAGCTCAGCATCTCCGGCGTCACATACTGCCGCAGCCGTGCGATGTCGCCGCGGCTCCAGGCGTCCTGGATGTTGACGAGCAGCGCACCCCACTCGTTGTAGTCGGCCTCGGTCACCGGGAACTCGATCGGGTTACGGCGCGCCGCCGGCTCCGCCGCCGCCATCGCGCCGACCGAGCGGTTATAGCCGTCACCGCCGCCGCCGGCATAGCCGACCGAGGAGCGGCTGCGGAAGAATCGGATCGCCAGCCAGATCAGCCCGGCGATGATCGCGAACTGGATCAGCATGCCGAGGAAGCCGCTGATCGGCGAACCGTCCGCGGCCCAGGCGCTGTGCCCGAATAGCATGCCGAAAATGCCGGCGCCGATGAAGCCGCCGACCAGCCCGCGCAGGAACGGGCTGCCGCCGCCGAAGAGGCCAGGCTGCCCGAAGCCCGGCCGCGGCGCGAACTGCGGCTGCGGCGCCGGCTGGCCGAAAGGCGGCCGCTGCGTCGGCGCCTGCGGCGTGATGCTGCGCTCCGTCGGCCGCGCGCCGTTGAATTCGTAGGTGCGCGAGCCGCGGCTCCCCTGGCTGGCTCCGCCGCCGGCGCGCGCCTCGGCGAGGCCGGGCGCCAGCGCGACCCAGGCCGAGAGGAACAGCACTGCCGCCCACCGCCACCGTTTCGTCTTCACGTGCCCACCTGTCTCGTGGTCATAGGTCCGCCGCGGCCGAGAGGCCGCGACGCGCAATATATAAGAACTGCTGTACTCCCGATACCAGAGAGGAAAGCGCCGCCGCGCAGATGACCGGCGCTGCGGGGCGGGTCGCGGCGCGGCGCGGAACGTTTGGGACGGTTGTCCCCCGGCGCGGGTTAACGATGCGAGGGCGCCGCGCCGACGGCGCGGCGCCGGCATCGCTGGACCACACGAACCGGGAGGACCGTATCATCATGGCTGACAAGACGATCGTCGCGCTCTACGACGATTACTCGGACGCGCAACAGGCGGTGCGCGACCTGGAGAGCGCCGGCTTCGCCCGCAACGACATCAGCATCGTCG
>DASWRT010000070.1:0-15656 GCA_036403035.1 Allostellaceae bacterium | reverse complement strand
CGCGACGTCCGCGCCTTCGCGGGCGAAGGCGATCGCGGCAGCGCGGCCGATGCCGGAGTCGCCGCCGGTCAGGAGCGCTTTCCGGCCGGCGAGCCGGCCGGAGCCCGTATAGCTCGTTTCGCCGTGATCGGGCCTGGGATTGATCTGCGACGTGAGCCCGGGCCAATCCTGCTGCTGCCTCGGGAAAGGCGGCCGCGGATACTCCGTCACCGGTTTCGAATGGCGCCGCCGCCGGCGGGCTTGCCGGGCGGCGTCTGACGGGGATCGGCCGGGGCACCGGCTCCCTGCGCGAGCGCCGGTGCTGCGAGCGCCGCAACGAGGCCGGTCGCAACGCCGCCGACAACCCGGCGTCGCGACGTTTCGGCGTCTTTCGGTTCCATGCTTACTCTCCTCTGGATACCCCATGGGGAAGGAGGTTCGTCGATGCCCCTTCTCCGAGACCGGCACCGGGCGGCAAGGGCGCAGCAGCGCGCATGCCGCCGTCCATGCCGACGTCGCGGCCGGGGGTTTCTCACGGGAACAGCAGGTAGCTTATGTCGGCTTCACACCGTCCCCGGACTTTCGGCCTTATTGTCGGACCGGCGGCCGTCAGAGAGAGCGCCAGCAGCGCGAACCGATCCGCCGGAGCCCTGGCCGGAAATCCGATACGAGCGGCGAGCGAGATGTGCCGCAGCGTGCCGAGTCGGGCGGAGGTCACGGAGGAAGGGAGCTGTCAGGCGGCCCGATGAGGGAGCGGACCCGCCTCGATTGATGCCGAGGCACGCCACATCAATGCCACGCGCGGCTGCCGCACGCGTGCGTTAAGGATTGCGCCGGTTGCGGGTTTGGATCCTTCCTAGGCGGGTGAGCGTGCGTACGATGTGGGTATTATCCGATTGGCGGCGATGGTCCCGGGCCGAGCGCCTGTTCGCCGGGCTGGTCGGCGCACTCCTGACCGTCTTGATCGGCGTCTGCGTCGGTTGAGGCCGCGGCGGCCGATCACGTCGCGCGGCGAGGCGGCGGCTGCGTCGCCTGCTCGACCGCTTCGGCGACGGCCTGCCACCATGTCACCGCGCCGCCGTCGCGGGAGCGTGTCGCGACGACGATCCTCTCGTGGACGATCGTGCCCGCTTCCATGCCGTGCCGGAAGACCAGCCTGAGTCCGGCCGCGCGGGCGTCGTCGTCGCCGACACCGCCGTGCTGCATGCTCGTAACGGGAGAAATGGTCCACATCGTGCCGTCCTCCTCCATGCTCGCTGGCGTCTCTGGAACGGGGCCACAATACGACGGTCGGGACGGCCCGCATGTGGCGCCGTTCACACCGGTTGCGATGTCGTCCGGCGTCGCCTGTCGGCCCCGGCGAAGCCGCGGGACGGCGCCCGACCGGAAAATACAGGTCACGGCGACATGCAGAGCATTGATATATAATGATTCATTCTCGAAAAAACAGGAGATGTCGCCTGTTTTTGCACCTGTTAATTTCCTGTTTTCTCCTGTTTCTCACCTGCTGATCGTGCCGATGACGGCGGCGATATTACCGGTTCGGTCACGAGGCCGGCGTCCGTCGCGACGCATGCCGTTGCCGTCGCCCCTGGGTACCGAGTTTCACGATGTCAAAATGCCTGCATGCGTGCGGAACGGCGCCACTGCCGCCGCGCCACCGATGACGGTTCGATTGTATGTCCGTATTGGAATAAACCGCAACCGTTCCGGGCTCGCGAACGGTAGTGCAGAGAGGCGCGGCGGCATCGGAACCGGCGCAGGCGAGGACTATCGCGCGTCACTTTCGGGCAACCGACATATCGCCCAAAGGCGCTGATTGTCAGGGGCATCCGATCGGCGTTATCTTGCTCCCAACGAGTCGCGGCAGGCGGCCCGCTTTCGGTATGGGAGGAAATCATGGACGGTGCCGACGTCCTGCGCCAGCAACAGCACGACGAGAGCGTGATCGATCACGTCGCCAAATCGTTCGGTAGCAGCCGTCCGACGCGCGGGGCGAAGCGCTTCGCCCCGGAAAACGCGGACGCGTTCTACCGCCAGATCACCAAGCAATGGACGGGGTCGATCGAGCGGTGACGCCTTAGAGCCTGCCGAGACAGGCTCGTAGCTGCTGCGGCCGCCGCACGCGCGGCAGACGCAGCGACCGTCGATATCCGCCGCAAATGGGAACGGGCACGCTTCAGGCGTGCCCGTTCCCGCATCCGGGACATGCACGCCGATGCGGAATGGCGCTGCCTAACGCATTGCGAGGGTGTGACGCGCTTAACACAATCTTTACGCGAGAGCCGCTAGACCTCGGCATATGCCGTTCGATGACCACCATCTCTGGGCCGCCGCCCATGCCCTCTTCGCCGAGCATCAACTCTATGCCGCGGTCGTTGCCGGGGAATGCGCCCGTCAGGCGATGCTCGCCGACGATGCGGAGCGCGAAGCATACTGGCTCGCCGTCTGCGACCGGGCGCACGAGCTGTCGCGCTCGCGGAGCACGGCCAAGTCGGGTCTGAACTGAAACCGATCCGAGCCGGCGCCGCGGTAGCGGCATCGCTGTCGCGGCTTTGTCAGCTGGCCCTTACCGTATTTCGACCCGGCCGACATCGTTGACGCTGACCGGCCGTCCGGCGTCAAGCCGATGCGCCGCGCCGGCAGGCGGGCTGTTGCCGCCGCGGTTGACGTTGGCGATGCGGTTCCCGGCGAGCGTCACGTCATCGGCGGCGTTCAGGAAGATCCCGGAGACGGCGCAGCCGTCGATCTCGTTGCGCTCGATCCTGATCGCACGGTTCCCGCGCGCATAGGGCAGGCCGAGCGCCGGCGCCTCCTGTTCCATCCCGACTGCGATCGCCCCCGGAGCGTAGGAACTTGGCTGCGTCAGCGCCGGGTCGGTGCACGAGCCGGCGATGCGGTTGCCGCGCACCGTCACGTCCTCGACCCAGCCGGCCTCGCGCCAGCGGGCGTATTCCGGGCCGAGCACGATCGCGTTCATCCGCACCCGCTCGAAGCGGTTGTCCTCGATCAGCCCGTGCGAGGCGTCGATGCGCAGGCCCCGCGCGCGGTGGTCGTGGAACAGATTGCCGCGGATCGTGTAGCCGGGCGCCGCGAGGGCAGGGAGATCGGCCCAGGCGCCGGCGCGCAGCCCGGCGAGGTCGCCCGCCAGCGTGACGCGGTAGAAGATCGGCCGCGCCTGCCCGCCGCCGCCGAGCGACGGCCACGCCGCCGCGAGGTCGGCGTCGGCGATGCCGGCCGGCCGGTCGATCGGCTCGTAGCGGATAAGCGCCGCGCTGCCGAGCACGGCGAAGCTGCCGGGCGCGAGCAGCCGGACCGGGTCGCCCGCCGTCAGCAGGTCGCCGACATGGTCGCCGCCGGGGCGGACGGTGACGAACCGGCGCTGTCCCTCGACGGCAAGCACCGGGAGCATCGGTCCGTGCAGGTTGATGCCGTCGTCGCCCTGGAAGCTGAATTCCGAGCCCTCGACGATCGGCCCCCGCCGCGCCGTCGCGTAATGCAGCCCGTCCGCGTTGACCGAAAGCAGCCGGTCGGCCGAGGCTCCGGGCGGGCGCGGGCCGCGGACCAGACGGAAGCGGAAGTAATTCTCGCCGCGGACATCGTGCGCGATGATCGCGGCGCCCGGCGAGGCCCTGATTTCGACATCCTCGATCCGGGTGCCGGCGGCCAGATCGCCGATCCGGATTGCCGGGACGGTGCGGACGTTGAGCACGATCCGGTCGCCGGCCGCGACGCCGCGCAAGCCGGCGGCCGACGCCATCGTCAGCCGTCCGTTCCGCCCGCCGGGATCGACGTCGATCCGCTGCGGGTAAAGGTCGGGCACGCCGTCCTTCCAGCGTGCGGCCGGGCCGGCGTCGAAGACATAGGCATGGGTCAGGGGCTGGTCGCGCCACAGGCTCGGATACCCGTCGTCGAGCGCGAAGCGCAGCGAGGCGCCGTCCGGCGACACGGCGGTGACGCGTCCCTGGGTAAAGGGGAGCGGATCGTAGTCGATCGCGAAGCCGCGCAGCGTCACCCGCTCGCTCCCGCTGCCGACAAGGATCGCCGGCTCGCGGATCGAGGAGAAGACGAGAACCGTCGCGCCCGCGCCGTCGATCGTGAGGCCGTGCGCGCCTTTCACCGTCACCGCAGCCGCCCCGCCGGCACCCGCGGGCGCCGCGACTCGCCACGTGCCGGGCGGCAGCCGCAGCTCATGGTTGCCGTCCCGCAGCGTCCGGTCGACGATCGCCTGAAGATCGAGAGGCTGTCCAATGTCGGCCGCACCGGCATCGGCGGCCAGCCAGAGGACAACGCCGGCAGCGAGCCCGCCGAGCAGGCGCGGCAACCGTCCGCGCCCTAGCGCGGATTGCGCTTGGGATCGGAAACGCACGAAGCGGGTTCCCCCGCTCGACCTTCCCCCGCAAGAGAGAAGGGATTTGAAAGCATTCAGCTTTTCTCCCTCGCCCCTTGCAGGGGAGGGCCGGGGTGGAGGGACCCGGCGCGATGCAGGGCTTCCCGTTCCGAACTCGATCGCAATCCGCCCTGGATATTCGCAGGAAACCCACATCCGACGCTCTCCGCCGCCGCGCGGAGACGATAGGCTCCGCCGGCTAAGCGACGGTGAACGGCGGCGAGCCGGCGCGAAGGAAGCGATCGTCCGTTTCGACCATCCGGCGGCCGGCAACGGGCGTCGTGACTTTCCTCGCGCAATGATGCATGAATAAAGAGGTTTCCCTACCTGAAGTTCAAAGATGCGTATTTCCCGCCTCCGCCGGATCGCCGTCGTCGCGCCGGCCGCTGCCCTCTCGCTTCTTGCCGGCTCCGCCATCGCGCAGCAGCAGGCGCCGGATCGCATCGGCGTCGCCGGCGCAGTCAACTCGAGCACGACCGGACAGCCGCCCGACCAGACGCAGCGCGTCCTGCTGATCGGCAACGACGTCGTCTACGACGAGACGATCCGCACCCTGGCCGACGGACAGGCGCAGATACTGTTCCTCGACAAGTCGGCCTTCAGCGTCGGGCCGAGCGCCGAGGTGGTGATCGACCGCTTCGTCTACGACCGCGAACGCGGCACCGGCGAGTTGCTGGCGAGCGCCGGCAAGGGCCTGTTCCGTTTCGTCGGCGGCGCGCTGAGCAAGGGGCCGGACGCGGTCAGGATCAAGATTCCGACGGCGACGATCGGCGTGCGCGGCGGCGTCGCGCTGGTCGACGTGGCCCAGAGCAGCTCCACGGTCGTGTTCCTGTACGGCATGGCGGTGACGGTTCAGGGAAGCGGCGGCTCTTCGCAGCGGCTGGTCCGGCCGGGCTACGCGGTGACGGTCGGATCGGACGGCAAGGTCAGCGAGCCGTTCCCGGTGCCGCAGGCCACATTGCAGAGCCTGCTGGCGCGCCTCGACGGGCGGCCGGGCGGCGACGGCGGCGCCGTCGAGGTGCCGACCGAGACGACGATCCTCGCCAGCGGCTATCCCGTCGTGAACTCGCAGGACATCCGTCAGGCGAACAGCGACGTCTCCCGGCTGCGCCGGGTGCCGGTGCCGCCGCCGACCGATCTCGCGAGCCGTCCGGATTTGGGCGACATCCATACCGCCACGATCTCGACGGCGACGCAGGAGAGTTCGCCGCCGCCGTCGCCGCCGGTCGATCCGTTCGCCGACCTGCGCGCCTACCTGATCGCATCGGGCATCATCGACAGTGAGAGCCTGATCCCGACCGACGCGGTGACGGCGATAACGCAGATGCCGCTGAGCGGTCGGACAACGTTTTTCGGCAGCTATGCCGCTGCCCTGGACCAGGGCGGCGCGCGGTCGATCGTCACCGGGAGCTTCCGGCAGAACTGGGACTTCGGAACCGCGTCCGGCAGCGTCGTCATCCAGAACCTCGCCGGCGGCAACATCATCGGCAGCGTGACGACCGGCTCCGGGGCGCCGCTCAACAGCTTCTCCGGGACGCTCAGCGGCAACGGCTTCACCGGCACCATCCGCGGCAATTTCTATGATTATTTCAGTCTTCAAGCCGGGCAGACCGCCGGCACCTTCAATCTCCGCAGTTCCGGGGCGTTGAGTACGGGCAACTTCCGGGCCGTTTCGTCAGGCTCTTAAAGCCCGCTAACCGTCGCCCTTCGCCGGCCGGAAGCATGCTGCCGGCCTCGCCGCACCGCGCCTTGCACGGCAGCGCTCCCGACATTGACGCTGCTCCGCCGGCCAGCGCCCGATGAACTCTCCGCGCCGATTCCCGTTGGCAGAGGGCACATCCACCAACGGCGACGAGCGGCGTGCATGAGCAGCGACGATGGCCGACCCTCCACCGTGCTTGTGGTCGAGGACGATCCCGATATCCGCAAGATGGTCGAAGAGTGCCTCACCGCGATGGGGTATGAAACGGTACTCGCGGCGAGCGGCAACGAGGCGCTGCGGATCATCGAGAGCGATCCGACGATCGATCTGATGCTGACCGACGTCATGATGCCGGGAATCAGCGGCATCACGCTGGCGAAGCGGGTCATGCAGATGCGGCCCGCCATCCGCATCCTGCTGACCTCGGCCTATATGGACGATAATGTTCAGCCGGAGGATCTGCCGCTGCTGCGCAAGCCGTTCCGGTACGAGGATCTGGAGAACGCCGTCGTGGCGACGTGGGCGGCCGGCAACTGGCGCGAAACGCCGATCGCGTGAGGCGGACTGCCGGCTACCTGCCGGCGACGATTTGCGCCGCCGCCGCGGTCGCCTTCTCGAAGCCTGCCCAGGGGTCGGACGTCAGTGCGGCGAGCCGGGACGGGAGCGTCGCGACCGTGAAGGCGGCCGGATCGAGCCCCGCCTCGACCTCGCGCCATGATACCGGCGTCGCCACCGTCGCGCCGGGGCGCGCCCGCGTCGAGTAGGGCGCGACGGCGGTCGCCCCCCGCCCATTGCGCAGGTAGTCGATAAAGATGCGGCCGCGCCGCGCACGCTTCGTCAGGAGGGAGGTGAAGCGCTGGGGCGCGGCCGCTGCGAAGGCCTCCGCGACGTGTTTCGCGAACGCCTTCGCGCCGTCCCAGCCGACGCCGACGGAGCCGAGCGGGACGACGAGATGGAGACCTTTGCCGCCGGTGGTCTTCGGAAAGCTTTCGAGTCCGATCCCGGCGAGCGAGGCGCGGAGCTGCAACGCGGCCTCGACCACGCGCTCCCAGCCGACCGTCTCGTCCGGGTCGAGGTCGAAAACGAGGCGGTCCGGCCGCTCCAGGTCGGGCAGGCGCGAACCCCACGGATGGATCTCGACGACGCCCATCTGGACGAACGACACGAGGCCGTGCGCGTCGTCGACGCCGAGGAAGGTCTGGGTCGCGTCCTCGCCATCACCATCGTTGTCGACGACCCGGATGCGGCGGACCGCATCGGACGTGCCCGCGCGCTCATGCTTCTGGAACCAGACCTGTCCGCCGATGCCGTCCGGGGCGCGGACGAGACTCAGCGGCCGCCCTATAAGGTGCGGCAGGATGTGGTCGGCAATCGACGCGTAGTAGTGCGCGAGGTCGCCTTTGGTGATGCCGGCATCGGGGTAGAGCTGCTTTCCGGCATTCGAGACGACGACGCCGGCGACCTCGATCTCGCCTTTCCGCAGGCGCGATTGGGCCCGCCGCGGGCCGGCCGCGGCAGGCGCTGCCGCGACGCGAGGCGCAGCATCGGCCGTGTCCCCGTTGCGGCGGTCGATCACGACATCGTGCGCGTCCTTGTCCTCGCGCAGCCCGAGATAGGTGGCGTGACGGAGCAGCCCGTCAGCCGTCCAGTCGGCGAAGCGGATTTCCGCGACGGCCTGCGGCTCGACCCAGCGTGCGCCGGCCGGCGCCAGACGCGAAACGTCCTTTCCCGGCGGCCGGGCGCCGCGCGGCATCGCGTCGAGAAGCCGCCGCAGCGCTGCATGCTCCGCACGGGAGAAGCCGCTGCCGACGCCGCCCGCGTAATGCAGCCGTCCGGCCGGATCATGGTAGCCGAGCAGCAGCGAGCCGATCCCGGCGCGACCGCCGTCGACGGGCGGAGTCCAGCCGACCACGGCGAACTCCTCCCGCCTTACGCACTTGATCTTCAGCCAGTCCTTGCTGCGGGTGCCGCTGCCGTAACGGCTGCCGCGCCGCTTCGCGACGATGCCCTCGACGCCGAGCGCGCAGGCATGCGCCGCGAAGGATGCGCCCTGTCCGGCCAGATGCTCCGAAAACCGGAGCCGGGCGGCGGGGCCGCCCGCCGCCGAAGCTGCGGAAAGGATGGTTTCGAGCGCCGCCTTGCGGTCCTCGACTGCGACGTCGCGGAGGTCGTGCCCGTCGAGATGGAGGAGGTCGAAGACGACATAAACGAGCCGGTCCGTGCGGCCCTCGGAGAGGTCGGCCTTGAGGCCCGAGAAGGACGGAACACCATCCTCCGGCCGGAGACGCACCAACTCGCCGTCGAGCACCGCGTCGCCGACGTGGAGCGCGGCGAGCGCCGCGGCGATCTCCGGGAATCTCTCGGACCAGTCGAGCCCGTTGCGGCTGGCGAGCCGCACGCTTCCGTCCCGCGCGACCGCGGCGATCAGCCGGTACCCATCCCATTTCAGTTCGTAGAGCCAATCATCGCCGCCGGGCGCCGCCTCGGCGGCGGTCGCGAGCTGCGGCGGCGGGAGCGGGTCGGGAAGCGGCGCGGGCGTTGCGCCGCGCAGCGCAGGAAGGTTCACGACGGAAGCTGACGTGCCGTGCGCGGTCCAGACCCGCCGGTTCGGCGCCGCCGCGATCGCTGCCATGCCGCGTCCCGACACCACGCTGCCCGGGTTCCGCCGGAGCACCGCGTCGCTGCTTCCCGGCTCCGCCGCTTCGTCCGAACGCTTGATCAACAGCCAATTCGTCGGCGCTTCGCCGCCGCCGGCCGCGTCGCGCCGACGACGGCCGGTCCGCACGAGGCTCCACATGCCGTGCAGGCGATCGCCGTGCAGCCGGAAGCGGAGATGGCCCTTTGCGTAGCCCTCGCGGGGATCGCCTTCAGGTTCCCAGGTGCCGGCGTCCCAGACCATCACGGTCCCGCCGCCATACTCGCCGGCCGGGATCACGCCTTCGAAGCCGGCATAGTCGAGCGGGTGGTCCTCGACTTGGACAGCGAGCCGCCGTTCCCCGGGATCGAGGCTCGGTCCCTTCGGCACCGCCCAGCTCTTCAGCACGCCGTCGAGTTCGAGCCGGAAATCGTAGTGCAGCCGCTGCGCCGCATGGCTCTGCACGACGAAGCGGTGGCGGCGCGCAGCATCCGGTTGCGCCGCGCCGCGGCTGCTGCCGGCCGGCTCCGGGGTTTTCGCAAAATCGCGCTTCCTGCGGTACTCGACGAGCGACATGCACCCGACCGAACGGCCGGAATCGCAGCTATCTCCACGAAGGTTCCTAAGAATCGGTGGAAAAATCTGTGGATAACGCTGTTTAAACCCGGAGGACAAAGAAGAGTCGTTCGCCGGATTCAACACACTGCCAGTGACAGACAAGATTCGACTCGAAGTAGCGAACCCTTCTCCCGACTCGCTCCGTTGGAATCGGCGGATGTCGCATTTCGTGGGTTCATACGTCTTGATTGCAACCAAGCTACGGACAGGCGGCGACACCGAAACGCCGCCGCACGAGGAGGGCCGGATGAGCGCCGCCGCCGTGCAACGCGATGCGTCCGCCGCCGCGAGGGATGCCGACGCGAGGGATCTCGCCGCCTATGCCGAACTGCTGCTCTATTACCTGAACTCGGCGGCTGCGGCCGGCGATCCGGCGCGGCGCGACGTGACCTGCGCGGCGCGCGACATGCTCCTCGACCTGCAAGCGGCGGCACGGATCGGCGATGCGGAAGCGACGGCGATCGTCACGGCGTCGCATTGCGCGGCGCGGCGGCGCGCCCGCCGCCTGGGCGAGCGGGTCTCAGGCTGGTATCCGGTACCGCATGGCCTCACCGACCTGATCGATCTGGCGACCGCGCAGGTCGCCATATGGGCGCGCAATCCGGCGGCGGCAGCGGCGGCATCGGACGATTCCATGCCGAACGCGGCCCGCCGGCACGAAGCGTTGGCTTGACGGGGGCGACGATGGCTGCGGTCTCTGCCCGTCCCTCCTGGAAGGGGTATCTCCGGCTCTCCCTCGTGAGCTGTCCCGTGCGTCTCTATCCAGGGACGACCTCGGCGGGGCGCGTCTCGTTCCATCTGTTGTCGCCGAAGACCCATCACCGGGTCCAGATGCGCGCAACCGACCCGGAGACCGGCGAAGTGTTCGAGCGCGGCGACCTCGTGCGCGGCTACGAGTTCGAGAAAGGGCGTTACGTCACGGTCGAGAAGGAGGAGCTGGAAAAGCTCCGGATCGACAGCTCGAATACGATCGACCTCCAGCGCTTCGTCGACGCCGACGCGGTCGATCCGCTCTATCTCGACGCGCCGTACTACCTGACGCCGGACGGCAAGATCGCCGAGGAGACCTACCGCGTCATCGTCGAAGCGATGCGCCGCGAGAAGGCTGCCGGCATCGGCCGCCTCGTGCTGTCGTCGCGAGAGCATCCGGTGCTGCTCACGCCGCACGGGAACGGCCTGATGCTGACGACGCTGCGGTCGGCCGACGAGGTGCGCTCGCCGGACGCCTATTTCGAGGATCTCGCCGCTGGCGGCGGCACGCTCGACGAGGACATGCTCGACCTCGCGGCGGCGATCATCGCGAAGAAGCGCGGCACGTTCGATCCCCAGGCGATGACCGAGGACCGCTACCAGGACGCGATGATGGACTTGGTGCGCGCGAAGGTGAAAGGACAGCGGCCGGTGGTCGTCGAGAATACCGGCCCCGCGCCCGTCATCGATCTCATGGAGGCGCTGCGCAAGAGCCTCGCGCGGGAGGGCGGCGGCGCCGGGAAGGCCGCAGGCGGCCGGACGCCACGGAGTTCCTCGGGGGCAGGCCGGGAAGAGGGACGGCGGCGCGGCAGCGGCGGCAGTTCTCCGCCGCGGACCGCCGCCAGGACGAAGGCGTCGTCGTCCGCGGCTCGCCGACGGAAGGCGTCCTGACGGATCCCGGCAGGGTCTCCGCTCAGGACGCCGAGACGAGGCGGATGCGGGCGGCCGACGGCGGCTGGTACTCGGGCACGAGGCGGCGCAGCATCGCATCGAAGGCGGCGCGGTCCTCGCGCCGGCAGATCTGGGCCAGCTCGTCGAGCGCGCGGCCGAGCGCGGCGGCGTCGGCGGTGCGGGGCGCCGCGAGCAGCACGCCCTTCGCCTCGGTCGGCAGCAGCGGCTCGGCGCCGTGGAAGATCTCCTCGAACAGCTTCTCGCCCGGCCGGAGGCCGGTGAACCTGATCTCGACATCGACGTTCGGGCGCAGCCCCGCCAGCAGGATCATCTGCCGCGCGAGGTCGACGATGCGCACCGGCTCGCCCATGTCGAGCACGAAGATCTTGCCGGGCTCGTCTCCCCTGGTGCCGAGCACCGACGCCTGGAGCACCAGCTCGACCGCCTCGCGCACGGTCATGAAATAGCGCTGCACGTCCGGGTGCGTCACGGTGAGCGGTCCGCCCGCGGCGAGCTGCCGCTGGAACAGCGGCACCACCGACCCGGTCGAGCCGAGCACGTTGCCGAACCGCACCGTCACGAAGCGCGTGCCGCTCCCGGCACGCTCCCGCTCGGCGATGTCGAGCGCCTGACAGTAACCCTCGGCGATGCGCTTGCTGACGCCCATGATGCTGGTCGGGTTGACCGCCTTGTCGGTGCTGATCTGCACCATCGCGGCGACCCCGGCGGCGCGGCACGCGTCGGCGACGTTGCGGGTGCCGATCGCATTGGTCAGCATACCCTCGAACGGGTTCTCCTCGACGATCGGCACGTGCTTCAGCGCCGCGGCATGGAAGACGAGGTCCGGCGCCGCCTCGGCGATGACGCGGTGGAGCCGCTCGCGGTCGCGGACGTCGGCGACCAGCGAGCGGCGCGGCAGATCGGCGAACCGCTCCCGCATCTCCAGGTCGATGCCGTAGAGGGCGAACTCGCCGCTGTCGAGGAGGATCAGCTCGGACGGGCCGAAGGCGGCGATCTGCCGGACCAGCTCGCTGCCGATCGTGCCGCCGGCGCCGGTGACGAGGACGCGACGCGACGCGATCAGGCGCCGCATGCTGTCGCGGTCGAGCACCGCCTGCGGACGCCCGAGCAGATCCTCGATCGCGACCGGCCGGACCTCGATGCGGTCGCCGAGCCCCTGCCGGAACTCGCTCAGCTTCGGCAGGCGGGCGACGGTGAGGCCGAGCGCCTCGGCCGTGTCGAGCAGCCGCCGCACGACCGCGCCGTCGAGGTCGTCGCGGGTGATGACCAGCCGTTGCGGGCGCGTGCCGGCGCGGTCGAGCCGGTCGACCACGGCCGGGATGTCTTCAACGATCCCGAGCACGTCGACGCCGTGGATGTTGCGCCCGACGCGACCGTCTCCGATGCCGATCATGCCGACCGGCCGATAGGGGCCGGCGCCGCCGCGGGCGACGGCGCGGATGAACAGGTCGGCGCCGTCGCCCGCGCCGACGAGCAGCACCGGGATGGCCGGGCCCGCGTCCGCTACGTTCGACAGGCCAGCGTGCCGATCCTTCAGCACCCGGTAGGCGAAGCGCGGGCCGCCGACCAGCACGAGCAGCATGACCCAGTTGATGACCGGCACCGAGCGCGGCAGGGATTCGGCGCGCGTCAGCACGAACAGGGCAGGGACGAAGGCGAGGATGACGATCGTGACGGCGCGGACCAGCGCCAGCAGGTCGTTCATCGAGGCATAGCGCCAGATGCCGCGATAGAGGCCCAGCGACCGGAACACGATGCCGGCGACCAGCGCCATCAGCAGCGTGCCCTCGATCAGGACCGTCTCGTATTGGGGGAAGGCGTTGCCGACGCGCAGATAGAGCGACAGGGCGAACGAGGCGGTCGCCATCGCGACATCGTGGGCGAAGGCGACGTTGCCGTGGCGGAAGCGGAACCGGATCATCGCTTGCCGGCCGGTTGCCGCCGCAGAACCGCTGGACCTGCGGCCCGAAACGCTGATCTCATGCCGGGGAAACCCGTCCGCTCGATCATCGAAGCCATGTTCTCCAGCCGCCCCGTCCGCCCCGCTCGACACGGCGCCCCGGATGCAGGTCCGGCGTTTCTCGGGTACTAGCCTATAGGGGAGCGGCCCGGACCGTTCAAGCGCCGGTTGCGCCGGGGGAAAGGCCGCCTGCCGCCGCCGCCGGTCCGCGCGGGAGCGGCGTCGCCGGATCAGATCCGTGCGGTGGGGCGCTCGGTATCCAGAATCGGCTCGTTGAGCAGCCGCATGACTTCGGTTGCCAGCATCGCGGGCCGGTACGGTTTCGACAGCACCTTGCCGAGCAGCGGCGCCGACGATCCGGTGCGCGGGAAGCCGCTGAACCCGGTCGTGTAGAGAATCTTGATATAGGGATCGATCCGCCGGGCCTCGCAGGCGAGGGCGAGGCCGTCAAGCTCGCCCGGCATCACGATGTCGGTGAAGAGGAGATCGACGGCGAGGCCACCCTGGAGAAGCGTCAGCGCGACATCGCCGTTGGCGGCCGGCAAAGCCCGGCAGCCGGCCTCGTGCAGGATGGACACTGCGAGCGCGCGAACATCTTCATCGTCATCGACGACGAGGATCGTGGGTGAGATAGCATCCATCGGCAGCATTATGTCTCACGTCGTATGCTCTTTGCCAATTCTCCGAAGGGGGAAAATAAGGTTTCGAATTCCTGTGCGGTTTCGTCCCAGCCCGCCGCGCCGCGGGCGAGCGCCGCCGCGTGCTGCGCCCGCCACAGCGCGTCGTCGGTAAGCAGCCGGACGGCTGCTTCGGCAAATGACGATTTATCCTTTGTGACGAAGCCGGTTTTGCCGTCCACGACCCGTTCGCGCAGGCAGGCGACATCCTCGACGACCGCCGGAAGGCCGCTCGCCTGCGCTTCCGCCGCAGCGAGGCAGAAGGTCTCGCCCGGATCGCCGCGGTAGAGGAAGAGCCGCGCCTGCCGGAGTTCGCGGGCTAGGTCGGACTTCGCGACCGCGCCGCGCAGCACGACCCCGGATGCGGCGAGCCGCTCGGCCTTGGCGAAGACGGCGCGCATCGCGGCGGACTTCGTCTCGCCCACCGCGCTCCCGCCGCCATAGGTCTGCGGCCCGGAGAAGACGTGCAGCTCGGCGCCGGGCACGCGCGGACGGATCGCCTCGCTCCAGAGGTCGAGCAGCCAGTCGAGCGAGCGCAGCGGGTTCGAGGTGAACACGGCGCGCGGCGCTGGAGGCGGCGGCTGCGCGGCCACCGTGTCGGCGGCGCACGGTCCCGGCGGCGCACGGAACGTCTCGGCGACGCCGAGCGGCACGATCGCGCGGCCGCCGTCCGGCGCCCAGCGCGGGTAGGTCGAGGCGTGGAAGGCGCCGGAGAAGACGATCGCCGGCCGCCAACGCGCGAGCTTCCACAGATACCGCCACTTCAGGAGGTAGCCGGCCGGGTTGTGGATCCAGAACGCCCGCGCCCGCGCCCGCGGCACGAGCGGCAGCAGCCGGTCGCCGCGGTTCGCGATGTAGAGATCGGCCGACTCCGGTAGGCCGGCGCCGATCGGCCGCCACGCGACGCCGTTCCAGTCGAGCGGCCCGCCGCACGTGTTGTAGACGGCGACCTCGTGGCCGCGCCGCGCCAGCGCTTCCGCCAAGCCGACGACGGCCGTTTCGGCGCCGCCCAGCGGCGCGGTCTCGGCAAGACGACCGTCGAAGCGGATCCCGTCGTCTGCAAGGATGATGCGGGCCATGGCGCCGGCATTCGAGGGCGAAACGCGGCGTCTGTCAAATTCGCCGGGGCGCCGGCTATTAGTGTCTTGCCGTCACGTGCGGCGGTGTCGCGGCGGCGGGCGGAAGACGAGGCTGATCGCCGCCGACCGGCGGACGAACTGCCAAATCGCCATTGCCGTGCGCGGGCTTGGTCGCGCGACATCGCCGGACTGCGCCTCTTTGGACGGGTCCGGTTGCGGCAGGCACCCGGCGATCGCCAATGCGTCGGGCTGGTATATCGACAGCAGCGCATCGTCGGCCGGGCTGCCGGTGGCGACCTCATAAGCCGCCCGTGCCGCGGCGAGCGCGCCGTCGGCGTCGGGTCCGGGCACGGCGATCTGCCGGGCTATCGCGGCGACGAGATCGCCGATCGCGTCGTTCGCTGCTGCCATCCCGAGAATCCAGGCCGCCGATCGTGGGTCGACATGATCGCCTGACATCGCCTGTGTCCTCCTGCCGTAAGATGCTGCCGCCCGATGCGGGCTGCGGCCGGCCGGGAGTGCCGGCCTCGCCGATGGTCCGCGCTGCGATTGCGGCGGGTTCAGCCCGCTTCCCCTCAACTCTCTTCCGCCCGTTCGATCAGGCGCCGCGGATGCATGCCTTGGACATACCCCATGAACGGCGGTGAACGCTGTGGCCGAGCAGGTCCGGGAGCAGCGGCGGCAGTGCCTCGATGTCGGGATTCACGGCGCGGCGTGGGATCGCGTACGCGCCGCGCACTGTCCGGAACCCGTTCCGGTAGAGGAGGCCGTCGCGTGCGGCGGCGTCCGTACAGGCGACAACACCCGCTCCACGGCGAGCTAGCCGTCCTGCTCGATCCGGGCCATGGCGTCCCGCACGGCAGGCGCATCATCCGTGATGTCATCGGCATTGTCGTTTGCCGGTCGACTGCCGGGTGCGCTCGCGATGGCCATCGTTCTCCCCAACCATCGGGG
>DASWRT010000069.1:0-24425 GCA_036403035.1 Allostellaceae bacterium | reverse complement strand
CGAAGCGGAGGCGGCGAGAGCCGGTGCGGGACCGTCCGCACGTTCCGGCCACGTACCAACCTTGAGGATTTCCACCCATGGCCCGCATCCCGTACGCCGATATCGAGCATCCCGACGCCCGGCCGCTTGCCGCCGAGATCGCGGCGCAGCGCGGCAGCGTGCTCCATCTCTATCGGATGCTCCTGCACAGTCCGCCCGTCGCGGCCGGCTGGCTCCGCTACCTCACCGCGATACGCCAGGAGTGCGCCCTTCCCGGCGCGCTTCGCGAACTCGTCATCATGCGCATCGCGATCCTCAACGGCGCGCCCTACGAGGCCGATCAGCATCGGCCGATCGCGCTCAAGGAGGGCGTGACGCAGGCGCAGCTCGACGCGCTGGCGGCATGGCGGGAGTCCGACGCGTTCGATGCACGGCAGCGCGCGGTGCTGGCCCTCGCCGACGCGATGACGCGCGACGTTCACGTGCCGGACGAGGTGTTCGCGGCCGTGCGGGCGGCGTTCGACAACCGGCTCATCGTCGAGCTGACGGCGACCATCGCCGCCTACAACATGGTCTCCCGCTTCCTCGAGGCGATGCAGATCCACAGCCACGACGCCGTGACTCCCTGATGCGACGGAACCGAGGAGAGAGCCGATGCTGAGCCTCGCGGGCAAGATCGCCGTCGTCACCGGCAGCGGGTCGAGCGGTCCGGGCTGGGGGAACGGCAAGGCGACCGCCGTGCTGTTCGCCCGCCAGGGCGCCACCGTGATCGGGGTCGACGTGAATGGCGAGGCCGCCGCGGAGACGCAGCGCCTGATCGAGAGCGAAGGCGGCTCGTCGATCGCCCTCACATCGGACGTGACCGACGCCGAACAGGTCAGGGCGCTGATCGCCGATACGGCGGCGCGCTTCGGCCGCATCGACGTGCTGGTCAACAATGTCGGCCGTTCGGAGCCGGGCGGACCGGTCGAACTCGACGAGGAGACCTGGGACGCGCAGATGGCGCTGAATGTCAAAAGCGCCTTCCTAACCTGCAAGCAGGTGCTGCCGGTCATGGAGCGCCAGGGCGGCGGCGGCGCGATCGTCAACGTCTCCTCGGTCGCCGGGCTGCGCTACATCGGCAAGCCGCAGGTCGGCTACAGCGCCGCCAAGGCGGCCCTGATCCAGTTCACGCGGGTCACCGCCGTGCTCTACGCGGCGAAGGGCATCCGCCTGAACTGCGTCGTTCCGGGATTGATGGACACGCCGCTGGTGCAGCGCCTTGCCGAGAAATACGCAGGCGGCGATCTCGAAGGCTTCCGCGCCCACCGCGACGGGCAGGTCCCGATGGGCCGCATGGGCGACGGATGGGACGTGGCCCACGCGGCGCTGTTCCTCGCGTCGGACGAGGCGAAATACGTCACGGCGACGGAGATCGTCGTCGACGGAGGACTGACCGCCGCGACGCGGTGAAACAGTATGCCTTGAGTGATGCGCCTAATTGTAGGGCGGGGCTTGCCCCGCCCGCGGGTTCTCGGCGGAACGTTGTTCCGCCTCTCGCCACAGCGAAGCTGCAACTGGTGACGGGCGGGGCAAGCCCCGCCCCTACGTTAGAAGCGGCTCAATGCAGGGCCCAATGCAGTGCGACTTCCATATTACTGCGGCCCTTCGGAGACGCGGGCGATCAGGTCGTGCACGCGGGAGAGGAAGAGCCTCAGAAGCTCTGACGTGTTCGCCGTGTGGTAACCGAGGACCAAGTCGATCGTCGGGGCCGCACCGTGCAGGGGGCGGCTGACCACGGACCGGGGAAGGAAGTTCCGGGCGTAGGCCGGCAGCAGGGCGACGCCGCGCGTCGACGCCACCAAGGACATGGCCATGGCCAGATTGTCGGCTTCGTGGTCCGGCGCGATGCCGAGGCCGGATCGCCTGATGTAGTCGTCGACGACGACGCGCAGGGCGGGAGCGGTCTTCGACACGCTTATGAAGGTCTCGCCCGCGATGTCCGTCAGATCGATCGCCTTCCGGGCGGAGAGGCGGTGGTCGGCGGGGAGGACGACGATCAGCGGATCCTTCGCCAGATGCCTGAACGATAGATCGGGCTGCTCGGCTTCCGCCCGCATGAAGGCCACGTCGATCCTGCCGCGCAGGAGCGCCGCCGCGAGCTGCGGAGAGGTGTCGCTCGAAATCACGATGTCGACGCTGGGCAACGCGTCGCGCAGGACGCGCATCGCCTCCGCGAGCCAGTCCACCTCGTAGCCGGTCAGGAACCCCATGACGAAGGCGGCCTTGGCGGGATGGGCGGCCCGCCGCGCCGCTTCGCCCGCCGCCTCGGCCTGCGACAGCGCCAGCCGCGCGTGATCGAGAAAGGCGCGGCCGGCGGCCGTGAGGTCGACGCCGCGGGCGCTGCGCGTCAGGAGCTGGGCCCCCACTTCCCGCTCAAGGTCGCGGAGCTGGCGGCTCAGCGAGGGCTGCGAGGTGTGCAGCCGCCGCTCGGCCGCGAGCGAGACGCTCCCCTCCTCGGCGACGGCGATGAAATAACGCAGATGCCGCAGCTCCATCTCAAGCGCCGTGCCATGCCTGCGAGGTATGGCCCCGACCCTACAAAGTCTTTCTCGATGTCGCCAGGAAAACCCAAATCTCCCCCAGCGGCGCCGATCGCCGGAACGTCGGCATCACCCCGACGTCATTCGGTTCCCGCCGCGATGGCAGACCCGACGGGTCGGCCGGATCCGAAGGAGTTTCACGATGAGCAGCACCCAAGTCGTCTTGATCACCGGCGCCCTGACGGGCATCGGACGCGCGGCGGCCCTGGCCTTCGCCCGCGAAGGCAACCGCGTCGTCGTCTCCGGCCGGCACGAGGATGCCGGCGAGGCGTTGGCCGCCGAGCTGCGCACGCTCGGCGCGGAAGCCGAGTTCATCCGGGCGGACGTGCGCCGCGAGGACGACGTGCGCAGCCTGGTCGACCGGACCGTCGCGCGCTTCGGCCGCCTGGACGCGGCGGTCAACAACGCCGGCACCGAGGGCCGGCCGGGTCCGGTGACGGAGCAGACCGCGGAGAGCTACGCCGCCACGTTCGACACCAACGTGCTCGGCACGCTGCTCAGCATGAAGCACGAGCTGCGCGCGATGCAGGCCCAGGGTAGCGGCAGCATCGTCAACATCTCGTCGACCTACGGGCACCGCGGCGCGGGCGGCGCGTCCGTCTATGCCGCCAGCAAGCACGCCGTCGAGGGACTGACCAAGGCCGCGGCGCTCGAAGCCGCGGCCTCGGGCATCCGCGTCAACGCGGTCGCGCCGGGCCCGATCGAGACCGGGATGCTCAACCGCTTCACCGGCAGCGACGACAGGAAGGCCGGGCTGGTGTCCGGCGTGCCGATGCGGCGGGTGGGAGAGCCGGACGAGATCGCCAACGCGATCGTCTTCCTGGCCTCCGACAAAGCGTCCTTCGCCACCGGCCACGTGCTTTCCGTCGATGGCGGCAAGTCGGCGGCGTGACCACGTAATCCGTCAGCCGCATTCAGCGAGGCGAAATCATGGAACAGACATCGTCGCCGGCCCTGAAGCCGATCAAGGTTCCCGGGCCGGATCATCCGATCACCGTCGAGCGCAACCCCAACCGCGTGGTGGTCTCGGTCGCGGGCCGCGTCGTCGCGGACACGCGCGACGCGATGACGCTGCGCGAGGCGACGTACCCGGCGGTCCAGTACATCCCGCGCAAGGACGTCGACATGGCGCTCCTCGCCCGGACGGACCATGCCACCTACTGCCCCTACAAGGGCGAGTGCGGCTATTTCAGCATCCCATCAGGCGGCGGGCGCGCGGCCAATGCGGTGTGGACCTACGAGGCGCCCTATGAAGCGGTCGGCGCGATCAAGGATCATCTCGCGTTCTATCCCGACCGCGTCGACATGATCGAGGAGCGGCAGCCGGGAAGCTGAGCCCCCTCTCTCTCCTGAAACGCTTGGGGCATTGCCGCTTGGCCGGTCAATCCACCCCGCGCATTCAACGCGGCGGCGGCGCTCCGTGCGCTCGTCGCCGCATATGCGTAACGGTGCGGCGAGCCGGCATTGCTGCCGCTCGCCGCCGGCCGGCTGACGGCCCGGATTTGCACCCGTTGTCCATTGACGCCTCCATGCCGTCTTCGGCAAATGGTGAATACGGCTACGCATGGCGTGATACCAACGGCCGTTGAGCTTGACTCATCGGCCGTTGGTCGAGCCCGTGCGGCGTTTGAGCAAACCCGCTCGGCATCGGTCAACGACCGAGGCCGACGGTATGAAACCGCCGACGCACCTTTTCTGCTCAGGAGAAATGATGCGCGGCGCTGCACGCCCTTACCAAACATGGCTGTTCGCCGCCGTCGCGGCGCTTTCGGTCGCGAGCTTCGCCGCCACGACGCCGGCCTGGGCCGACAGCGACGCCAAGGCGGCCGACGGACTCGTCTCGCTCAATCGGGTGCCGGGCGTCCGGGTCCTCGACCGGAACGGCAATCTGCTGGCGATCGAAGGAGCCAACTATGGACACGTGGTGCCGCGCAAAGAGCTGCCGCAGCATCTCGTGAACGCTCTGATTTCGGCCGAGGACCGCAGGTTCTTCTCGCATAACGGCATCGACCCGCGGGCGATCGCGCGGGCCGCCGTGAGAAACCTGATGAGTTTGAGAGTCGTCGAGGGCGCGAGCACGATCTCGCAGCAAGTGGTCAAGAACGTCTATTTCCCGAAGGCGGAGCGCACGGTCTGGGAAAAGCTGAAAGAGTCCGAAATGGCTCTGGAGATCGAACAATCCTTGTCCAAGGACGAGATCCTGTTCGTCTATTTCAACCGCGTCTATTTCGGGAAAGGCGCCTGGGGCATCGAGGCGGCCGCGCAGACCTATTTCGGCAAGCCGGCCAAGGCGCTCTCGGTTTATGAGTCGGCGCTTCTGGTCGGCTCCCTCCGGGCTCCCTCGCGCTGGAACATCCTCCAGAACCCGGAGAAGGCCCGCGCCAACGCCGACCGCGTTGTCGACAAGATGGTCGAGGAAGGGCGCCTGACCGCAGCGGCGGCCAGGCGCGCGAAGCAGGAAAAGGTGAAGGTCGTCCAGCCGCGCTCGCCGGGAGCACCCTACTTCGTCCAATGGATCGCCGCCGAGACGAAGCCCCTTAGGGCGGATGCCGGCGGCACGGCGACCCTGAAAACCACCCTCGATCCGCGCCTGCAACGGATCGCGGAAGCGCAGCTTGGGAAAACCTTGACCGCGGATGGCAAGAGGGCCAACGCCTCGGAAGGCGCGGCGGTGGTCATGACGCCCGAGGGCGAGATCCTTGCCATGGTCGGAGGGCGCGATTACAGGACGAGCCAAGTCAACCGCGTGCTGGCGACCCGGCAGCCCGGTTCGGCATTCAAGATCTTCGTGTACCTCGATGCGCTTGAGCGTGGCCTGAAACCGACCGATCGCGTCCTCGACGAGCCGATTCGGAACAAGCCGATCCGCAACTTCAACAACTCCTATCGGGGCGAGATCACGCTGGCGGAAGCGCTGGCCTATTCGTCGAACGTCGCCGCCGTGCGCTTGGCCGCAGGGCGCGACGCCTCGATCGTAAAGCTGGCGCAACGGCTCGGCGTGACCTCGCCGCTGGCGATGGGCGACCGCTTGGCGCTGGGCACGAACGGCATGAAGCTGCTGGAGCTGACCGCGGCCTATGCGGCGCTGGCCGGCGACGGCGACCGGGTGACGCCGACGGCGGCGCTGGAACTGCGGGACGAAACCGGCCGGATTATTTTCCGCAGACAGCCGGCGGCGGCGGCGCCCGGCGAACGCGTGCTTCAGCCCAAGGTTGCCGAAGCCATGAGGACGATGCTGAACGGCGTCATCACGCTGCAAGAGGGAACGGGCCGGCTGATCCGGCCGATCCCTTTCTGGGCGGCCGGCAAAACCGGCACGAGCAACGACTACCGCGACGCGCTGTTCGTCGGGTTCAGCGACCGCTATGTCACCGCCGTGTGGCTCGGCAACGACGACAACAGGCAGATGAAGGGCGTGACCGGCGGCGGGCTGCCCGCGAAGATATGGAAAGGAATCATGGTGGACGCTGTTCGTAACCAGCCGCGGTTAGGCCCCGCGTCCACGATGGCGTCGTACAAGTCGAGCGCGATCCACTGATCCATCGATCGGCAGCGCTCGTCCGGAAACACGGTCCTACCAGCCGCATGTACCGTCGCGCCCCTACCCCAGCGGCTCGTAGAGCGTCACCGGTTCCCGCCGGCCGGCGACCTGTATGGTCTCCACCTTGCGGAAGCGGAACGCGCCGCGGCAGGCGCGCATCGTCGCCTCGCTGACCAGGACCGTCGTCCCGAACAGCTTGTTCGCCACTTCGATGCGCGCCGCGAGGTTCACGGCGTCGCCCATCGCCGTGTAGCTGTAGCGGCGCGGCGAGCCGACATTGCCGATCAGCGCCGGCCCGCTGTTGATCCCGATCCGCACCTTCACCGGTATGCCGCCGATGCGATGGTGTCCGTCCGCAACCTCCGCGCGCATGCGGAGCGCCGCCGCGACGGCGTGGCGGGCGTGGTCCGGGTCGTCGAGCGGCGCGCCGAACAGGGCGAGCACCGCGTCGCCGATATAGCGCTCGACGAACCCGTTATGCTCGTCGGCGACGATCGCCGACATCGCCGCGAAATACCGGTTCAGATCCTCGACCAGCCGCGCCGGAGTGCAGCGCTCGGACATGCGGACGAAGCCGGCGATGTCGACGAAGAGGGTGCTGACCTCGCGCAGTTCGCCGCCGAGCTGCGGCAGGCGCGCCTGGGCCATCATATGATCGAGCACCGGCGCCGGCAGGTAGTACGAGAAGAAGCGCCTGACCTTGCGATGCTGATGCTCGACGCGGGCGAAGCGATAGGCCGACGCCAGCAGCGACGCGCCGCCCCATCCGGCGCCGGCGCCGAGGAACGGCAGCACGATGCCGGCGCGGACGAACGCCGCCGTGCAGGCTGCCGTCCAGAGCAGGAGCGCCGCCGCGAGCAAGCCCTGCGCCAGCAGCGGCGCAACCCGCAGCACCGCGGCCGCGACCGCGAAGCTGCCGAGCAGGCCGATCGCGGCCGAGGGCCACCACGGCAGGGCATGCAGATCGTCGCCGCCGATCAGGTTAGCCACCGCGGTCGCGTGGATATAGACGCCGGGAACGGTGGAGCGGCGGCGCGGCGGCGCGGCGGCGGCCTGCGACGCCGGCGACGGCAATGCGCAACGCTCGCCTGCCGCTATCTCCGCCTCGCCATGGCCGGCGACGAAGCGATCCGCCGCGAGGTTGCGGTCCTCGACATCCAGGACGACGCCGAGCAGGACGACCTTCCCCGCGAAGTTGCGGCGGAAGAACGCCGGGTCGTCGCAGGCATGGAGGTCGGCCAGCGAATAGGCCGGGATGCCCGCCGCCGATCCGCCCGCGAAATTCAGCAGCATCGGATCGCGGCGCCCGGCCGGCAGCGCACCGGCGCGGCGCGCCAGCTCGGCCGCCAGCGTCTCGACGACGGCCGGCGTTCCCGCCGCCAATCCACCCGGCTGAAGCAGGGGCAGCCGCAAGGGAGCGCGGCGGATGACGCCGTCGGCATCGACGATCAGGTTGAGCGGCCGGATGTTCGCGCTGCCGCCGACCGCGAAGACGTATCCGCGGTACGGGATGAGCGGCTCCTCCCGCTGCTGCACCTGACCGAGGACGATGCGGCCTTCGGCGCCGCCGCGGCGCAGGACGCGCCGGAAGTCGCGCTCGTAGCCCGTGATACGCGGCTCGACCGACGTCGGGTAGACGACGTCGAAACCGATCACGCGGGCGCCGCCGGAGAGGATCGCGTCGAGCACGGACGCGAGCTGCGGCGTCCAGAGGGCCTGCGGCACGCCCTTGAACGGCTCGCGCCGGTACGTTTCCTCGTCGATCGCGACGATGGCGACCGGGGGGCCGCCGCGGTCCTGCGGGGACGGTGGCGGGTCTGCCCCAGCGGCGGCGGCGGCAACGCGGTCGCGCAGCCAGAAGAGGATGTCGATCGAGAGCCCGTCCAGCGTCGGGGCGAAAGCCGTCGCGACGATCAGCGCCGTCGCCGCCGCGACGATCGCCGCCACGGCGGCATCGCGGGCGGCGGCGGAGCCGGCGCCGCGCACGTCAGAACCTCAGCAATCTCGCCAGGATCGGGGCGTCCTCGGCGGCAGCCGGATCGATCTTGACGATCACCGTCCGCCCCCCGGCCGCGGCGGCGCGATAGGTGCCGCCGGGCGCGAGCCGGACGCCCTCGCGGGAGAGGTCGGCCCGCGGCTCGGCGATGTCGAGCTCGATGGACGGCTCGGGCCGGTCGAGCCGCTGGAAGACCAGCCGCCCCGGCGCGGGCAGCGTGACGGCCGGGCTGACGCCGTACAGCGTGACGTCGGCGACGAACGGGTCGCGATAGACCATCGCGCCGCTCCTGTCCGCCGCCGCCGCGGCATTGCCGGACAGCGAAAGCCTGTTCCCGTCGCACTCGATCTTGCGGCGCTGGATGATGCCGTTCGTGACCGCCGATCGCTCCCGCCCGACCGTCACGTCGCCGCCGGTGATGGTCTCCTCGAGACAGGACTGGAGATATCCGAGATCGACCCGCTCGCCCGGCTTCAGCGAAAATGTCTGCCCCTCGTAGAGGTAATCCATGAACTCCACGTCGCCGGTGCCGATGGCGGCCTCGACGATGGCCGCCGGCTGCCGCCCTCCCTGCGCGGCGGCAGGGGCGGGCAGCATGGCGGCCGACGAGAGAAGAGCGGCGGCGGCGAACAGCGGGATGAAACGCATGGGCCACCCGAAGCGCATGAACAAGGCACAGCCGGCTAAGAATAGCACGGGGGCAGTCGCCATCATCGGGACGCACCGATGCCGTTTATCGAGCATGACAGAAAGGATGGGACGTATCGAGCCGGCAAAAGCCCCCCGCAAGGATGTGAGAATCATCACACCTCCCATCGCGCACTCATGATAGATTCCGGCCGCGTGGACCCGTCGACCCGGAAGACCTAGCCCGCATCGGCGCTCGTCCCGGCGACAGGAATGAAGATGAAACGCCTGCTTTCTCTTCTGGTTGTTGTCGCAACCGTCCTCTCGACGGCAGCATCCGCTTTTGCCGATTCGCAGAAGACTGACCTTGGGCGTTATTACGCCCTGATCTTCGGCAACAACGACTATATGCATCTGGCGAGGCTGCAGACCGCCGCCGCCGATGCGAACGCGTTCGGCGAGATGCTGCGCACGCAGTACGGGTTCAAGGTCGAGCTGCACCTCAACGCGACGCGCGAGCAGATCGTCGCATCGCTGAACCGGCTGCGCAGCGAGCTTTCCGAGAAGGACAACCTCGTCGTCTTCTACGCGGGGCACGGCTATGTCGACAGCGTGACCGACACCGGGTTCTGGCTGCCGGTCGACGCGCAGCCGGACAACGAGGTCAACTGGATCCCGGTCTCGGAGATCAGCCGGAACCTCCTCGCGATCTCGGCGCGGCACGTGCTGGTGGTCGCGGATTCGTGCTACTCGGGAACCCTGACCCGCGCCGCGCCGGTCCGCGTGCCGGCGAACACCGACGCGTGGGTCCAGCGGATGGCGTCGAAGCGTTCGCGCACCGCGCTGACCTCGGGCGGGATCGAGCCCGTCGTCGACGGCAGCGCGGACGGGCAGCACTCGGTCTTTTCGAAGGCGATCCTCGACGCCCTCCGGAGCAACGACGACGCGATCCCCGGCGAGACGCTGTTCGCCCGGCTGCGCGACGCGGTCGTCGTCAACGCGCAGCAGACGCCGCAATACGCGGACATCCGCAACGCCGGGCACGACGGCGGCGACTTCATCTTCATGCCGCGCCCCGATATCGCCCGTCTGACGCAGGCGGCGCCTCCGCCGAGCGCCACATCAGCGCCCGACCCGACGATCGAGCGCGAGTTCTGGAACGCCATCAAGGACTCGAACGACCCGGCGATGTTCGAGGCGCACATCCAGCAATTCCCCAACGGGTTCCTCACCCCCCTCGCCCGCCTGAAGATCAGGGAGCTGAAGGGGAAGGAGCAGACGAGCGCGACGGCGGCGGCGGTGCTTCCCGTTCCAGCGCCGGCGCCGCCGGAGGCGCGTCCGGCGGTCGAGGAGATGGAGGAATCGTACGAGGTCCTGACGAACGTCAGCGTCCGCGAGCAGCCGACGGCAAGCTCGAAGCGGATCGGGCAACTCGAGGCGGGCGGCACGATCCTGGTGACGGGCAAGGTCGCCGACGCGAACTGGTATCGGGTCGAAACGGCCGACGGGAAGGTCGGCTACGTCTTCGGCGGGAACGTCAGGAAGGCGGTCGACGGCGCCGTCGCCATGCGCGGCTTGCCGCCGCCGGGCGTACCGCCCCGCGCGACGGCGCCGCCGGACGAGCCGCCGCCGCGCAGCGCGACGACCGCTCCCGGCGCGGTTGCGGCGACTACGGCGTTTCCCGCCGCCCCGCGCCCGGCACCGGCACCGTCGCCGAAAGGGCAGTCGCGGGGCTTCCGCGACTGTCCGGAATGCCCGGAGATGATCGCGCTGCCCGGCGGCGTCTTCCAGATGGGCTCGAACGACGACCCCAGCGAGAAGCCGGTCCATCGCGTCGCCATCCGCGCCTTCGCGCTCGGCCGGTATCCGGTCACCGCCGGGCAATGGGCCGCCTGCGTCGCGGACGGCGCGTGCGACTACCGGCCGAAGGAGCCGGCGCCCGCCGACGATCTGCCCATGGGCAACCTGAGCTGGAAGGATGCCGACCAGCTCGTGCGATGGCTCGGCCGGCGGACCGGCCGGCCCTACCGGCTCCCGACCGAGGCGGAGTGGGAATACGCGGCGCGTGCCGGGACCGGAACGCGGTACTGGTGGGGCAACGAGGTCGGCGTCGCCAAGGCGGACTGCAAAGGGTGCGGCGGACCGTGGATCACGGCTCACCCCGCGCCCGTCGGTACGTTCGCGCCGAACCCGTTTGGCCTCTACGAGATGCACGGCGGCATCGCGGAATGGGTCGCGGACTGCTGGCACCCGAACTACGCGGGCGCGCCGGCGGACGGCTCGGCCCACGGCGGCGGCCGGTGCGATCACCACGTGCTGCGCGGCGGCTCGTGGCGGAGCGATCCGGGCGAACTCCGCGCGAGCAACCGCACGCAATACGAAACCGACGTCCGCTATCCGGCGAACGGCCTGCGCGTCGCACGGGATATCGATTGACACCGTCGTCCCTGGTGGATCGCCGCGCCGGCCTCTCTTATACAGCCCGGCATGACCGACCGAAGCGGACGGAGCGGGATGGCGGAGCGGAGCTGCGGATCGTGCACCCTGTGCTGCAAGCTGCTGCGCGTGCCGGAGATCGCGAAGCCGGCGGGAACATGGTGCGGCCTGTGCCGGCGCGACGCGACCGGCAGCAGCGGCGCAGGCTGCGGCGATTATGAAGGCCGGCCGCCATCCTGCCGGACTTTCGAATGCTTCTGGCTGATCGAGGGCGGCTTTCCCGAGGAACTGCGCCCCGACCGGTGCGGGATCATGATCGCGTTCAACGAGGATCCCGACAGCATCGTGCTGCATGTCGACCCGGACCGGCCGGACGCACTGGTCGACGAGCCCGCGGCGGCGGGGCTCGTCCCGGTCCTGCTGCGGCATTACCGGCAGGTCTGCATCGCCTGCGGCGACGAGCGCGCCGTGATCGAGCGGGACGGCACGGAAGGCTGACCTCGCGCGGCACTTGCGGCGCTTTGGCCTGCGATGCCACGCACGCAGACGTGGCCCAGCCGGTGCAGGCGCCAAGCAAGGCGACGAAACTGACAGCGTCATCGAGACCGCGGTCACTTTATCCGACTCGCCAATCCGACTTACACCGCGCGACGATCTCTCTTGCTCGTCCTCTTCATGCGATACTGTTTTCGATCCGAGCAGGTCAGAGGTGTCCAGTCGGCAGACTGGTGTATGCCGGATGGAGTGTGCTGGCGGTCGGGGGCCAGCACTTCCGGGGCAGCCGTGACGTGGACCGATGAGAAATGCTGCCCGGAGGGCGCTCGCCGCAATGCGGCAGCCACAGCATAGGGGGGATCAATGGGCGCAGCGTCATCTGCTACGGAGAACATGCCGCAACGCAGCGTCTCGGAGTGGCTGTCGCTCGTGAGGGCGGAGGAGCGCGAAGGCGAACTCTTCCGCGCCTACGATCTCGCGATGCAAGGGGTTGCTCAGCACCCATCGGATTTGACGCTGAAGCACCGCGCGGTCCTTTGCTTGGCCGCTACCGGGGCGACGCCTCAAGCGAAGGCAAAGTATGCAGAGCTGGGGCTGGAACAGGTCTCCGAGGCCGCCTTCGCGGAGGTTCCGCGACGCGTCGTCATGGATGTGGCCACGCTCCGGGCTCGGCTGGCGAAAGACGAGGCGCTGAAGGCCGTCGGCGGAGAACGGCAGAGTCTCCTGGCAAAGGCGGCCGACCTTTACGAAGCGATCCATCGAGATGAGATCGACGCCGACAACCCCGAGGCCTATTACCCCGCGGTGAATGCCGCGACGTTGCGCCTGCTGACGGGCAGGCGTGCCGCCGCGGCCCGCCTGGCGCGCGCAGCGCTCGACCGCCTGAACGCGATCCCGGCGGACCGGCACGGCTACTACGAACATGTCAGCGCGGTCGAGGCGCACCTCGTCCTTGATGAGCCGGAACCCGCGCGCGAGGTCCTCGCGGCAGCGCGCGCCAGCAAGAACTGGACGACCGAGGCCGACTTCCGCGCGCTCGCCAGCACCCTGCGTCAGCTTCGTCTCGTTATCGACGAGAACAATCTCGACAGCACGTTGCTCGAAGCCATCGAGCTGCCGCGCGTCATCCATTACGTCGGTCATATCATTTCGCCGCCCGGTAAATCGGGGCGCTTCCCTGCGGACCAGGAGGTGGCGGTCCGCGAACGCATCGACGAGGCGCTGCGCGCGTCGATGATCGGCTTCGGCTACGGCTCACTCGCCGCGGGCTCCGACATCCTCTTCGCCGAAGCGCTGCTTCGTCGTGGCGCAAGCCTGCATATCGTTCTGCCGTTCAGCGAGGCAGAGTTCATAGACGTTTCCGTCCGACCGGCGGGCGCCGATTGGGTCGAACGCTACCACGCGTGCCGGGCCCGCGCGACGACGGTGCGCCTCGCCACGGAGGACCGCTATCTCGGAGACGATCGCCTGTTCGGTTATTGCAGCCAGATGGCGATGGGGCTCGCGCTGCTGCGGGCGCGGCATCTCGCAACAGAGGCGCAGCAGATCGCGGTTTGGGATGGTCAGCCCGCGCGCGGCGCGGCCGGCACTGCCGCGGATTTCGCCGTCTGGCAGCGGACCGGAAAACAGCAGCATATTATCCCTTGCGGCGAGAGCCCGGCGCACGCGCCCGTCACAAGCCGCGATGACGAGGCGCCGGGAGGACGGCGGACCCGAGCCATGCTGTTCGCCGATGTCAAAGGGTTCAGCAAGCTCAGTGACGCGGAGCTTCCGCGCTACACAAAGCTGGTGCTTGGGGCCTTTGCCCGGGTGATCGACAGGTACGGCTCGGATGTGTTGCTGGCGAATACGTGGGGCGACGGTGTCTTTCTCGTGTTCGACGATGCCGGGAAAGCCGCGAGCTGCGCACTCGAGCTGCAGGAGGCGATGGCGTCGATCGATCTCATCACTGCAGGGCTGCCGTTACACCTGTCGCTCCGGATCGGGGGACATCTCGGCCCGGTTTATGCGGATCACGATCCGGTTTTGAAAAAGCAGAACTTCTTCGGCGCGCATGTGAGCCGGGCGGCGCGCATTGAGCCGGTGACGCCGGAGGGCTGCGTCTACGTGACCGAGACGATGGCGGCGGTTCTCGCGATCCACAATGCCGATCGCTTTGCGTGCGATTATGTCGGCTTCACCGAGGCGGCAAAGCACTATGGCCGGCTGCGCATGTTTCTGTTGAGACACGCAGGCCGTTGACCGTGACGTTGACTGATTGCCGTCAGTCGAGCCTGCGTGGCGGCGCTTGAGCAGATGCCGGTGCGGCAAGCCCGGCGGCGGCCGCGCAGGCGTGAAGCGTCTCGGTCGTGACCACACCGGATGGGCGACACCACGGTAGGCGACCGCGTCACCGGCGACGAACGGCCTGCTCCGGCAGCAAAGTTCTTTTAAGCCACATTGCTAATGATTAACAAATCATTGACGGGTTGGCGGATGAATTTTATAGTTAATTTTCGGGTCTACGTTGCCGCTCCTACAGAATATGCGCGAGGCCAAAGGGGGGTTGTTGGCCGTGTCTTATCTGAAAAATTATCAATACGATATTTTCGTCAGCTATGCTCACGGGCCAGCGCCGGCCGTGGCGTATCACGGTGCGGGCGCTCAGCGACAGGACTTGCTGAGCAACTGGACGCGCAAGTTTGCCGACGACCTTCGCGATCAGATCGAAATTCATCTCGGCACCAAGGATCCGGCTCGCCGTGTCCAGATCTGGATGGATCCGGATCTGGAAGGGCATAAACCGATTACGGCAGCGCTGAAAGAAAAAATCGAGCTGTCGGCACTGATGCTCGTCGTCATGTCGCCTTTTTATCTTGGGTCAACTTGGTGCAGGCAGGAACTTGAGTGGTTTGCGACTGCCGGAAGCCGTGGCGGAGACGACCGCGTGTTCGTGGTGCGGGCGTTTCCATCCGACGAAATCGGATGGCCCGATGCCTTGAAGGACGCATCCGGTGTTGCGTTGTCCGGATATTGTTTCCACGCCCCGACGGACGTCGATGAGCCGGGCGAGCCGCACGGGTGGCCCAGGCCCACCGAAGTCGATCGGGAGTATTGGAGCCAATTGAAGGTTCTCGCGCGGCATATCACCAAGCAATTGAAACAGATCGACTGGCTAGAAGCCAATCAAGGCGGCACGGAAAGCTCAAGAATCCAGACCACCGCAGGCGACAAACCGTCAGGCGTTCCGCCCTTCGTCGGACGAAGCGTGCTCCTCGGCTTCATGCACGATACGCTGGACGAGGTCAGGGACGAGATTCGGGAGACGCTGAGCCGGTCCGGCATGACCGTTTATCCGCTCGAAAGCGACGAGATCTGTGATGAAGCATCGGTGAAGGCGATGTTCGATAATTATTTGGGGAAAGTCGAGGCGTTCGTGCTCGTCGCAAATGAATATTGCGGCAAGTGGCCGCGGGGCCAAAATGGCGGCTTCGTCAGCTTTCAGGTCCAACGCGCTAGAGAAAACAACCTCCCGTGTTATCTCTGGCTGCAGGCCGAGGATCCGGCAAGGATCAAACAGCCGGAATATCGGACATACCTGGAAACGCTAATATCTCAGGCGTCGGATGCCCAGTTGATCCTGCAACACGACGACGTTGCAAGTTTCACCGCCTATGTCAAAGGAGAACTGAACCGAAAAAAAGCGACTTCTCCCGATGGGGAACAGTTTGCAGTCGTGTGCTCCAATTGTTCTTCGCAAAAGCCGACCCACAGGAACTTCCAGGAACTCGTGCTCACGACCATCGGGGAAACGGACCGATGGGCCGTCGTCCCCGATTTCGAAAACGCTCCCAACGGCCAGATCAGGCTGGAAGCACTCAAACAGGAGATTGACCGGGCGGATACCGTCATATTGCTGTGCTTCGATCAAGATTGGATATGGGCTCAGTATGTCTGGAGAGAATTGAAGCAGATCAGCGGCAACGGCGATGCGAGAAAGGCGCAAATCCTTGTAGCCGGTCCGGAGGATCAACGTAAGGGCTCGCTGCGCGCACCGAACGGCAAGGTTCGTACCGTGAACGGCATCGACGTGGCGGCCAATCTCGTCAAGGAAGAGCTGAAGCGGGAAATCCTGTCCGCGATCAACGCTCGGTGATCGCTACTGAGTTTCGGCGCGGGGGAGCAGTGTCATGAATGCTCGGCTTTTCGAGTTCACGCAGTCCGATCTGAAGTGGCCACGCAACCCGTATCCGGGACTGCGTCCTTTCCGCGTGACGGACGAGTTCGACGAGGGGCTGATATTCTATGGCCGATATACCCAGAAAGACGAGATACTTGCCCGGCTGAACAATTCCCAGTTCGTTTCCGTCGTCGGACCGTCGGGCTGCGGAAAATCCTCTCTTGTCAGGGCGGGTGTCATCCCGGCGCTCAAGGCCGGTCTGCTGACGCGAGCCGGCCATGATTGGCGGACCATACAGATGCGGCCGGGCGACCGGCCGCTTGCCGCGATGGCGTCGGCCTTCGCCTCGCTCGTTACCGAGGACAACCCTCTCCGGGAGCAGTTCGAAAACTGGCTGTCGCGCGAACGAAGCGGGCTCTGGGTGATCATGGATTACCTGAGCACGATCCTCGTCGGCAGCAATCCCTCCGCCAAATCACCCCGTATTCTGCTCCTGATCGATCAGTTCGAGGAGGTGTTCGGGCCGCAGATTAAAGATGTAAAGGATGTCGATCAGTTCCTGAACCTGATTGTCCGCTTTTTCAAGAAGCCGCACAGGCAGCTTTACATCGTCCTGACGATGCGGACCGATTTCATCGGCCAGTCCGCCAATTTCCCCGGACTGGCGGAGATCCTCAATGAGACTCAGTACATCACGCCAGTGCTCAGAGGGAACAACCTCAGAGAGGCGATCACCCGGCCGGTAGAGGAGTATTACGGCACGATCGAGCCGGCGCTGGTGACCGAGATCATTACGGATATGGGAGCGGGCGTCGGATACGACGCCGACCATCTGCCGCTGATGCAGCATGCGCTGCTTTGGCTGTGGCGGCAGGCTTGGTCGAGAGCCGGCCTCACCGAGGCCCCAAGTCCGGACAGCGACCCGCCGGAGTCGCCGGTATGCCTGATGCTGTCGGATTATCGGCAGCATGATGGGCTGAGAGGGATCCTCAATCAGCACGCCGACAGTATCCTCGACTCCGTCACATCGGGGGAACGCGGCGAGGAGCGGATGCGCATCGCCGAAGTGATGTTTCGCCGGCTGTCCGAACGCGACATCGGATTCCGCTATCGCCGCTCGCCGGCAACCCTGGGCGAGATCTGCCGGCTGGCGGAATGTTCGCCGACCGCGCTGAATGAAGTCATCGAGCTTTTTGCGCATCCTGAAGCGTCGTTTCTGGAGCGACGAGGCATGGACTCCGATGATCCGCTGATCGACGTCAGCCACGAGAGCCTCATCAGGCGCTGGCAGAAATTGCGGGCATGGGTCGACGACGAGGCCGAGCGGGTTCGCGTGTTCCGCAGGGTCGCCAGCGATGCCGAAACCTGGGACGAGAAAGGCCGGACAAGAGAATTGCTCAGGACGGGCGGATATTTGGACCTGATGGTGAGGAATTGGCAGAAGTACCGGCCGACCAAGGCATGGTCGCAACGCTATAGCTTGAGCGAGGGCGGCGGCGGCCAATTGTCCGACATCTTCGACATCGTCGACGATTTCCGCGCGGAGAGCGTTCGCGCGGAGGACAACCGGCGTAACGCCGCGGAAACCGCGCAACAGGCCGCCGAAGCCGCCAGGGTAGCCGCCATCACGGCGAAAGAGCGGGCGCGGCGGAATAGAATCATCGCCGCTCTGGCGACGGCACTTGTGATCGTAATCGGTGGCGCGACAGTCCGGCTATATGAACAGCGGACGATTGCCGAGGCGCAGACGAAATTGGCGGAGCAGCGACGCACCGATCTTGTCGAGGCGCAGGCGCGCGTCGTGGCCTTGCGAGGCGACGAGGCGTTACGACGCGACGGGGCGTCCACGGCGCTACTGATCGCTCTTGAACTCCTGAAGGGAACCAACGAGCTGCCGTACGTACCGGAAGTTGAAGACCTTGCCTACCGGTCACTATATCGCCTGCACGAGGCGCGCATCCTGTCTTTTGAGGGAGCACGGGTGTCGTCCGTCGATTATTCGCCGAAGAACGGGACGCTGATGGCTGCCGGGCCGGGAGGCAAGATCCATGTTTGGGACCTCAAAACCGGCGCAGAGAGATTGATCAGCATTCCCGGCGTGACGGATTTTATCTGGAATGCCAAATGGAGCCCGGACGGGGAACGAATCCTTTTGAGCACCCCAAGCGCGACAGCGATCGTGCCGGCGAATTCGGACGATCCGGCCTCGGCCTTGACGCTCGGGACGCCGGGAACGCCGGCCGGGTTCGGCATTTTCAGCCCGGACGGTGAGCGGGTCGCGACAAGCAATTGGGCGATGAGCGGCGGCAGCACATCCATCAAACTTTGGAATGCCACGACAGGCAAATTGGAGAAAGAGTTCGGCAAAGGCGGCCGGTTCGGGTTCTCGCTGGCCTACAGCGCCGATGCGCGCCGCTTGGCGGCAGCCGATGAGGCCGCTGGCGTCGTTCACATCTTCGATGCCGAGAGCGGAACCGAAACATCGAGTTTTGCCTTGGACGAGAAGGCGCAAAGCGGCGGAATGCGACATCAGCTGTCGTTCCATCCGAAGAACCCCGACTGGCTGCTTTCGGCGGGACCGGACCGGACATTGAAGCTATGGGACATCTCCTCCGGCGGAATCCTGCGAAAATTCGAGGGGCGCACTGGCTTGATCCGCCAAGCCGTATTCAGTCCGGCGGGAGACCTTATCGCAGCCTCGTCGGAGGACGGCACGGTACAGATTTGGCCGGTGAAGGATGATGGGAGGCCATCGACAGTCGTGCGAGGGCATCGCGGGAACGTCATGGCGATCCGTTTCAGCCCGGACGGACAATCGATTGCAACCGGAGCCGCGGACGGGACCGTCCGCATCTGGAATGTTCAAGCCGCACTCCATCCGGACATCGAAATATCCGCTTCCGTTCGGCAAGGCCCCGCCGTTCCAGCGGTTGCGGGTAGCGCCCCTGGGATCCGCGGTGATGTGAAACCCACGGAAGCGTTCGGCTCGGAGGATGTGGGCTCCTCCGTACGTCCCCTGTCCGTCATCAATGCCAGCGGAAAGCCGATCGAGTTGTCCTTGCCCTCGGGCTTTGCTGAACGCGAGTGGGATGTTTCCCGCCCCTGGGTGGCCGTGGCGCCTGCTTCTAGCGAGGGTCGCCCGCTTCTTTTCAACCTCGATCACCTCAAGCCCGACCATCCAAGCGCACATGTTGCCACTCTCGGTGTCGACTCGGCACGGTGGCGATCAATCGGGTTTGGCCCCGACCGGGACGCCGTGACCGGGACGACGAAGGAAGGGGCGCGGTATACATGGCGGTACTTCCGAGACCGCGCGGCGCTGGTGAGCTTTGCGGAGGAGCACCTGCCCCTGAGGGATGGTATGCGGGTTCAACTGACCGACCGTCAGCGCTGCGCGTACCGTCTCGTCACGAAGCCATGCACCGAGATCGAGACAGCCACCACAGGTTCCCCCGACTGACGCAGGCGACGTTTCGACCTCGACGCATATCAACGCAGCTGCGGGGTGAAGCTGCTTCCCTGTGCGCGACTGATCGGCGGAATCGAGCGCCTTCGCGCCCAGCCGCCTCGCCGGGACGTTTCGCCAGGGAGGTTTACATGGTCGCCATCGTCCTTACCCCGGCGCAGATCAGGAGCGCCCCGCCTGAGGTGCGGGCATAGATCGAGCGCCAGATCGATGCCGATTTCGGCCGGGCCGGCGCGCTTCATGCTTCCGCCAGCGGCGCGGCACCCGAGCATCCGGTTACGTCAGCGCAAACGCATCCGCATCAGCCACATCAGCAGCACGCATCGGCCTTCGCGATGCCGGGCGCGTGCGACGCTGCGACGGCGCGCGCGATCCTGGAGGAGATGCGCGGCGACCCGGCGGGCTGCCGCGTGTTCCTGGAACTCGGCCGGCCCGACAGCGCACCCGCCGCTGCCCCGCCCAACCCATTCGCGATGCATGCGATCCCGCTCGCCGGGGTGATGGCGCATACCGGCATCGCCGACGCGAGCCGGCTCGCCACCTATCTCGGCGCGATCAACGAGCTGTACCGGACCGCCACCGGCTGGCCGGGCGGGATCGTCGCGCTCGACCCGCGCGGCATGCTCTACGTGCACGAGGCGACGCATCGCTGCATCGGCGAGTTGTGGGGTCATCTGGCCGAAGCATTGTCCGGGGAAGCGGCGGCGCTGCCGGCCGCTCCCCGTCCCGATAGTGGCGTTCACGGCGCGGCAGTCGCCCACCCTGCCGCTGCCGCTGCCGCTGCCGCTCCCAGCGGTGAAGTCACCTGCGCGCCGCCTTATCACATCGCCCACGGGGACAGCGCGTAACGCCGCTCCTCGACACGCTCGATCATTGGAACCGATACAACCGCTGCGCGAAAGCTGCAGCTTCTGAGGCCAAGGCTGGCGACGACTGCGGCGCAGAGCGTTGACGATGGTGACGTGCCGCGCCCGGCGGACAGCGCGACCGACAGGCGCGGCCGTCATGTTCGCCGCCGCATCGCGGCTCGGGGCGGATCCTTCGGATCGCCTCGCCGTCACCCGCCCTTGACCTCGATGGGCCGATTGCGCGCGGAAGAATCCGAACGGGCGGCGCGGGCGAACACCCATCCCAACTCCGGGAGGACCCGCTTGAGCAACGAAGACCGGCCTATCCTCACCACCCGCCAAGGCCATCCCGTCCGCGACAACCAGAGCCTGCGCACCGTCGGCGAGCGCGGCCCGGCGACGCTGGAGAACTACCAATTCATCGAGAAGATCACCCATTTCGACCGCGAGCGCATTCCGGAGCGCGTCGTGCATGCGCGCGGCACGGGAGCGCACGGATGTTTCGAGGCGTACGGCAAGATCGGCGACGAGCCGGCGACGAAGTACACCCGCGCCAAGGTGCTCACCCAGGCGGGCAAGCGCACGCCGGTCTTCGTCCGCTTCTCGACGGTGATCGGCGGCAAGGACTCGCCGGAAACGGCGCGCGACCCGCGCGGCTTCGCGGTGAAGTTCTATACCGAGGACGGCAACTGGGACCTGGTCGGCAACAATTTGCGGATCTTCTTCATCCGCGACGCGATCAAGTTCCCCGACATGATCCACGCCTTCAAGCCCGATCCGGTGACCAACCGGCAGGAGCCCTGGCGCTTCTTCGACTTCGTGATGCATCACCCCGAGGCGCTGCACATGGTGACGTGGGTGCAGAGCCCCTGGGGCATCCCGGCAAATTACCGTCAGATGGAGGGGTCGAGCGTCAACACGTACAAGCTGGTCAACGACCAGGGCGTGGCGCATCTCTGCAAGTTCGAGTGGGTGCCGAAGCTCGGGGCGAAGAACCTGACGAGCGCCCAGGCAGCCGAGATCCAGGCGCGCGACGTCGGGCACGCGACGCGCGACCTCTACGACGCGATCGAGCGGGGCGAGTACCCCGAGTGGGAGTTCTGTGTCCAGCTCATGTCGGACGACGAGCATCCGGAACTGGATTTCGATCCGCTGGACGACACCAAGCGCTGGCCGGAGGACAAGTTCCCGCTGCTGCCGGTCGGGCGGATGGTGCTGGACCGCAACCCCGACAACGTGTTCGCCGAGACCGAGCAGTCCGCCTTCGGCACCGGCGTGCTGGTCGACGGGATCGACTTCTCGGACGACAAGATGCTGCAAGGCAGGACGCTGTCCTATTCCGACACGCAGCGCTACCGCGTCGGGCCGAACTACCTGCAACTGCCGGTCAACGCGCCGAAGACGACGCAGGCCCGCACCAACCAGCGCGACGGCCAGATGACCTACCACGTGGACGGCGGCGGCGAGAGCAAGCACGTCAACTACGAGCCGAGCTCGATGGGCGGGCTGCGCGAGGCGCCGAAGCCGGAGCGCGAGTACCACCAGTACGTCGAGGGCCATCTCGGCCGATATCAGACGAGCCGCACGATCGACGACTACCGCCAAGCCGGCGAGCGCTACAGGACGTTCGCGGATTGGGAGCGCGAGGACCTGATCAACAACCTCGTGACCGCGCTCAAGCAATGCCCGGAGCACATCCAGCTACGGATGGTCTGGCATTTCTGGCACTGCGACGAGGATTACGGGACGCGCGTCGCGCAGGGCGTCGGCGTCGACCTGGAGAAGGCGAAGAGCCTGCCGCCGCTGGAGGGCAAGCCGGCCCCGCGCCAGAACCGCGCCGCGCCGACCTACACGGACGGCAAGCGGGAAGAGACCGGTGGGCAGCAGCCGACGAAGGCGGCCGCCGGGGATAAGCCTCGGAAGGACAAGCAGAAGCCGGCGGCGGAGTAGAGCGGACGGCGGACGAGTCCGGAAGCGGCGGTCTGCATCGGGTGGGGGAACCGGTTTAACTCATGATCAGCGCCTGATCGGAGGATAACCGCCTCTCCCTACCACACGAAGTGTGGCACCACCGCGACCGGTCGGGCGTGCTGTTGCGCAATAGCCGCGGCGAGGCGGTCGCGGTCGGGGATCGCGCCTTCGGCGACGCCGAACTCCTCGCGGTGGATGCCGCCCGCGACGAGCAGCCCGTCGATGCCGACGCGGTTGGCGCCGGTGATGTCGGTGCGCAGGCTGTCGCCGACGGCGAGGATGCGGCGCCGGTCGGCGACGCCAAGCAGATCGAAGCAGGTCTCGTAGATCGGCGGGTGCGGCTTGCCGTGCCAGCGCACGCGGCCGCCCAGCACCTCCTCGTAATGCTGCGCCAGCGCGCCGGCGCACATCACCGTCCGGCCGCCATGCATCACGACGAGATCCGGGTTCGCGCAGATCATCGGCAGGTCGCGCGCCCGCGCGGCGTTCAGCACGTCCGCATAGTCCGCGACCGTCGCTTCCCACGCCCACGGGCCGGTGTTGAGGATGAAGTCCGCTTCCTCGACGCGGTCGGCCGGCACGAAGCGGCTGCCGTCGAGCATGCCCGTCTCGCGCGGCGAGCGGATCTGGTAGCAGCGCGGGCCGAGCGCCTCGTAGAACGGGTCGCCGTCGGGATGCTGAAGGTGCCGCCACGCATCCTCACCCGACGACATCACGTGGTGATAGAGGCCCGGCGGGATGCCGATCTCCGTCATCCGCTCGATCACCGCATCGGCGCGGCGCGGCGCGTTCGACAGCAGCACGATCCGCTTGCCCGCCTCGGACAGGTGTCGGAGGCAGTCGACGGCGCCGGGAAAGGGCGCCACGCCGTCATGCAGCACGCCCCAGAGATCGAGGATCAAGCCGTCGTAGCGATCGGCGAGATCACGCAGGCCGCCGACGATGGCGGGCGTCGCGGGCGGCTGCGGAACGGAGGAGACGGTATCGGGCATGTCCCTTACATGCCATGCCGCCGCCGCCGCGGAAACCCCTGCAAGGCGCAATGCAGGCCGCGGCGCTGGGCTGACCGATCTTTCGGCATGGATGCCCACAAAAACGGCAGACCTCTTGCATGGCCGGCGGGCACCGAACCCCGCTCAGCGAGGCAACGCCGGACAGATCAGCCTAATTCTTAGACAATTATCCGCGACGCGAGCCGTGCCACGCCGAGCCGGCTTCGTCCATCGAAGACAAAAATCCAGTAAGTCCAATAACTTCGCGCGATCCGATGACGAAGTATGCATTTGCATAAATAAGCGTCACACGACCGCCGAAGGAACCGCCAGGAACCCTCAATGATTCGTTCAACGACCAACGCGGCGGCGGCGCTGCTGCTTTCCGCCGCAGCCGCCATGCCGTCCGCCGCCATCGCCGCGGAAACCGGAGCGCCGGCCGCCGCCGCCGGCGTGGACAGCGGCAGCGTCGCCTGGGTGCTGACCGCATCGGCGCTCGTCCTGTTCATGACCCTGCCGGGGCTCGCGCTGTTCTACGGCGGGCTCGTGCGGGCGCGGAACGTGCTCTCCGTCCTGATGCACTGCTTCGCGATCTGCTGCGTCGCGTCGCTTCTGTGGATCGCCTTCGGCTACAGCCTCGCCTTCGCCGAGGGGACGCCCTGGCTCGGCTCGCTCGACAAGAGCTTCCTCGCGCACCTGGATGCCGTGCGGCCCCAGACGGCGCTGCCCGAGAACGTCTTCGCCCTGTTCCAGATGACCTTCGCGGTCATCACGCCCGCCCTCATCATCGGCGCCTTCCCGGAGCGGGTGCGCTTCCCGTTCGTCGTCCTGTTCAGCGCCGCGTGGCTGATCGTCGTCTACGTGCCGGTCGCGCATTGGGTGTGGGGCGGCGGCTGGCTCGCCGGGCTCGGCGCTCTCGATTTCGCGGGCGGCATCGTGGTGCACACGACCGCCGGGGTGAGCGCGCTCGTCGCGGCCCTGCTGGTCGGGCCGCGTCACGGCTTCCCGACCGCGCTGACCCCGCCCCACAGCCCAGGCATGACGATGGCGGGCGCCGCGATGCTGTGGGTCGGCTGGTTCGGCTTCAACGGCGGCAGCGCGCTCGCCGCCGACGCGAGCGCCGCCTCGGCGATCCTCGCGACGCACCTCGCGGCGTCCGCGGGTGCGCTCGTGTGGATGGCGATCGAGTGGGTGAAGATCAGGAAGCCGACCTCGATCGGCATCGTGACGGGTTGCGTCGCCGGGCTCGCGACCGTGACGCCGGCCGCGGGCTACACCGGTCCCGCCGGGGCGATGCTGCTCGGAGCGCTCGGAGGCGCGGCCTGCTTTGCGG
>DASWRT010000068.1:0-3370 GCA_036403035.1 Allostellaceae bacterium | reverse complement strand
CAGAAACACAACAGCCCGCCGCAGCTTGAGAAGCAGCGGCGGGCTGTTGTCGTTAGCAGCCGGCAGCGGCGCACCGATGATGCGCCAGCGCGAGACGGCCGGCCGGGCCGGCGTCTCGCCGGCACGGCGCGGTTCGTAGATCTGCCGCTCAGCCACGTTTATGCAGCGGCCGGTAGGACCGCCGCTCGTGTCCGGTGTAGAGCTGCCTCGGCCGTCCGATCTTCTGCATCGGATCCTCGATCATCTCGTTCCACTGGGCCACCCAGCCGACGGTGCGCGCGATCGCGAACAGCACCGTGAACATCGCCTCGGGGAAGCCCATCGCCTTCAGGATGATACCTGAATAGAAGTCGACATTGGGATAAAGCTTCTTCTCGACGAAATATTCGTCTTCGAGCGCGATGCGCTCCAGCTCCATCGCAAGGTCGAGCAGCGGCTCGTCCTTGACGCCCAGCTCGTCGAGGACCTCGTGGCAGGTCCGCCGCATCACCTGGGCGCGCGGATCGTAGTTCTTATAGACGCGGTGTCCGAACCCCATGAGGCGGAACGGATCGTCCTTGTCCTTGGCGCGCTTGATGAATTCCGGGATGCGGTCCTTGTGGCCGACCTCGTGCAGCATCTTCAGCACGGCCTCGTTCGCGCCGCCGTGCGCCGGTCCCCACAGCGAGGCGATGCCGGCGGCGATGCAGGCGAACGGGTTGGCGCCGCTGGAGCCGGCGAGGCGGACGGTCGAGGTCGAGGCGTTCTGCTCGTGGTCGGCGTGCAGGATGAAGATCCGGTCCATCGCACGGGCGAGGATCGGATTGACCTTGTACTCCTCGCACGGCACCGCGAACGCCATGTGCAGGAAGTTCTCGGCGTATTTCAGCGAGTTGCGCGGATAGACGAAGGGCTGGCCGAGGGCGTACTTGAACGCCATCGCCGCGAGCGTCGGCATCTTCGCGATCAGGCGGTGCGAGGCGACCTCGCGCTGCCGCGCGTCATGGATGTCGGTCGAGTCGTGATAGAAGGCCGAGAGCGCGCCGACGACGCCGCACATCACCGCCATCGGGTGCGCGTCGCGCCGGAAGCCGCGATAGAAGGTGCTGAGCTGCTCGTGCACCATCGTGTGGTGGATGATGTCCCACTCGAACTTCTTCTTCTCCGCGGGCGTCGGCAGCTCGCCATGGAGAAGGAGGAAGGAGACCTCCATGAAGTCGCTGTGCTCGGCCAGCTCCTGGATGGGATAGCCGCGGTACAGCAGTTCGCCCTTGTCGCCGTCGATATAGGTGATCTTCGATTCGCAGCTTCCGGTCGAGGTGAAGCCCGGATCATAGGTGAAATGGTCGGTTTCGGCGTACAGCTTGCGGACGTCGATCACCTTGGGCCCGATCGAGCCGCTTATCAGCGGGAAGGTGTAGGACTTGCCGGTGCTGTTGTCGGTGAGCGTCACCGTCTCGTTCGAGTCACCCGGCTTCATCGCGTTCTTTCCATCCATCGGTTCTTCCCTCGGCTCGCGTCGCTGCACTGCAAAAACGACGTTTGCTCTGCACAATATGCCTGGTGGCCATCCGAATCAAATAACCCGCCGCCGTCGCCGATCAATCTGCGCCGGGTGGCGTGGAGCCTCCCGCGGCGTCGCCGATCCGCGCCAGACTCTCGTCGCGGCCGAGCACGACCATCACGTCGAAGATGCCCGGCGACACGGTCGAGCCGGCGAGCGCGGCGCGGAGCGGCTGAGCCAGCGCGCCGAGCTTGAGCTGTCGTTCCTCCGCCGCCTGCCGCACGATCGCCTCCAGCGCCGCCTCCGACCACTCGGTCGCCGCCGCGAGACGCGGCAGCAGCCGGGCGAGATGCGCCCGCGCCTCCGGCGTCAGCAGCTTCTGCACCGCAGCATCGACCGGGATCGGCCGGGACCGTACATAGAATAACGCCGATGCGGCGAGATCGGCCACGGTCTTCGCCCGGACTTTCAGGCCGGGCATGCCGGCGCGCAGCCGCGCCCGCCCGGTCTCGCCGACCGGAGCGCCGATCGCCTGCTCGGCGCGCGGTACGACGAGGTCGACGAGCCGCGCATCGTCGGCGGCGCGCAGGTAGTGCCCGTTGAGGTTGTCGAGCTTGGTGAAATCGAAGCGGGACGGCGACTTGCCGACGCCGTCGAGACCGAACCACTCGATCGCCTGCTCGGTCGAGATGATCTCGTCGTCGCCGTGGCCCCAGCCGAGGCGGAGCAGGTAGTTGCGCAGCGCCTCCGGCAGATAGCCCATGTCGCGGTAGGCGTCGACGCCGAGCGCGCCGTGCCGCTTCGAGAGCTTGGCGCCGTCCGGGCCATGGATCAGCGGGATGTGCGCGAACTCCGGCACGGTCCAGCCGAGCGCCCGGTAGATCTGCGTCTGCCGGAACGCGTTGGTCAGGTGGTCGTCGCCGCGGATCACGTGCGTGATCCCCATGTCATGGTCGTCGACCACGACCGAGAGGTTGTAGGTCGGCGTGCCGTCGGCGCGCAGGATGATGAGGTCGTCGAGCTGCGCGTTGGCGACCCGCACCTCGCCCTGCACATGGTCGCGGATCACGGTCTCGCCGTCCTGCGGCGCCTTGAGGCGGATCGCCGGCTTGACGCCCGGCGGCGCCTCGGACGGGTCGCGGTCGCGCCACGTACCGTCGTAGCGGACCGGCCGCCCCTCGGCGCGCGCCTTCTCGCGCATCGCCTCCAGCTCCTCCGGCGTGCAGTAGCAGTAATACGCCTTGCCCTCGGCGAGGAGCTGCCGGGCGATCTCGGCGTGCCGATCGAGGCGCTGCGACTGGAAGACGACCTCGCCGTCCCCGTCGAGGCCAAGCCAGGACAGCCCGTCGAGGATCGCCGCGACGGCCTCCGGCGTCGAGCGCGCCCGGTCGGTATCCTCGATGCGCAGCTTGTACGTGCCGCCGTGGTGGCGGGCGAAGAGCCAGTTGAACAGCGCGGTGCGTGCCCCGCCGATATGCAGGAAGCCGGTCGGCGAGGGGGCGAAACGGACGACGACGCTCATGATCGGATCGCGAAGCCAAGCGGAAGGGCAGGCGTCCTAGCACAGAAGCGCCCCGCCGTCATGATCCGCCCGCGCCGTAACGGCGGCGGCCGGTGCAGGGCCGTTTTGCAAAATACAGGAGTGGAGGAGAGCTCGCTCGAATCGGAGTTCTTGTTTTTCAACCGGTTGAAGATCGTTCTTCAACCGGGAAACAGGTAGAGTCGCCTGTTATCCACCTGTTTCCGCGCCTGTTTTTCTCCTGTTCCCGTCCTGTTTTTCCGGTCATTTCCGGAAATCTGAACTTCGGATTCACGATGTGAAAGAGCGGGTGACACGCCGGCCGTCCGAGTGCCGGTGTCGTATCCAGATTATGTCCGAAATGGTAT
>DASWRT010000067.1:0-6312 GCA_036403035.1 Allostellaceae bacterium | reverse complement strand
TCGTCCTTGTCCCACTCGATGACGGTGCGCTCCGCCATCGCCGCGTTCTCGACCGGGACCAGCGTCGAGATCGGGTCGCGGGTGATGACGAAGCCGCCGACATGCTGCGACAGGTGCCGCGGGAAGCCGATCAGCTCGCTTGCGCAGCGGATCGCCAGACGCAGCGTGCGGTCGGCGGGATCGAGGCCCAGCTCGCGGACTTCGGCGTCGCCGATGCCGTCGTCGCTCCAGCCCCAGACGGTGCCGGAGAGCGCCGCGGTCACGTCCTCGGACAGGCCGAACACCTTGCCGACCTCGCGCAGTGCGCCGCGCGTGCGGTAGCAGATCACGGTCGCGGCAAGCGCCGCGCGGTCGCGCGTGTATTTCCGGAAGATGTACTGGATCACCTCCTCGCGCCGCTCGTGCTCGAAATCGACGTCGATGTCGGGCGGCTCGTTCCGCGCGCTGCTGACGAAGCGCTCGAACAGCATCTCGATCCGCTCCGGCCCGATCGCGGTGATGCCGAGACAATAGCAGATCAGCGAGTTGGCCGCCGAGCCGCGCCCCTGGTGGAGAATCCCCTGCGCCGTCGCGTGGCGCACGATGTCGTGCACGGTCAGGAAGTACGGCGCGTATCGGAGTTCGGCGACGAGGGCGAGTTCCTTCTCTATGCCGGCGCGGACCTTGTCCGGCACGTCTCCATTCGGCCAGCGCCGCGCCGCGCCCTCCCAGGTCAGCCGCTCCAGCACCTGCTGCGGCGGGAGCCCGTCCGCGGCGATTTCGTCGGGATACTGGTAGGAGAGATCGCGGAGGCTGAAGCGGCAGCGCGCCGCGATCTCCGCCGTGCGCTCCACGGCGTCCTCGTAGCCGCGGAACAGGCGGCGCATCTCCGCCGCCGGCTTCAGGTGGCGCTCGGCGTGCGCGGCGAGCCGCCAGCCCGCCTCGGCCAGGGTGCAGCCCTCGCGGATGCAGGTGACGACATCCTGCAAGGGACGCCGCTCCGGCATGTGGTAGAGCACGTCGTTGGTGGCGACGAGCGGCAGCCCGGCCGCCGCCGCGAGCCCGGCGAGGCGGTAGAGGCGCTTCGCGTCGTCGCCGCGGTAGAGATGCTGCGCGGCAAGGTAGGCGCGGTCGCCGAAATCGCGCGCGAGCCGGTCGAGCCACGCCCGGAACGCCTCGCCCGCGATGTCCTCGATCGCCTCGGGCGGCAGAGCGACGACGATCTGGCCCGCGCCGTGCGCCGCCACGTCGGCATAGTCGATCCGGCACTCGCCCTTCCCGGCGCGGCGCTTGCCGATCGTCAGCAGCCGCGTCAGCCGCCCGTAGGCGGTCCGGTCGGTCGGGAAGCAGAGCAGGCTGCGCCCGTCGGCGAGATCGAGCCGGCAGCCGACGACGAGGCGGATGCCCGCCTTCTCGGACGCGTCGAGCGCGCGCACGATCCCGGCGAGCGTGTTGCGGTCGGCGATCGCCGCGGCGGCATGGCCGAGCGCCGCCGCCTGCCCGACCAGCTCCCAGGGATGGGAGGCGCCGCGCAGGAAGGAATAGTTGCTGGTGACCTGAAGCTCGACGTAGCCCATCGGACGGGACTCACGGGAACAGCCCGTGCAGATACCAGCGCACGCGCTGCCGCTGCCCCGGAAGGGCATCGTCGCCGTAGAGTCCGGCGCGGAACAGCCAGAAGCGCCGGCCTTCCTCGTCCTCGACGCGGTAGTAGTCGCGCACGGCGGCTGCGGCGGCGCCGGCCGTGGCCGGATCGTCGCCGTTGCCGTCCCGCCACCACTCCGCGGCGACGCGCTCCGGCCCGTCGGCGCGGCGCACGACGTGCCGCCGCCGACGCCAGGCGAACTGCACCGGCGGGTCGTCGGGCACCGGCGCCGTCACGTCGATCGGCTCGGGCGGAGCGAGCAGGCGCACCGGCCGGACCAGCCCGGCCGGCCATCCCGCGCCGGATGCGATCGGCGGCGGGGAGGGAGCCGGCCCGGCGGCGGCTGCGACCGGCACCGCCTGCTGCGCCCGCTCCGGCACATGGCTCTCGTACGGCACCAGCCGCTCCACCCGCCACGGCCCGAACCGGGCCTCGATCCGGTCGACCAGCTCGGCGATCTCCGCGTCGTCCGCGCCGCCGCCGCCGTCTCTCGGCGGAGTCCCTTTGCGGCGCGGCAGGCGGGGAAGCCAGGGGAAGCTCTCCTCGTTGCCGAGGTCGGGGGTGTCGGCATCCCAGGCGAGATGGAGACAGGGCAGATCGGGGACCAGCGAGATCCGCGGCAACGGTCGGGAGTCCGTTTCTCCATCACTCCCTCCTCCCTTGCGGGGGAGGGGCGGGGTGGGGGGTATGGCCGCGAGACGTGCGGAGGTCCTCTGATGGATTTTCCTAGTTCTCCCACCCCGACCCTCCCTCGCAAGGGAGGAGGGAGATTCCTCAAGCTTCGGAGTCGGCGGCTGCCGCGCCTCCGGAAACATGCGCTGCTGCGTCGGCGCGAGCGGGTCGGCCTGCGCCGCGGTCAGCACCATCGCCTCGATGCCGAGGCCGGGATCGACCGTCTCCAGCCGCTCCTCCAGCAGGCGGGCGAGATGGCGCGGGTCGCGGCTCGGCCGCGCGGTGCCGATCGCGATGCTCGGAACGTGTCCGTCGGTCCGGTAGAAATCGAGCACCAGCCGGCGCGCGCCGATCGCCTCCGCGGCAAGGGCGCCGCGGCAGAGCGCGTCGGCGAGACGGCGGATCACGCGGGCGAGGTCGGACGGGTCGGCGATCGGCTCGGCGAAGGCGAGACGGGCCTGCCGCGCCGGACATTCCGGCAGCGGCGACAGCGGCTCGCCCGCGGTGCCCAGCGCCTGATCGAGCCGCCGCATGAGATCAGCGCCGACGCGGCGGGCGAGGTCGGCGCGGGGCAGGGCATAGAGATCGCCGACGCGGCGCAGGCCGAGCCGGTCGAGCAGCACCGCATCGGCCGGCGCAAGGCGCAGCGCGGCCGGCGGGAGCGGCGCCAGTGCCGCGCGGCCCTCGCCCGGCGGCGCCACCACGATGGCCGCCGCCGCCGCACCGCCGCTGCCGTCCTCGCCGTACCGCGCCAGTGCCCAGGCGGCGCCCGCCGTGTCGGCGATCGCGGCGCGGCAGGCGAAGCCGAAGCGGCGCAGCCGGGCGGCGACCGCGTCGGCGAGCGCCGTCTCGCCGCCCTGGAGGTGCGCGCAGCCGGTGATGTCGAGCCGCATGCCGTCGGCGCCGTCGGGCGCCGTCCACGGGCTGTAGCGACCGCACCAGCGGGCAAGCCGGCGCAGCGCGGCGGCGTCGCCGGCCGGATCGGCGGGGGCTACTTCGAGGCCCGGCAGCAGGGCGCGCGCGTCGGCGAGCGGCAGGCCGGGGCGGATGCCGGCCCGCGCCGCCGCCCGGTTGACCGCCGCGATCCGCTGCCGCCGCCCGCTCCCTGCCGCCTTGGCGGCGGCGGTCGTCTCGGCGATGAAGGTCGCGAGCGGCCTATCCGGGTCGCGCCCGGTCGCGCGGACGAGCCGGTCGGTCGGCCAGTCCGGCAGATAGAGCGACATGACCCGACGCATCGCACCCCTCCACGATCCATGAAGCCGGAACCCCGGCGGCGGCGCCCCGGCAGCGCAACAGCTCGACGCGCCACAGCGGCCGGCCGACGCCCGGCTCGCCCGCGGCGGCGGGAACGCTCGGCAGGGCGGCGACCCGCCACCGCGTCGACGCCGCGGTCGGCACGCCGCGCTGCCGCGCCGCGACGGCGCCGGTCGGCCAGCGGCGCAGCACCAGCGCCGTGACGCCCGAGGTCTCGGCGGCAAGCTGCAATCGCCGCCCCGCCGTCGCCGGCAGGCCGGAGACTTCGCCCAGCACCGCGGCGACAGGGCCGTTGCCGCCGCCACCGCCACCCTCCCGCAGCGCCTCCTCCATCGCCCACAGCACGTCGGCGTCGCGCCGTCCCCGCACGACGACGAGACGCGCCGGGTCGAGGCCGAGCCGGGCGAGGCCGGGTGCGTGGAGGTCGCTACGGACGAGACACCACAGCACGGTGCCGCCGCCGGTGCCGCCGCGGGCGAGGCGCGCCAGGATGCCGGCCGCGAAGGCGGCGGTGACCGCGCCGTCCTCCTCGTCCGGCCCGGCGCCCATGATCTCGTGCAGCGCGCCCGCCGCCAGCCCGCCGCCGGGCAGCAGGGCGTCGATCGCAGCGATGCCGAACGGCAACGCCGGACGCTTGGCGGCGGCTGCGGCACCACTGCCGCTGCCGCCCGCCTCCAGCATCCGGATCCGCTCGCGCAGAGCGCGGCGCTCAATGTCCCTTAGTCTCGCCATGTCCGAAGCAACGCGCGTACGCTTACGTTTGTTCTCTATTTGTTCTGATATTTCGCGCGTTGCGAGTCAAGGGGCAGCGTGATTCGCGCTGTACGATTGCAGAATGGGAAAGCGGATTTGGATTTTGATTGTCGAACGGCACACGGCGCGAACAGGGCGATCCCGCCCCGCTCGCGCCGGCCACTTCGGGAGCCCGGTCGGACCGGGCTCCCGGTTATCTGCCGATGTACTGTCGCGACCTATCGCGCGACCAGCTCTATTTCGACTCTCGCCTCCAGGGGCAGGGCGGCGACCGCTACTGTCGTGCGCGCCGGATAGGGCGCGTCGAAGTGCCGTGCATAGACCGCGTTCATCGCGGCGAAATCCGCCATGTCGGTCAGGAACACGCCGACCCTGACGACGTCCGTGAAGCTCTTTCCCGCGGCACGCAGAACGGCGTCGAGGTTCTTGAAGATCTGCTCCGTCTGCGCCGCCACGTCCCCCTGGACGAGCTTGCCGGTCGCGGGATCCTGGGCGGTCTGGCCGCTCAGGTAGACGAAGTCTCCGCTGCGCACCGCCGCCGAGAACGGTCCGACGGGCTTGGCGATCTTGTTGGTCGTGATGGCTTCTCTCGGCATGGCTGAAAATCCTCCTGGGGTTGGCTCTTAAAGGTTGAAGTCGACCGCGGTCGTGTTTCCGCCGCAGATGAGCACGCCGATCCGCTCGCCCGGCTGCGGCACGTACCGGCGCGAGAGCAGCGCGGCCAGCGCCGGCACGCCGCCGGGTTCGGCGACGATCCGCAGCACGCGCCACAGTGCCTCTTGAGCGTTCCGGATCTCGTCGTCGGCGACCAGCACGGCGCGCTCGACGTGGTGCTGCGCGATCGGGAACATCAGCTTGCCGACGCGGCGCGGCGCCAATGAGTCGGCGGCGATCCCGCCGGCCTCCGCGTCGACCGGCTCTCCGGCTTCAAGCGCGCGGTACAGCGTCGGAGACGCTGCGGGTTCGACCGCGACCACCCGCGTCGCCCGGCCGGCGTACCATGCCGCGATGCCGCCGATCAGCCCGCCGCCGCCGACCGCCACGAGCAACGTGTCGATCTCCGGCGCCTGCTCCTCGAACTCAAATCCGACCGTGCCCTGACCGAGCATCGTCTCCCTCTGGTCGAAGGCGTGGATCGGCATCGCGCCGGAGCGTGCGATCCACTCCTCGCTCGCCGCCAGCGCGTCGGCGTAGCGGTCGCCGGCGATCCTGAGGTCCGCGCCGTAGTTGCCGATCTGCCGCAGCTTGGCCGGAGACGCGATGCTCGGCACGAAGATCGTCGCGGGCACGCCGCGCTTCATCGCGGCATAGGCGACGGCGGCGCCGTGATTGCCGCCGGACGCCGCGACGATGCCGGCGTCCGGGATCTCGCGGGTCAGCAGGTTGGTGAAGGCGCCGCGCACCTTGAACGAGCCGGCATGCTGAAGGAGTTCGAGCTTAAGGACCATGTCGAGAGCGCCGATCCCGAAGTCGGCGCCGTCGACCCGGATCACCGGCGTGCGCCGGATATGCGGCCGGATGATCGGCTCGATCGCCGCGATGCGCTCGCGGGTGACTGTTCCATCCTGCATTTCGATCGCCATCGTTGCCTATCTGCTGTACCGCCGGGCTGGGAGGCTCGATGCGGACGCGCCCGTATCGCCGTCCGCCGCCTCGGTCATCGGGTTCAGTTTGACTATTATTAGGGAATTGGCTAAATCGCAATATGCCTATTTCAGACGCGATCCGGGCGCTCGCCAACGAACGCCGGCTCCAGATCCTCGAATGGTTGAAGGACCCGACGGCGCATTTTCCGCCGCAAGTCGACGGAGATCTCATCACGGACGGCGTCTGCGGCGCGCTGATCGCCGAGAAGCTCGGCGTCAGCCAGCCGACGGTCAGCGAGCACCTGAAGATCCTGTCGCAGGCCGGCATTCTCCGCCCGAAGCGGATCAAGCAATGGACGTTCTACAAGCGCGACGAGGTCCGGATCGCCGAGATCAAGCGGGCGATCGCGGAGGTCATCTGAC
>DASWRT010000066.1:0-7055 GCA_036403035.1 Allostellaceae bacterium | reverse complement strand
CGCTGTCGCCGTACCCACGCAGGTCGGCGGCGACGACCGTGAAGTCCCGCGCGAGGCGCGGAGCGATGCGGTGCCACATCGCGTGCGTCTGCGGGTGGCCGTGCAGCAGGAGCAGCGGCGGACCGCTGCCGCCGCGGCGGACGCGTATCGCCACGCCCTCCTCTTCCGCCTCGATCGTCGATAGCTCGAAGCCGTCGAACATCGGTGTTTGGTGCTCCTTCACCGCAGCGGCGGATTAAAAAATGGCATGATCCGAGCCGCAGGCAACGCGCGTTCCCGGCGACGCTTCAGGGCCGGCTACCGAGGAGCGGCTGCGGCGCCGTCCATGCAGGCATCGTGAATGGCGTCGAGCAGGCGGGACGCCACCTCCAGGAGCGGCGCGGGCTCAGGGCCGGGTGACATCACGAGGAGCGCTTCCGCCGCCGGCGCGAGTTCGGCTGCGCCGCCGCTGGGCGGAGCCGGCGCGACGCGGAGCGCTGCGAGCGCGGTCGCGATCGCCTCGCGCAGCAGCAGCAGGATCGGGGCGGGGTGACGCAGCAGGCAACCCCGCGACAGGCACTCCGCCCCATCGCGGTACGACTCCGCGAGCAACCAGAGCGTGGCGGAACCGGCACGGCGGGACGGGTCAGGCATAAGGCTTTCTTGACAGGACAAAGGCGACAGTCTCGACAACAGGATATTGTCCCCGGCGGGAAAGACCGCCCGGGACGTGGATGGGAATGAGTAAATGTTCGGATGGACGCGTTCTATGGCAATCATGACCTATCTTGGTGTGATCGGCTTCACACCAGAATAAGACGTGATGAATTCCTCGAATGTGAATAGCGCAGAGGTCGCGAGCGGCACGGGACTGTTGCGCGGTACGTCAGGTCATCAGCCGTGCCAGAAGAAATAGACGGTCAGCGCCGCGCCGAGCGCGATGACGCAGCCCTTGATGACGCGCTGGTCGACGCGCTTGGCGCCGAGCGCGCCGACATAGCCGCCGACGACCGACGCGGCCGCCATCGCCAGCGTTTCCGGCCAGTGCACGATCCCGGCGATAGCGAAGGCTATGACGGCGGCACCGTTCATCAACGTGGCGAGCAGGATCTTCAGCCCGTTCATCGCGTGGATGTCGCGCATGCCGAACAGGGTCAGCGCGGCGAGCATCAGGAAGCCGATGCCGCCGCCGAAATAGCCGCCATAGATTGAGATCAGGAATTGCGTGACCAGCACGCCGCGGTGGCCCAGGCGGACGCGCCCTGCCGCCACGCCCTTGCCCATGAAGTTGCCGGCGGCGAAGACCAGCGTGGCGAAGAGCAGCAGCCACGGCACCAGCCTCGCGAACACCGCATTCGAGGTGAACAGCAGCAGGAGCGCGCCGATGAGTCCGCCGATCAGGCTCAGCACGACGAAGGCGATGACGCTGACCTCGCGCACGTCGCCGATATCCTGGCGGTAGGCCCAGGCGCTCGCCGCCTGGCCGGGGAACAGCGCCACCGTGCTCGTCGCGTTGGCGCCGACCGGCGGCACGCCGGCGAAGAGCAGCGCCGGGAAGGTGATGAACGCGCCGCCGCCGGCGATCGCGTTGAGCACGCCCGACGTGAAGGCCGCCAGCATCAGCAGGATGTAGGAGAGCATGAAAGGGGCTGATTCGATCGAAGGCCGCGCATAGCGACAATTCCCGCGAGTTCCCTCTCCCGCACGCGGGAGAGGGAGTTTTGCGACAGTTTTGCAGGGGGCGAGAGCCTCAGTACCCGACCGCGGCGCCGAGATCGAGGCGGGGGTCGTTGGCGCCGTAGAAGCGGGCATCGCCGCGCGGCTTGCCGCCCAGCGTCGGGGAGCCGATCAGGATGCCGTCGGCGTGGCCCCAGGGCTGGTCGTCCTTGAAGGCGTAGCCCGTCGCTTCGAGCATCCGTCGCGTGTCGGGGGACAGAGCAAAGCGCTCGACAGACACCGTCTCGGGCAGCCATTGGTGATGGATGCGCGGCGCGTCGATCGCCTCCTGCACGTCCATCCCGTAATCGACCACGTTCATGATGGCTTCGAGCGTGATCGTGATGATGCGGCTGCCGCCGGGGCTGCCGATCACCATCACCGGCTTGCCGTCCTTCGAGACGATCGTCGGGCTCATCGAACTCAGCGGCGTCTTGCCGGGACTGATCGCGTTCGCCTCGCCCTGGACGAGGCCGTAGAGGTTGGGCACGCCCGGCTTCGCCGTGAAGTCGTCCATCTCGTCGTTGAGCAGGATGCCGGTGCCCGGCGCGACGACGCGGGCGCCGAACCAGTCGTTCAGGGTGTAGGTGACGGCGACGGCGTTGCCGTTCTTGTCGACGATCGAGTAGTGCGTCGTCTGCGTTCCCTCGTGCGGCGGCACGCCGGGGCGGAGCGCTCTGGAATCGCCTGCCTTCTCGGGATCGATCACCGCACGGATCTTTTCGGCATAGCCCTTGTCGAGCAGGCGGTCGACCGGGTTCTTCACGAAGTCCGGATCGCCGAGATAGGAATTGCGGTCGACATAGGCGTGCCGCATCGCCTCGACCATGTAATGGACGGAGTTGGCCGAGTGGAAGCCCAGCTCGCCCATATTGTAGCCCTCGAGGATGTTGAGGATCTCGCAGATGACGACCCCGCCGGAGCTGGGCGGCGGCGCCGACGCGATGTGGTAGCCGCGGTAATCGCACTCGACCGGCTTCAACTCGCGGATTTTGTACCGCTCGAAGTCGGCCATATCGAGGATCCCCTTGTTCTCGCGGCTCGCCTTGACGATCGCTTCGCCGATGCTGCCCTTGTAGAAAGCGTCGGCGCCGTCGCGCGCGATCAGCGACAGGCTTCCGGCGAGATCCTTCTGCACCAGCCGCTCGCCGGCCTTGTAGGGCTGACCGCCCGGTTTCAGGAAGATCGCGGCGGCGGCCGGATCCTGCGCGAGGTCTTTCGCGGCGGTGCCGATCGAGTCGACGTCGCCGGGCTCGAGGACGAAGCCTTGACCGGCAAGCGCCACGGCCGGCGCGATCAGCCGGTCGCGCGGCATCGTCCCGTACCGCTCGCGCGCCGCCTCGAAGCCGGCGACGCTGCCCGGCACGCCGACGGCGAGATAGCCGCGTGTGCTGAGGCCGGGGACGACGTTGCCTTCGGCGTCCTGGTACATCTTCTCGGTTGCGGCGAGCGGCGCCTTCTCACGGAAATCGACGAAGGTCTTCCGGCCATCGGCGAACTGGATCGTCATGAACCCGCCGCCGCCGATGTTGCCGGCCGCCGGGAAGACGACGGACAGCGCGTATCCGACCGCGACCGCGGCGTCGACGGCATTTCCGCCCTGCCGCAGGATGTCGGCGCCGACCTCGCTGGCGAGACGATGGCCGGATGCGACCATCCCGTCGGCGCCGCCGACCGGCGCCGCGGAGGCCGCCAGCGCAGCCTGGGGTGCGCCTGCAGCCCCCGCCACCAGAGACGTCGCCAACGCGATCGCCACTGCTGCCGTCGTCCTGCGCTCTGCGTTCATTTGTTCCCTCCTCCGTTCTTCCCTGGCGGACGACGAGTGTTGCACCCGGTCGGAGGCGTCTCAACGGACAAATGCGCCGCCATCCCGGGCAGGCCCGAACAGGCGACGAGAGGCACATGGATCGCGACCGGCTCGGGAATATCGCGCCGACAATTGGTTAGCGTGCCTTATGAAATGCCGTCCACAGCGCGGCAAAGGACCGTCGGGCGCACACATGCACTCACCGGGCGAAAGCGTAGACAAGGGGTCGGTGTAAACTTCAAATAAATTTTCTCATTTGCAGGTGCAATTTCGAAACAATAATCAACATTCGCGTTCCATTCTCCCTCAAAATCCTCGCGATTTTTCGTATGCGGGAATAACTTTATTTAGAATGTGATCTTCATCACAGATAGCCTGTAGAGATTCGAGTATTTTCCCTCATACTGATCAAGCGGCATCCTTTACGGAGGCCATGATGGCCGAGTTCGACAACCTGCCAAACGACTACGATGACGAGCGCGCACATCGTCTCTGCAACCGTCCGCACGACGCTCTCGCCGGGTGGGCCGTCGTCGCCTTCGTCCTACTCGTCGCCGTCGTCGGGTTCGGCGTCGAGCGCGTCGGAGCCATGCGCTGTACCGGCGCGGCGGTGCAGGGATGCGTGATCGGCGCCATTGCCGGCAGCGTCGCGCCGGCGGCGCAGGCCGGATCGGTCTCGCTCGCCGACGAAATCGGCATCGCGCCCCGACAGCGCCAGTAGACGGCAAACCCGACGCTCAGGAGGAGGCGCCATGCGGCTCGCATCCGCCATCGCCGTTGCGGCGATGATGCTGGCGTTGCCCGCCATCGCCATGGAGGAGGGGAGCGGCGACGCCGACGATCTCATCGGCGTCTGGAAAGTGAAGAACTTCACCCTCCAGATCGTCGGCAGCGGCGACCGGCCCAAGGAAGTCTTCGGGAGCAACCCGCGGGGATATCTCATCTTCACGCGGGAGGGCAGGATGATGACGATCATCACCCGTGCCGACCGCAAGCCGGCGCTCACCGCCGAAGGGCAGGCGGCTCTCCTGCAATCGATGGTGAGCTATACCGGACGCTACAGGATCGAGGGCGACCGCATCGTCACGACACCCGACGTATCCTGGAACGAGATCTACGCGGGCTCGCAGCAGATCCGGTATTACGTGCTCCACGGCGACGAGCTTTCGCTGAGAACCGCTCCGCAGGAGAGCGGCGTGCTTCCCGGCAACAAGGTCGTCGTCACGCTCACCTACGAACGCGAGGAGTGACGGCGGGGAGCGGAGCGGCCGGGCGCACCGCCGCAACTTAGCCGCGGCGGCAATCGTTTCCGTTACGGTCGTGGGTAACGATCGAGCGAGAGGATTGCCGACGTGATGCTGCGCAAGCTTGCCGCCGCGTACCGGATCAGCGACGGACGCAATTTCCGTCTCGACGGCGTCGACCCCGGCGATACCGACGGATCAAGTCTCGACAAGAAAGAGGCGAAGGCGCTGCTGCGGCAAGGCATCGACCGCCTCGCCGAGCTGCAGGACAAGCTGTACGCGCAGGACCGGTGGGCGGTGCTGGCGATCTTTCAGGCGATGGATGCCGCGGGCAAGGACAGCGCGATCAAGCATGTGATGTCCGGCGTCAATCCCACCGGCTGCGACGTCCAGTCGTTCAAGCCACCCTCGGAAGAGGAGCTGGACCACGATTTCCTCTGGCGCGCGATGCGGCGGCTGCCCGAGCGCGGCCGGATCGGCATCTTCAACCGGTCCTATTACGAGGACGTGCTGGTCGTGCGCGTCCATCCGGAGTGGCTCGAACGCCAGAAGATTCCGGAGCCGCTCAAGACCCCGCGGATCTGGGAGGAGCGGTTCGAGGACATCAATGCTGTGGAGCGCTATCTCGCGCGGAACGGCGTCGTGATCCTGAAGTTCTTCCTCCACGTCTCCATGGACGAACAGCGGAAGCGCTTCCTCAAGCGGCTCGACAATCCTGAGAAGAACTGGAAATTCTCGACCGCCGACATCGAGGATCGACGCCACTGGGACGACTACATGAGGGCCTACGAGGAGGCGATCCGGCACACCGCGACCGCGCACGCCCCGTGGTACGTCGTCCCGGCGGACCACAAATGGTTCACACGGCTCGTCCTCGTATCGGCGCTGATCGACACGCTGGAAGCGCTCGATCTCGCCTATCCGTCAGTGAGCGCCGAGACGCGTGCCCTGCTTGCCGAGGCGCGCGAGGCGCTGGAACGGGAGTGACGGCGGAGCGCGGGATCTCAGCTTTCGATCCGCTCGACCCGGACCCGGGCGATGCCTTGGTGCTTGATGCCCAATGCAGCGGCGGCATGCGCCGAGAGGTCGATGACGCGGCCGGTGCTGCGAGCGCTGCGGTCGTTCACCAGCACCTCGACGGAGCGGCCGGTGCGCAGATTGGTGACGCGGACGCGGGTGTCGAGCGGCAGACTCGGATGCGCGGCGGTCATCTTGCGCGCATCGAACCGTTCACCGCTGGCGGTGAGCCGGCCGATGTGGCGGCCGCCGTACCAGGATGCCTCGCCGACCCTGGAGTAGGTCGAGGCTGAAGCGCCGTTGCCGGCGTGCGCGACGCGCGACAATGCCGGGCCGTACAGTTCGGCGGCGCCGACAGACGAAGCCGTAGCAACACAAGTAATGCACCCGAGGAGCAGAGCGAACCCTGCCGCAGTTGCTGGTCGGAGCGCCATTCGTCCCTCTCGAATTGCGATGGCCAACGCCCCTTTTGTCCATCGTCTTGCTCCGACGGGTCAAGTTTCAATTGCGTCACACGCGCGGCATTCCTGTCACACTCCCGTAACGCGGGAGGAGGCAAAACCATACCGGGATGGGCAAGAAACAATTGCAATCAGGACGATGGGAGCGCTCGGCCCGTCAGCCGAGGCGCGCTGTGGCAAAGTTGAGGATCGGCTCACGAGGCCGATTTATGCCTCTCACCGGCCGTTCCCGCGGCGGTAGCACCGCGCGCACTGCGTCCGACCGACGGCGCGGTCACGCCTCGCCGCGAGCCGGGTAGTCCTTCTCGCGGATGAAATCGACCGCCTTCAGCAGCTCGGAAAGCGGCGGACGGGCGAAGGGCGCGCTCTGGACGGCGGCGCAGTAGAGGGTGCGGTCGGGACGGACGAGGAAAAGTCCCGGCTCGCAGAAGAGAGGAGGCTCGCCCTCACGGACGCCGCGCGACAGGTAAAGCCCCCAGCGCCGCGCGTCCTGCTCGGAGAGGCCATAGCCGATCGGCATGCGCCGCAGATCCCACTCGTCGAAGGCGCGCTGCGCCCGGTCGCGCGCGTCCATCGTCAGCGATACGCCGTGCACGCCGCGCGACGCGAAATCGTCGAGCAGCCGGTCGAAGCCTTGGAGATAGTCCCTGCAGACTGAGCAGTGCAGGCCGCGATAGAAGACGAGCAGCATGAAGGACGCCGGCTTCTCGGCGCCGAGCCGCCAGCGCGTTCCGTTGATCATCCCGATCTCCAGGTCGGGCACGGGTTGGCGCGGCCGCAGGTCACTCATCGCACGTCTCCAGTCCGGTCGGCCGCGCGGCTTCCCTCGGC